>NZ_JBIRQH010000014.1:0-86522 GCF_044333095.1 Streptomyces sp. NPDC021100
AAGCGCCCTGCGGGCGCTGTCCTCAAGCGCCGGACGGGCTGATTCAGCCCGTCCGGCGCTTGAGGACAAGGGGGTCTGGGGCGCAGCCCCAGGAAACGGTGAAAGGGCGGGACCGGGGCACCCCCCCTACACCCCCCGCACATACCGCACCTCCACCACCGGCTCCCCCTCCACCACATCCACCCGCTCCGCCCCATCCGCCGCGAACCCCGCACGAGCGTAGAAGCGACGGGCGCGCGCGTTCTCGCGCAGCACCCACAGGCCCAGCCGGGCGTCCCCCCGCTCCCGCGCGCCCTCCAGCGCGCCGGCGCACAGCGCGCGCCCCACGCCGGTGCCGACGAGCGCGGGCCGCACGTAGAGGGCGTACAGCTCACCGGCGGGCGCCGGGACATCGTCGTCGCGGCAGGGGCCCAGGCAAGCCCAGCCCACGACGCCGTCGGCGGGGGACTCGGCGACCAGCTCCACCATCGGGTACTCGGCCGTTGCCCGGCGCGCCCGGTGCGCGGCGGCGTCCGCGGCCGGGTCCATGGCGTCGAGGTACGCGTCGGGGACGAGTCCCCGGTACGCCGTCCGCCAGCCGGTGATCCGGATCTCCGCCACGGCGTCCACGTCGTCGTCGGCCATCTTCCGTATGCGCACCATGCACGCACGTTAGCGGTCCCGGGGCGCCCGCAGACGGAAACGTCGGGATGTACGCGGAACGAGCGCCCCCCGATTTGGGCGGGTGTGGCGATGGTGATTGGCTTTGCCCGCACCCGCGGGACGCGCGGGCTGCTGCACATATCGTCATCCCGGAATCCCGGAGGGCAAGTCATGGGCCAGGTCGAGGCCACCACCGAGCGGATCATCGCGGCGGACCCGGAGGAGGTGTTCGACACGCTCGCCGACTACAGCGGCACCCGTGCCAAGCTGCTGCCCGAGCAGTACAGCGAGTACGAGGTCCGGGAGGGCGGCGACGGCGAGGGCACGCTGGTGCACTGGAAGCTCCAGGCCACCAGCAAGCGCGTCCGGGACTGCCTGCTGGAGGTCACCGAGCCGTCCGCCGGGCAGCTGGTGGAGAAGGACCGCAACTCCAGCATGGTGACCACCTGGACGGTCACCCCCGCCGGCGAGGGCCGCGCCAAGGTCGTCGTCAGCACCACCTGGACCGGCGCCACCGGCATCGGCGGCTTCTTCGAGCGGACCTTCGCGCCCAAGGGGCTGGCCCGGATCCACGACGCCGTCCTCGCCCGGCTCGCCGGTGAGGTGGAGAAGGGCTGAGCCCCTGGCGGCCTCTCACCTGTACGAGTGGTTTTCCCGGCCCCGCACCGGGCCGTCACAACGCCTCCGACCGGCGGAAAGCCGTCACGGCCGTACTCCCGGGTAAAACGTCGCGCTTGCTCCCCGTTGTCGCGTAATGCGAAAAAAGGGCGGCCGGACGACCAGGCGCGACGACGGGAGCACACACGTGGGCGGGTCCATCTCCGAGGCCATCGTGGTGACGAGCGGTCCACCCGCCCTGCCCGCGAGCGGCCCCGTCCCGGCCGGTGATCCCGACCGGGACCCCCGGCCGGGACGGGGGCGGGTCCGCGTCGTCTTCATCGCGCTGATGCTCACCCTGCTCCTCGCGGCGCTCGACCAGACGATCGTGGCCACCGCCCTCCCGCGGATCGTCGGCGACCTGCACGGCGTGGACCGGATGCCCTGGGCCGTCACCGCCTACCTGCTCACCTCCACGGTGGTGCTGCCGCTCTACGGCAAGGTCGGCGACCTCCTCGGCCGCAAGACCGTCTTCGTCTTCGCGATCGTCGTCTTCGTCCTCGGCTCCGGACTGGCCGGCTGGTCGCGGACCATGGACCAGTTCATCGCCTTCCGCGCGCTCCAGGGCGTCGGCGCCGGCGGGCTGCTGATCGGCGTGCAGGCGATCATCGCCGACATCGTCCCGCCCCGCGAGCGCGGCCGCTTCATGGGCGTCATCAGCGCCGCCTTCGGGCTCGCCTCCGTCGCCGGGCCGCTGCTGGGCGGGTTCTTCACCGACCACACCTCCTGGCGCTGGTGCTTCTACGTCAACGTCCCGTTCGGGCTGGTCACCCTCGCCGTCGTCCTCAAGGCCCTGGACCTGCCCCGGCCCACCGCCCGCGGCCGGTTCGACGTCCTCGGCGCGCTGCTGCTCAGCACCTCCGCCACCTGCCTGGTGCTGCTGACCAGTTGGGGCGGCACCGAGTACGCGTGGACCGACCGCGTCACCCTCGGCCTCGCCGCCGGCGCGCTCGGCACGGCCCTGCTGTTCCTCGTCGTCGAGCAGTACGCGGCCGAACCCATCATCCCGCCGCACCTGTTCCGCGACTCCGTCTTCCTCGTCACCGGGCTGATCGGCGCGGTGGTCGGCGTCGGCCTCTTCGGCGCCGCCAGCTACCTGCCGACCTTCCTGCAGATGGTCGACGGGGCCGGCGCCACCGAGTCCGGGCTGCTGATGCTGCCGATGATGGGCGGCGTCGTGGCCGCCTCCCTCGTCGCCGGCCAACTCGTCAGCCGCACCGGCCACTACAAGCTGCTGCCCGTCCTCGGCTGCGCCCTCGCCGCCGAAGGCATGTACCTGCTGTCGCACCTGGACGCCGGGACGGGCCGGCTGGTCTACAGCCTCTGGATGGCCGTCCTCGGCACCGGTATCGGCCTGGCCCTGCCCGTCCTGATCCTCGCCGTGCAGAACTCCGTCCACCCCGCCGACCTCGGGACCGCCACCAGCGCCAACAACTTCTTCCGGCAGATCGGCGGTTCGGTCGGCGCGGCCGTCTTCGGCACCCTCTTCGCGCACCGGCTGGCCCACCGCCTCGCCGGCGAACTGCCGCGGCGCGCCGGACTCCCGGACGCCGACTCCCTCACGCCCGGCCTGGTGCACGCCCTCCCGGCGGCGCTGCGGGACGGCTACATCCGGGCGTACGCGGACGCCATGCCGCGGATCTTCCTCTACCTGGTGCCGGTGTTCGTCCTCGGCTTCCTGCTCGCCTTCCTGCTGAAGGAGAAACCACTGGTGTCCCACAACGCCCCCGAAGCGCCCACCATCCCGCCCGCCCGCAACGAGCCGACGCCGCCGCCCGCACCGCTGATCACCGAGCCGGATCCGGCGCGTGAGGCGTACGGCCGTGGGGGCGCGTACGCGCGAGAGGGGGCGTACCTCCGTGAGGGGGCGTACGCGCGTGAGGGGATGCACGCCCCGGACGGCACGCCGTACGCCGCCGCGGTGCCCGTCACCGGCGCCGTGCAGCACCAGGACGGCACCACCGTCGCCCGCGCCGCGCTCACCCTCATCGACGCCCAGGGGCGGCAGATCGGGCGCGGCTCCAGCGGCGACGACGGCCGGTACGCGCTGAACACGCCCGGCGCGGGCTCGTACGTCCTCATCGCCGCGGCCGGGGGCCACCAGCCGCAGGCGGTCACCGTGACCGTCGGCGACCGGCCGGTCGAGCTCGACGTCGTCCTCGGCGGCGCCGGCCGGCTCGCGGGCACCGTCCGCGCCGCCGACGGCAGCCCGGTGTGCGAGGCGCTGGTGACGCTCACCAGCGTCCAGGGCGAGGTCGTCGCCTCCACCCGGACCGGGCACGAGGGCGGCTACGTCATCGGCGAACTCGTCGCCGGCGAGTACACCCTGGCCGCCAGCGCCCCCGCCTACCGCCCGGCCGCGCTCCCCGTCACCGTCCAGTCCGCCCGCGAGACCCGGCAGGACGTCGAGCTGGCGGGCGGCGCGGTGCTGCGCGGCACGGTCCGCGCCGGGGGCGGCCGGCCGGTCGAGGACGCCCGGGTCACCCTGCTCGACGCGGCCGGGAACGTCGTGGACTCCGCGATCACGGGCGCCGACGGCACGTTCCGCTTCGTCGACCTGTCCGCGGGGGAGTACACGGTGGTCGCGGCCGGGTACCCGCCGGTGGCGACGGTGCTGCAGGTCGCCGGGGGCGGCCGGACGGAACGGGATCTGCAGCTGGGCCACGCGGACCAGGGGATGACGGACATGTTCCGGGAGCGCCACGGGAGGTGAGACCCGGCGGCCTCAAGCCGGGTTCACGGGCTCTCGGCGCGCCGGTACACCGCGTGCTGGAGCTGGTCCTTGGCCGGTCCCGTGGTGCGCCAGGCGAGCCGCCACTCGTCGGCCGAGACGACGGTGAACGTCCCGTCGTAGCGGTCCCGGCCGCAGGGGTGGCGGGTGGTCCAGTGCCCGGTCCGCAGGTCCAGGGGGTGGAAGGGACGGCCGTCGGCGAAGCGGACGTCGGCCGTGCCGTCCGGCCGGCCGTACAGCAGGAGCGTCCGGCCCGCCCGCCCGGTGGTGCCGTTCCAGGTGAGCCCGCCGTCCTCGACGTGCAGCAGGTGCGTCGCGCCGGCGGCCGGACGGAACACGGCCGTGCCGGTGAAGGTGCCCTCCTGGCCGGTGGCCAGGTCGCGGAGGACGCGGTGGACCGTCCACCGCCCGGTGAGGTGCGCGACGGCGTCGGGGACGGGGTGGGGGCTGCCCGGGGTCGTCGAGGCGGGGGCGGTGGAGCTCATGGGAGGCATTATCGCGTGGGGGCCAGGCGCTCCCTCCCCGTGCGCCGGCCCACCGTGAGCCCGTCACCAGCGCGAACTCGCCCCGCCCGTGCCCCGTCTCGATCGCGCGGTGCGCGTCCGCGACGCGTTCCCGGGGGAGCGGTCCGCCACGTGGTGTGTTCCCCGTCCCCCGGGGCCGCCGCGCCGCCGTACCGAACCGCTTTCCCGCCGTTCCGCCGAGTGCGGTGAGCGGCACCGCCGCGAGGGCTGCCCGCGCGGCGAGGGGCGGGGCGCCCCGCCGCGTGCCCGGGCCGCGCGGTCCGCGACCCGGTCCGTCCCTCCGCACCGCCACCCGGACCACGCCCCCGCACCGAAACCCCCGTCCGCACCGAGGGATTGCGCCGGGACGACGAGATCGGCAGCCTGGGAACCGGCAAGCGGGGCGGCCTCGTCACCCGTCCCGCCGACGACCGGCGCCGCCTCTCCCCGGCCCGAGCCCGCCGGGTGGCAGCCCTGACGCCCGCGGGGGCGGCGGCCGCCGGTCAGCGTCCTCCGACGTGCAACGGCTCCACGGTGAACCGCCCCGAAGCGCCCGGCTCCCGCTCCGCCCGGAGCCCGGGAACCGCCCCGGACGTCGTCCGGGACCGCCGACGAAGGAGACCCCACACATGACGGTGTTCGGACTGCACGGCACGGCGCTCGTCACCGGCGCCGCGGGCGGCATAGGCGAGGCCGTGGCCCGCGCCCTGGCCGCCGAGGGCGTGGCCGTGGCCCTGCTCGACCGGGACGAGGGCGCGCTGGCGGCCCTGGCAGCCGACCTGACCGGCGCCGGCCGGCGAGTCCTCGCCCTGCCCGCCGACGTCACCTCCGCCGCCGGGGTCGAGGCGGCCGTCGACACGGCGGAACGCGAACTCGGGCCGCTCACCCACCTCGTCAACGGCGCCGGCATCCTCCGCTCCGGCAGCGTCCGCGAGCTCACCGAGGCCGACTGGAACGCCGTCCTCGACGTCAACGCCACCGGCGTCTTCCACGTCAGCCGGGCCGTCGCCGACCGGATGGCCCGCCGCCGCTCCGGCGCCATCGTCACCATCGCCTCCAACGCCGGCCGCACCCCGCGCGTGAACCTCGCCGCCTACGCCGCGTCCAAGGCCGCCGCGAGCATGTTCACCGCCTGCCTCGGCCTGGAGCTCGCCGCCTGCGGCGTCCGGTGCAACGTGGTCGGCCCCGGCTCGACGGACACCGCCATGCTCACGGCCCTCTGGGACGACGCGGACGCCGCCCGCGCGCACTCGGTCGACGGCGTGGCGGAGGAATACCGCCTCGGCATCCCGCTCCGGAAGGTCGCCCGCCCCGAGGACATCGCCGACGCGGTCCTGTTCCTGCTCTCCGACCGCGCCGCGCACATCACGATGCACCACCTCACCGTCGACGGCGGAGCCACCCTCGGCGCCTGACGCCGCCGCCACTCCCTCATGGAAAGGACGCCCATGGCCATCCCGCCGATAGCCCCGTACCCCATGCCGGCCACCGACTCCCTCCCGGAGAACACCGCGGGCTGGGCCGTCGACCCCCGGCGCGCGGTGCTGCTCGTCCACGACATGCAGCACTACTTCCTGCGCCCGTTCCCCGCCGGGCAGTCCCCGGCCGCCGAGCTCGTCGCCAACGCCGCGGCGCTGCGCGGGGCGTGGGCCCGCGCCGGCGCGCCCGTCGTCTACACGGCGCAGCCCGGCGGGATGACCGACGAGCAGCGCGGCCTGCTGAAGGACATCTGGGGTGCCGGGATGCCGGCGGGGGAGGAGCACCGGGCGGTCGTCCCCGAGGTGGCGCCCGGGGAGGGGGACGTGGTGCTGACCAAGTGGCGGCCGTCCGCGTTCTGCCGCACCGGACTGCTCGACCTGATGCGCCGTCAGCGGCGCGACCAGCTGGTCATCTGCGGCGTCTACGCGCACGTCGGCATCCTGATGTCCGCCCACGAGGCGTTCTCGCACGACATCGAGACCTTCGTGGTCGCCGACGCCGTCGCCGACTTCACGGCCGGGTACCACCGCATGGCCCTGGAGTACGCGGCGACGCGCTGCGCCGTCGTCCTCCCCACCGCCGCCGCGCTGGCCGCCGTCGCCCCGGAGCGGGCCGCGTGACCGCGCGCGGGCCGGCTTCGCCGTTCCGTGGCGGAGGGGGCGGGGGTGAGCGAATCCCTGGCCTCACCCGCACCACAATCAACGTGAGCAACACCCGCCACACGGTCCTCTTATCCGCTTGTCCGCGTAGGTGGTAATACGGGAGGGCTGTACCGAACGGGGGTGAGTCATCGGGCGCCCCGCGCGCCCGTACCAGCGACCGACGAACGGAGCCCCACCGCGATGCACGACTCGACCGCCGACCGCCCCGACGCGCCCGCCGATCGCCTCGACCCCGTCGCCGCCACCCCCGCGGAGGACCTCGACCCCGTCGCCAACACCGCCCGGATGACGGCCGCCCTGCGCGCCCGCGAGTCCGAGCGGCCGGACCGGCTCTTCGACGACCCGTTCGCCGCCGTCCTCGCCGGCGACACGGGACGGAGACTGGCCGACCGGGCCGGCGTGGTGGAGGCCATACCCGTCCGCACCCGCTACTTCGACGACCACCTCCTGACGGTCACGGGCGGCGCCGCCTCCGGAACACCCGACGCACCCGACGTGCCCGAGGCCCCCGACGCGCCCCGCCAACTCGTCCTGCTCGCCGCGGGCATGGACAGCCGCGCCTACCGCCTCCCGCTCCCCACCACCGTCCTCTATGAGGTCGACCGCCCGGACCTGCTGCGGCTGAAGGAGTCGCTGCTCGGCGACGCCGCGCCGCGCTGCGCCCGCCGGGTGCCGGTCGGCGCCGACCTCGCCGCCGACTGGGCCGGGCCCCTCACGGCGGCCGGGTTCCGCCCCGACAAGCCCGCCTGCTGGCTGGTCGAGGGCCTTACCCAGTACCTGGAGGAGGGGGACGTCCTCCGCCTCCTCGACCGCATCACCGAACTCTCCGCCCCCGGCAGCCACCTCCTCACCGACTTCGTCGCGGGCTCCCTGTTCCACGACCCGGCCGTCCGCCCGATGCTGCGCCTCCTCGAACGCTCGGGCGCCGGGTGGCGGTACGGCACCGACGAGCCCGATCCGCTGTTCACCGAGCGGGGCTGGCGGCCGGAGACGGTGACCTACGCGGCGGTGGGCCAGGCCCTCGGGCGGTGGCCGGAGGCGGGGCCGCGCGGCGGCGAACTCGTCCACGCCGTGCGCTGAACCGCGGCGCGGCGACACCGGGGGCCGCCCGCTGTCGCGCGCGCGAGCGGGCGGCCCTCCACACCCTGCCCCGACGAGGAGACATGACCACACCGCACCCCGCCCAGTGCCTGTCGGCCGACGTCGTGATAGCCGGCGCCGGCATCGGCGGCCTCACCACCGCCCTCAGCCTGCACGCCGTCGGCATCCGGCCGCTCGTCCTGGAGTCCTCGCGCCACATCTCCCCGCTCGGCGTGGGCATCAACCTGCAGCCCGCCGCCGTCCGGGAACTGCATGAACTCGGCCTGGCCGACGAACTGGCCGCCCTCGGCGTCCCCGCCGTCGCCCACGTCTTCGCCGACCGGCACGGCACCGTCCGCTACCGCGACCCGCGCGGCACGGCCGCCGGCTACCGCTGGCCGCAGTACTCCGTGCACCGCGGCGACTTACAGATGATGCTGCTGAGAACGGTGAGAGAGCGGATCGGCCCGGAGGCCGTCCGGACCGGCGTCCGCGTCGAGGACTTCACCCAGACCCCCGACGCCGTCCACGTCCACGCCCTCGACCGGACCACCGACCGGCACGAGCGCCACGCCGCCCGGGTCCTCGTCGCCGCCGACGGCATCCACTCCCGGCTCCGCGCCCGCCTCCACCCCGCCCAGGGCCCGCTCCGGTGGAGCGGCGTCACCATGTGGCGGGGCGTCACCGAGACCGACGCCTTCCCGCCGGGCAACGCGCTGCTCCTCGCGTCCGACGAGCGGAACACCCAGTTCGTCGCGTACCAGATCTCGCCCGCGGCCCTCGCACGCGGCCGGACGCTCCTCAACTGGGTCTGCGCGGTGCCGACGGGCGCCCCCGGCCCGCTCGCCGGCGACGCGCACCGGAACCGCCCCGGCCGCCTGGCGGACGTCCTCCCGTACTACGCGGACTGGCGGTTCGACTGGACGGACCTGCCCGCGCTCCTCGCCGGCGCCGAGCGGATCCTCGAGTACCCCATGGTCGACCGCGACCCCCTCCCGGCCTGGGGCGAGGGCCGCGTCACCCTCCTCGGCGACGCCGCCCACCCCGCGTACCCCTCCGGCGCCAACGGCGGCTCCCAGGCGGTGCTCGACGCCCGCGTCCTGGCCCACCGCCTCGCCACCGAGCCCGACCCCGTCCGGGCCCTGGCGGCGTACGAGGACGAGCGGAAGGCCCCCACCGCGGCCGTCGTCCTCGCCAACCGCGAGATGGACCGCGTCGCCCGGGCCCGCGCGGCCGCCGGAGGCCCGGACGCGCGGCGCGACCTGGAACGCGCCGCGACGGCCCACCGGAGGGCGGCCGGCGAGGCCGCCGCCCTCAACTCCCGCTCCTCCTACACCCCGCCGTCCGGGACCTGACCCCTGCACGCGTCTTCAATTCCACCGGCCCGGGCCGCAGGATGCCTCTGTGAGCTGAGCGGCAAGGACCGATCGTCCGCGAGGAACGGGAGACGACGTGCGCTACGTACAACTGGGTGGCTCGGACCTGAAGGTGTCCCGGATATGCCTGGGCATGATGAGCTACGGCGGCGGCCCCACCGCGCAGAAGTGGTTCCTGGACGAGGAGGCCGCCGAACCCGTCGTCCGGCGCGCGGTCGAGGCGGGCGTCACGTTCTTCGACACGGCCGACATGTACTCGGCCGGCCTCAGCGAGGAGATCACGGGACGCCTGCTCTCCCGCCTCTTCCCGCGCCGTGAGGACTACGTCCTCGCCACCAAGGTCTACTTCCCCATGGGCCCGGGCCCCGACGACCGCGGCCTGTCCCGCAAACACATCACCAAGGCCATCGACGCCTCCCTCCGCAGGCTCGGCACCGACCACGTCGACCTGTACCAGATCCACCGCTGGGACTACGACACGCCCATCGAGGAGACTTTGGAGGCGCTCCACGAACTCGTCGTCGCCGGCAAGGTCCGCGCCCTGGGCGCCTCCAGCATGTGGGCCTGGCAGTTCGCCAAGGCTCAGCACCTGGCCCGGGCCAACGGCTGGACCCCCTTCGTCTCCATGCAGAACTACTACAACCTCCTCTACCGCGAGGAGGAACGCGAAATGCTCCCCCTCTGCCGCGACGAGAACGTCAGCTGCGTCCCCTGGAGCCCCCTGGCCCGCGGCATGCTCACCGGCACCCGCGACCGCGACGGCACCCACCGCACCCTCCGCTCCGGCAACGACGAACTCGCCCGCCGCCTCTACGAGGAAGCGGACTTCGACGTCGTGGACGCCCTCCGCGCGGTAGCCACCGCCCGCGACCTCCCCCCGGCCCGCGTAGCCCTCGCCTGGCTCCTCTCCAAGCCCCCCGTCGCGGCCCCGATCATCGGCGCCACCCGCGCCTCCCACGTGGACGACGCGGTGGCCGCCGTGGACCTGGTCCTGACGGACGACGAGACCGCCCGACTGGAGGCGCCTTACCGGCCGCACCGGGTGCTGGGGTTGAGGCGGTGACCGGGTGAGGGCGCGGGCGTCGTGAACGTGCCCACCCGGTAAGCGGGTTGGACCAGAGGCGCGCAGAGTGTGGCCGCGGGGCGCGGGGCAGTGAGTTCCGTCCGCCCTGCCGTCAACGAGCCGTACGGGGAGGGCGCTTCACGGTAACGGCGAGATGGCGGGGCCTGTGCGGACGCGTTACCTCTGAGGTAGAACGGGAAGGTGGCGAAGATCCTTTACCGCTGCGGGCGGCGCGGCGGGCGCGAACGCCGTCGGCGGAGGCCGGCTGAGCCCCCACGGGCCCCTGCGGGGGCGCATCGGCGCGTGGGCGCGGCGTACGGGTGGACGGCGCGCGGTGGTTCGACGGGTCGCCCGGGTTCGTCGGTGGAGGCGCTTACGGTGGGCTGGTGGTGCAGGTGACGGGTGACGGCCGGGGGAGTGGGTGTGCCGTGCGCGCCGAGGGGGTCGGGCGGTGCGCGGGTGCGCACCGTCGCCGCTCGGTGGACCGTACGGGCTTCGCGCCGCCCGGCCTCACGCGCCGCACCACGCCGACCATGTCCGAGGCGATCCGTCCCGTCGTGGCGGGGGCGGTGGAGGAAGCGTATGGCTAGTGGCACGGCAGCAGGGGTGGACGGCGACGGGGGACGGGTGGACGCGCGGGCGCTCGACGAAGTCGTCCGGTTCACCTCCGATCTGATCCGGATCGACACCACCAACCGCGGTGGCGGCGACTGCCGGGAGCGGCCCGCCGCCGAGTACGTGGCGGAGCGGCTCGCCGAGGTGGGGATCGAGCCGTTCCTGCTGGAGCGGAAGCCCGGGCGGACGAATGTGGTGGCCCGGGTCCCGGGCCGGGACCCCGTCGCGGGGGCGCTGCTCGTCCACGGGCACCTGGACGTCGTCCCGGCCGAGCCGGCGGACTGGGCCGTGCACCCCTTCTCGGGCGAGGTGCGGGACGGCGTCGTCTGGGGGCGCGGCGCGCTCGACATGAAGAACACGGACGCCATGGTGCTGGCCGTGGTCCGCGCCTGGGCGCGGGCGGGTGTCCTGCCGCCGCGCGACATCGTGCTGGCGTTCACCGCGGACGAGGAGGACAAGGGGGAGGCGGGTGCCGGCTTTCTCGCGGACGAGCACGCCGCGCTGTTCGAGGGCTGCACCGAGGCGATCGGCGAGTCGGGCGCGTACACCGTGCACGGGGCCGGCGGGCTGCGGCTGTATCCGGTGGCGGCGGGAGAGCGCGGCTCGGCGTGGGTGGAGCTGAGGGCCCGGGGCACGGCCGGGCACGGTTCCAAGGTGAACCGGGAGAACGCGGTGGCCCGGCTGGCCGCCGCCGTCACCCGGATCGCCGAGCACGAGTGGCCGGTCCGGCTGACCCCGGTCGTCCGCGCCGCGCTGCGCGAACTGGCCGCCGCCCACGGCATCGACGTGGACCGCGACGGGCCGCGCCCGGAGGAGGTCGAGGAGCTGCTGGGCAAGCTGGGGCCCGCCGCCAAGCTGGTGGCGGCGACCGTCCGGAACAGCGCCAACCCCACCATGCTCAGCGCCGGTTACAAGATCAACGTGATTCCGGGGACGGCCACCGCGTTCGTCGACGGCCGGACCGTGCCGGGCGGGGACGAGGAGTTCGCCGCCACCCTGGACCGGCTCACCGGCCCGGACGTGGACTGGACGTTCTTCCACCGCGAGCGGGCCCTGCAAGCGCCGGTGGACGCGCCGGTGTTCGCCCGGATGCGGGCCGCGCTGGAGCACTTCGACCCCGAGGCGCACGTGGTGCCGTTCTGCATGTCCGGCGGCACGGACGCCAAGCAGTTCTCCCGGCTGGGCGTCGCGGGGTACGGATTCTCGCCGCTGCGGCTGCCGCCGGGCTTCGACTACCAGGGGCTGTTCCACGGCGTCGACGAGCGGGTGCCCGTGGACGCCCTGCACTTCGGTGTGCGCGTCCTGGACCGCTTTGTGATGCACGACGCGTCGGGTCCCTGCTCGTCCCACCACCCCCTGCCCGAGGAGGCGTAGCGATCATGGTGCCCAAGTCCCCGGCGCCCTGCGGAACCTGGCCGTCCCCCGTGGACGCCGCCCTGGTGGCGGAGCACGGCGGCCGTCCCGACTTCGCGGGCTGGGTCGGCGACGACGTCTGGTGGGTCGCGGGCCGGCCGACGGAGGGGGGCCGCCGGGCGCTGGTCCGGCGGCGTCCCGACGGCGGCGAGGCTGTAGCGCTGCCCGCGCCGTGGGACGTCCGCACCCGGGTGCACGAGTACGGCGGCCGCGCCTGGGCCGGGACGGCCCGGGCCGGCGGCGGACCGCTGCTGGTCTTCGCGCACGGCCCGGACCAGCGGCTGTACGCGTGGGAGCCGGACGGGCCCGACCCGTCGCCCCGGCCGCTGACCCCGACGTCCGCCGTCGGCGGCGGGCTGCGCTGGGCGGACCCGGTGCTCCGCCCCGAGCGGGGCGAAGTCTGGTGCGTCCTGGAGGAGTTCACGGGGGCGGGCTCGGGCGACGTGCGGCGGCTGCTTGCCGCCGTCCCGCTCGACGGCCGCGCGGCCGGGGACCGGTCGGCGGTCCGCGAGCTGACGGACGACCGCCACCGCTTCGTGACCGGCCCGCGCCTCTCGCCGGACGGCCGCCGGGTCGCCTGGCTGGCCTGGGACCACCCCCGCATGCCCTGGGACGGCACCGAGCTGCGGATCGCACGCGTCGACGGCGGAGCGGGCGGCGACCGGCTCTCGGACGTGCGGACCGTCCTCGGCGGCCCGCGGGAAGCCGTCGCCCAGGTGGAGTGGGCGCCCGACGGCACCCTGCTCGCCGTCACCGACCGTACGGGCTGGTGGAACCTGCACCGCGTCGATCCGGAGACCGGCCGGGCCGTCAACCTGTGTCCCGCGGCACAAGAGTTCGCGGGTCCGCTGTGGCAGCTGGGGCAGCGCTGGTTCGTCCCGCTGGCCGGCGGCCCGGTCGCCGTGCTGCACGGCGCCGGCGCCCAGGTGCTCGGCGTCCTCGACCCGGAGACCGGGGCCGTCGCCGACGTCGCCGGGCCGTGGACGGAGTGGGTGCCCGCGCTGGGCGCGCACGGCACCCGCGTGGTCGGCATCGCCGCCGGGCCCGCCGCCGGCTACGAGGTCGTCGAGCTGGACGGGCGGACGGGCCGGGCCCGGGTGGTCGGCGCCGCGCACCGGGACGTCGTCGACCCGGCGTATCTCCCGCGCCCGGAGGTCCGTACCTTCACCGGGCCCGACGGCCGCGAGGTGCACGCCCGGATCCACCGGCCGCGCCACCCCGAACGGACCGTCCCGGACGGCGAACTGCCCCCGTTCGTCGTCCGCGCGCACGGCGGACCGACCGGCCGGACGCCGCTCGCCCTCGACCTGGGCATCGCCTACTTCACGTCGCGCGGCATCGGCGTCGCCGTCGTCGACTACGGCGGTTCGACGGGCTACGGCCGCGCCTACCGCGAACGGCTGCGGGAGCGCTGGGGTGTCGTCGACGTGGAGGACTGCGCGACGGTCGCCGGGGCGCTGGTCGCCGAGGGGGCCGCCGACCCGGCCCGGCTCGCGGTCCAGGGCGGCAGCGCGGGCGGCTGGACGGCCGCCCACTCCCTCGCCGGCACGGACCTGTACGCGTGCGGCACGATGCTCTTCCCGTTCCTGGACCTCACGACGGAGGCCGACGGCGGCACCCACGACTTCGAGTCCCACTACACGGAGAGCCTGATCGGCCCGCGCGACCGAGTGCCCGAGCGCTACCGCGAACGGTCGCCGCTGCGCCGGGCGGACCGCATCAAGGTGCCCTTCCTCCTCCTCCACGGCCTGGACGACCCGGTCTGCCCGCCCGGGCAGAGCGAGGCCCTGGCCCGGGCGGCGCGCGGACGCGGGGTGCCGCACGCGTTCCTCGCCTTCGAGGGGGAGGGGCACGGCTTCCGCCGGAAGGAGACGCTGGTACGGGCCCTGGAGGCGGAACTCTCGCTCTACGCCCAGACGTTCGGGTTCAGTGCGCCGGGGGTGCCGGAGGTGGAGCTGGATCGGTGACGGCGGGCGGGGGCCGGCCGGGGCCGGGGCGGGACTTGATCGACGTCCGGCGGGGGCCCAGTCGGGACTCGGTCGAGGCTCAGCCGTGGTCGGGTCGGGGCGGAGGTCGCCTCGGTCCGTCGCGCGGAGTTCATCCGGGCGTACACCCGGACGTTTACCCGGACGCTCATCCTGACGTTCACCCGGACCCGGGGCCGTTCCGCGTCCGCCTCGGGAATCGAAGGGGAGGGACGGACGCGCGGTAGCGGTGATTCCCCCAGGCCAGCGGCTCATGTAAGGTAAGGCTTACCTTATTCGAACTGGATGGTGGGGGAACCCGTCGTGGAGCACACTGAACTCTCCGGCCGCGTCGCGCTGGTCACCGGCGCCGGACAGGGCATAGGCGAGGCCGTGGTCCGGGCCCTCGTCGCCCGGGGAGCCCGGGTCGCGGCCCTCGACGCGGTGCCCGACGGCATCGGGAAACTGGCGGCGGAGTACGGGCCGGAGCGGGTCACCGCCCACACCGCCGACGTGTCGGACGCCGCCGCCGTCGAGGCCGTCGTCGAGGAGGTCGAGACGTCCGTCGGCCCGCTCGGCATCCTCGTCAACGTGGCCGGGGTCCTTTACCCTTCCCCCGTCGTCGCGCTCACCGACGAGGCCTGGGACCGTACGTTCGCCGTCAACACCACCGGCGTCTTCGTCGCCTCCCGCGCCGCCGCCCGCCGGATGGCCGCGCGCGGCACCGGCTGCGTCGTGACGGTCGGCTCCAACGCGGCGGGCGTCCCCCGGACCGGCATGGCCGCCTACGCCGCCTCCAAGGCGGCGGCGACCATGTTCACCAAATGCCTGGGCCTCGAACTCGGCCGCAGCGGCGTGCGCTGCAACGTCGTGTCCCCCGGCTCCACCGACACCGCCATGCAACGGGCGCTGTGGACGGACGACGAGGCGCCCGCCCGCGTCGTCGACGGCGACCCCGGCACGTACCGCGTCGGCATCCCCCTCGGCCGGATCGCCGAACCCTCGGACATCGCCGACGCCGTCGTCTTCCTCGTCTCGGACCGCGCCCGGCACATCACCATGCACGACCTGTACGTGGACGGCGGCGCGACGCTGCGCGCCTGACGGAACGTCTCCGTCGGCGGCGGGGAGAGGGGCGACGGGCCATCCGCCGGCGCGGCCGTCGGCCGCGCCGCCACCGTCTGCCGCCGCCCCGCCTCCGCCCCAGTCGCCGTCCCCGCCGCCGTCCCGTGGAGCGGTCATTCCCCTGCCCCGCCGCTTCCCTTCCGGCGCTCAGGCCCTCCCGGCGCTCCCGGCCCTCTCCGCCTTTCCGGCCCCTCCCGTCCGCCCTTGCCGTCCGCCCCTCCAGGCCGGCCCCACACCCCACCCCACGCCCGGCGTCCACCCCCGCCGGAGGAACGGAGCAGTAGGTGACCACGGTTCAGCACGTCACCGCCCCGCCGCCGAACGAGCCCGCCGGCCGGAACGGCGTCACCGGCGCGATATCCGCGTCACCGGCGACGCCGGTGTCGTCCTCGCCGTCCCCGGAGGGCCCGCACGACACCGCGGACCGGCGAGACGGCCTCGAAGCCGTCGGCGCCGCGACCGAACTCCTCCACGCCTACGACCCCCACGACACCCGCTTCTTCGCCTCGCCCACCCGCACCCTCCTCGCCCACGGCGTGCGCGCCGAAGTCCCGCACGGCGACGCCCCGTTGGCCCGGCGCGTCGCCGCGACCCTGGAGGCGCAGCGGCGCGCGGGCCGCCCCGCGCCCCTCGTCATCGGGGCCGTGCCCTTCGACCGGAGCGCGCCGGCCGCCCTCGCCGTCCCGGAGACCGTCCGCACCGCTCCGTCGCCGGCCGCCGACCCGCTCATGGCGCTCCCCGCCGTGCCCCCGCCCGCCGCCGAGTGGGACGTCCGCCCGGAGCCCGCGCCCGCCGGCTACGCGGCGGCCGTCGCCGAGGCGGTGCGCCGGATGAAGGACGGGGAGTTCGGCAAGGTCGTCCTCTCCCGCACCCTCCGCCTCACCTCCTCCCGCGACCTCGACCTCCCCGCGCTGCTCGACCGCCTCGCCCGCCGCGACCCCACGGGCTACACCTTCGCTGTCCCCTCCGGACCCGGCCGGACGCTGCTCGGCGCCAGCCCCGAACTGCTCGTCTCCAAGCGGGGCGGACGGATCGTCACCAACCCCCTCGCCGGTTCGACGCCGCGCAGCGCCGACCTGGCCGAGGACGTCCGCCGGGCGGCGGCCCTGCTGGAGTCCGAGAAGGACCTGCACGAGCACGCCATGGTCGTCGACGCGATCCGCGACGCGCTCGCCCCGTACTGCCGCTCCCTCGACGTCCCCGACCGCCCCACCCTCGTGCGCACGGCCGCCATGTGGCACCTCTCCACCACCATCCAGGCCGAGCCGGCCGACCCGGCCGTCTCCGCGCTGGAACTGGCCTGCGCCCTCCACCCCACCCCCGCCGTCTGCGGCACCCCGACCGACACCGCCCGCCGCGTCATCGGGGAACTCGAACCGTTCGACCGCGGCGCGTACACCGGAATGGTCGGCTGGGGCGACGCCGACGGCGACGGCGAATGGGTCGTCACGATCCGCTGCGCCGAGGCCGAACCGGCCGCCCGGCGGCTGCGGCTGTACGCCGGGGCGGGCGTGGTCGAGCAGTCCGACCCCCAGGCGGAGACCGCCGAGACGGGCGCCAAGTTCCGTACGTTCTTGCAGGCAGTGGGAGTTGACCAGTGACGGACATCCATGACGGCGGTGGGGCGATGACCGGCGAGGGTGCCGGGAGCCCCGACGCGCCCGGCTACCCGCCCGAGTTCGCCGAGCGCTACCGCGCCGCCGGATACTGGCGCGGCGAGACCTTCGGGCGGATGCTGCGCGAGCGCGCGGCCGCCCACCCGGACCGGATCGCGATCACCGACCCCGGCCCCGCGCCGGACGGCTCCACCACCCGCCGCTGGACGTACGGGGAGCTCGACGGGCGGGCCGACCGGATGGCCGCCGGACTGCTGGCCCTCGGCATCGGCAAGGGCGACCGCGTCGTCGTCCAACTCCCCAATGTCGCGGAGTTCTTCGAGGTCGTCTTCGCGCTGTTCCGCATCGGCGCGCTGCCGGTGTTCGCCCTGCCAGCGCACCGCGACAGCGAGATCCGGCACTTCTGCGCGTTCACCGAGGCCGCCGCGTACGTGATCCCGGACGTCGAGGGCGGCTACGACCACCGCGAGCTCGCCTCCCGCGTCCGCGCCGAGGTGCCCACCCTCCGGCACGTCCTCGTCGCCGGCGACCCCGGGCCGCACACCGCCCTCGCGGACGTCCCGAGGACGCCCGCCGGGGCCTTCGACGACGCGTCCGACGGGCCCGCACCGCACGACCTGGCCTTCCTCCAGCTCTCCGGCGGCTCCACCGGCGTACCCAAGCTCATCCCGCGCACGCACGACGACTACATCTACTCGCTCCGCGGCTCCAACGAGATCTGCCGGGTGGACGAGCACAGCGTCTACCTCTGCGCCCTGCCCGCCGCCCACAACTTCCCGCTGAGCTCGCCGGGTACGCTTGGCGCCCTCCACGCCGGAGCCCGCGTGGTCCTCGCGCCGCGGCCCAGTCCGGACGTGGCGTTCCCGCTCATCGAGCGCGAGGGCGTGACGATCACGGGCCTGGTGCCGCCGCTCGCCCTCGTCTGGACGGAGGCGGCGGCCGCCACTCCGTACGACCTGTCCAGCCTGGACGTCCTGCTCGTGGGCGGCGCGAAGTTCAGCGAGGAGGCCGCCCGGCGGGTGCGGCCCGCCCTCGGCTGCACCCTCCAGCAGGTCTTCGGCATGGCCGAGGGCCTGGTCAACTACACGCGCCTCGACGACCCCGAGGAGATCATCGTCGGCACCCAGGGCCGGCCGATCTCCCCCGACGACGAGATCCGCGTCGTCGACGACGCGGACGCCGACCTGCCCCTGGGCGAGACCGGGCACCTGCTCACCCGGGGCCCGTACACCATCCGCGGCTACTGGCGCGCGCCCGATCACAACGCCACGTCCTTCACTCCCGACGGCTTCTACCGCACCGGTGACGTGGTCCGGCTCACGGAGGACGGCTACCTCGTCGTCGAGGGCCGGGCCAAGGACCAGATCAACCGGGGCGGCGAGAAGGTCGCCGCCGAGGAGATCGAGAACCACATCCTCGCCCACCCCTCGGTGCACGACGCCGCCGTCGTCTCCATGCCCGACCCCTACCTCGGCGAACGCACCTGTGCCTACGTGGTGTTGCGGGAGGGGGCCGAGCCGGTGCGGTCCGGCGCGCTGAAGAAGTTCATCCGCGGGCGGGGGCTGGCCGACTACAAGGTCCCGGACCGGGTGGAGTTCACGGACGCCTTCCCGCAGACCGGGGTCGGCAAGGTGTCGAAGAAGGACCTCAGGGCGGCGATCGCGGCGGAGCTGGCGGGGAAGGGGCGCTGAGGGAGGCGCCGTATCCGACGTCATGCGGACCGGCACCGATCGGCACCGAACCGTCACCGGTCGGGTCGGTGGGCACCGGGCCGGCACCGGGCCGGCACCGGGCCGGCACCGACCATCACCGACCGTCACTGGCCGGACCGGTCGGACCGGCCCGCACCCACCGGTTCCGGCCATGACAACCGCGAGCAGTAACGAGCAAGCACGGCAACGACAGCGCGGCGTGAGCCGCCCGCACCCCACCCCACCGATCCCCGCCCCCACCGAAAGGCCACCGCACCATGGCGCTCCCCGCCATCACCCCCTACCCCATGCCCGCCGAGGCCGATCTCCCGGTGAACAAGGTCGACTGGGCCGTCGACCCGGACCGCGCGGTCCTGCTCGTTCACGACCTCCAGAACTACTTCCTCGGCGCCTTCACCGCCGGCGCCTCACCGGTGACCGAACTGCTCGCCAACGTCGGCCGGTTGAAGAAGGAGTGCGCGCGGCTCGGCATCCCGGTCGTGTACTCGGCGCAGCCCGGCGGGCAGAGCCCCGCCGAGCGCGGCCTCCAGCAGGACTTCTGGGGGCCCGGGCTGCCCGCCGACGGGCACGCGGAGGCGATCGCCGAGGCGGTGGCGCCCGATGCCGGGGACACCGTCCTCACCAAGTGGAAGTACAGCGCGTTCGTCCGCTCCGACCTGGCCGAGCGGATGGCCGGGCAGGGCCGCGACCAGCTCGTCATCGTCGGCGTCTACGCGCACATCGGCGTCATGATGACGGCCTGCGACGCGTGGATGCGCGACATCCGGCCGTTCGTCGTCGCGGACGCCGTGGCCGACTTCTCGGCCGAGGACCACGCCATGGCCCTCCGCTGGGCCGCCGCCAAGTGCGCCGTCGTCACCACGACCGACCGGATCCTGACGGGCGCCGAGGGGAACTGACGGCCATGTCCCCGAACCGAGACCGGCGCCGCCGCCCCCGGCGGCCGGGCCGTGGCGACCGCGGCGGGCCGCTCCCGGCGGTTCCCGAGACGACGGCGGGAGCGCGACGGTGACCGTACGGACCCTCGACCGGTTCCCGCTCCCGCGCCCCCTCACCAGAGAGAACACCCGGGAGGACGCCCGGGAGAAGGCACGGGAGAACGCCGGGGAGACAGCCGCATCGCAGGGCCTCCGGCTGACGTCGGCCCAGCGCGAGCTGTGGTCCCGGCAGGCCCGCGACCCGGGCGGCGCGGCGCCGGCCCCCGCCGCGTACCGGGAGATCCGCGGGCCGCTCGACCCGGTCCTGTTCGCGGAGGCGCTGCACCGCACGGTCGGCGAGGCGGACGCGTTGCGGATTCGCGTCGTCGACACCCCCGACGGCCCCCGCCGGCGGCCGATCGCGATCGAGCCGCCGGGCCACGGATTCCCCTTGTGTGCCGCGGACTTGCACGCGAGGGAGGGGATGGAGGAGACCGGCGGGGGAGACGGAAGCGAGGACCCGGAGGCGGTCCGCACCGCGCTGGCGTGGATGCGCGCGGACCTCGGCCGGCCGTTCGCCCCGGCCGGCGGCCCGCTGTTCGCGTACGCGCTGTTCCGGGTCGGCGGCCGGCGCTGGCTCTGGTACCGGCGGGTGCACGGGGTCCTGCTCGACGCGCACGGCCACCGGCTGGTGGACCGCCGGGTGGCCGAGGTGTACACGGCCCTGGCGGCCGGCGAGGATCCGGGCCCGAGCCCGTTCGGCCGGCTCGCGGACCTCGTCGCCGAGGACGCGGCCTACCGCGCCTCGCCCGCCCGCGAACAAGACCGCGCGTACTGGCGGAGCCGCCTCGCGCACCTGACCTCGGGGGAGGGGGCGGACGGTCTGAGGAGCGCTCACGGCTGCCCCGCCCGTAACGCCTGCCACGCCTTCCACCTCGACCCCGAGACCACGGCCGGGCTGCGCGAACTCGCCGCGTCCGTCCGCGGTTCCTGGACCGGGCTGCTCCTCGCCGCCCAGGCCCTGCACCTGTGCCGCGCCACCGGACACCGGGACGCCGTGCTCGGGCTGCCGCTGCCCGGGCGTACGGGACCGGCGGCGCTGCGCGTGCCCGGGACCGTACGGAACACGGTCCCGCTGCGGCTCGCGGTCACCCCCGACGCGACCCTCGCCGGCCTGGTCCGGCAGGCCGACGACGCCGTCCGCGAGGCCCGTGCCCACCAGCGCTACCGCCGCGCCGACCTCCGCCGCGACCTCGGCCTCCCGGCCGGGCACCCCGCGCTCACCGCACCGCTGGTCGACGTCGTCCCGGCGGAGGAGCCGATCACGTTCGCCGGAGCGCCCTCCGCGCTCCACCCGCTCGTGCCCGACACCTCCGGCGAAGAGGCCGCCGTCGCCTCCCACTTCACCGAGGCGGCGGACGGGGGCCTCCGAGTGGATATGTGGGGCACGTGGGATACGTGGGGTAGTCAGGACACAGGGACCGGCCACCTCCCCGCGCCGAGCGGGCCGCGGCACCCACTCCACACCCTGCTGACCCGCCTCCCGGCCCTCGACCCCCACACACCGCTCTCCGCCGTGTCCCTCGTCCCTGACGAGGAACACGAACAGGCCCTTCGCGAAGGCAATGACACGGCCGTCTCCGTCCCGCCCACGACAGCGATCGGCCCCTTCGAGTCCCGCGCCGCCCGCGCCCCCGGGGCGACCGCCCTGGTGGCCGGCGACGAGCACCTGACCTACGCCCAGCTCAACGCCCGGGCCAACCGCCTGGCCCGCCACCTCACGACCCTCGGCCTCCGCCCGGGCACCTTCGCCGTCGTCGACCTGCCCTGGTCGACCGCGAGGGTGGTGGCCCTGCTCGCCGTCCTGAAGGCGGGCGGTGCCTGCTTGTTCACGGGGGCGGGGGAACGGCTGTACGCGGACGCTCCGTGGGTGGGCGAGGAGCGCGGGGGTGACCCGCTCGGTGGTGACGCGCGTGACGCCGGCCGGCCCGATGGTGGTCCGCGCGGAGGCGGCTGGTCTGATGACGACCCGTGCGGAGGCGGTTCGCCTGATGACGGCCTGTGGGAAGGCGGCCGGCCCGGTGACGGCCCGCATGGAGGCGGCCGGCCTGATGACGGCCTGCGTGAAGGCGGCCGGCCCGATGGTGGTCCGCACGAAGGCGGCTGGTCTGATGACGGTCTCCACGAAGGCGGCCGGCCTGATGACGGTCTGCGCGGAGGCGGCTCGCCCGATGACGGCCCGCGCGAGGACGGCCCGGGTACCGCCGCTCCGTACCGTGAACAGCTCGCACCCGTCTGCGTCCTGACGACCGCGGCCGCTCAATCCGCCCGGCTCGCCCAATTCGCCGGGCCCACCCGGCCCGCCGGAGGCGCCCGAACCGTCTTGCTGGACGACCCCGCCCTCCAGTCCCTTCTCGCGGCCCACCCGCCCGCCGACCCGGCCCGCGCACTGACTCCCCACCACCCGGCCTATGCCACCCGCCTCAGCCCCACCCTCACCTCCAACCCCAACCCCAACCACCCCCACACCGCCGTCGTCCCCCACTCCACCCTCGACAACCGCCTCCGCTGGCTCCAGCACCACCACCCCCTCACACCAGCCGACCGCCTCCTTCTCCAAGCCCCGCTCACCCCGGACACCTTGGCGGTGGAGCTGCTCTGGCCCCTCCGTGAAGGAGCGACACTCGTCCTGGCCGCGCCGGGCGCGTCGACAGCGCGTCGCATACGCGAACTCGACGTCACCGTCGCCCGCTTCGACACCGATGCCCTCCGGCGGTTCCTGGGCACGCCGGAGGCGGGGGAGTGCGGGCGGTTGCGGCACGTCCTGACCGGCGGGGAACCGCCGGACCGGCCGACCGTCGACCGGTTCCACCACGCGCTGCCGCACGCCGCCCTCCACCACCACTTCGGCCCGCCGGAGGCGGCCACGGCGGCGCACCACACCTGTACGCCGGAGGGGGCCACGCCGCCCGGAACCGTACGGCCCGTCTGGAACGCGCGCCTCCATGTCCTCGACCCGGCGCTCCGGCCCTGCCCGCCGGGCGCCCCGGGCGAGTTGTACGTCGCGGGCGCCCCGCTCGCCACCGGGTACGCAGGCCACCCGGCCCGTACCGCCGGCCGTTTCCCGGCCGACCCGTACGGGCCGCCCGGAACGCGGATGTACCGTACGGGCCGCAGGGCCCGGCGGCACGCGGACGGCGGCGTCGAACTCCTCGGCGCGCACGGCCCGGGCGGCGAGGCGCCGGCCGTCGGGCCGTCGGCCGGATGAACCGCCGGCCACCAGCTCCGGCCTCGGCGGATGCCGCCGCCGAGGCCGGTCGGACGGGACACGGGTACGCTGGCCCGCCCGGAGACGGGGAGCCATGACGGGGACGAGAGACGACGGGGAGAGGCCCTTGCCCAGCACACCGGGTACGTCCGACGCGGCGAGCGCGCCCAGGCCGCCGGATCCCACCGGCGCATCCGTTCCCACCGGCACATCCGGCGAGTCCCACGCATCCGGTGCCACCCGCAGCCCCGGGCCTTCCCGTACGGCCGACGCGTCCCGTACCCCCGGTCCTCCCACTGAGTCGGCAACCTCATCCCCACCCCCGGGCGCCCCCCTCCGCCCCCGAATCCTGGGCGACGACCCGCTCCCCGCCCCCTGGACCCCGGAAGCGGCCGCGGGCGCCCCCGCCCTCTGGCTGCTGCGCATGCCGGACGGGGACCACCCCGCCTCCCGCGAGGAGTACGAGGCGGTCCTGGACGCGGGCGAACGCGCCCGCGCCGCCTCCTTCGTCCGGGACCTGCACCGCGACCGCTACGTCGCCGCGCACCTCGCCCTGCGCCGGCTGCTCGGCGCGTACCTCGGCGTGGCGCCGGAATCCGTCGAGCTGATCCGGGAACCCTGCCCCTGCTGCGGCGCCCCGCACGGCCGTCCGGCGGCGGCCGGCGCGCCCCTGCACTTCAACCTCTCCCACGCCGGCGACCTGGCGCTCCTCGCCTTCGCGGACACGCCGGTCGGGGCGGACGTGGAGGAGGTGCAGCAGGCGTCGGTGGTCGACAGCGTCGGCCGTTCGCTGCACCCCCGGGAGGTGGCCGAGCTGGAGGCCCTCCCGCCCGCCGACCGGACGACGGCCTTCTCCCGCTGCTGGACGCGTAAGGAGGCGTACCTCAAGGGAACGGGCACCGGCCTCGCGGAGCGGCTGTCGGTGACGTACGTGGGCTGCGGCCCGCGACCCGCCTCACCGCCCGGGTGGACGCTGACCGACGTCGAGGCGGCCCCGGGATACACGGCGGCGGTGGCCCTCGCGGACGGGTAACCGTCCACTGCTCAACGCCGTCCCGCCCCGCCCCTCACCCGAACGGAGCAGTCCCGCGCCCGCGGTGGCGCGCACCCTGCGAAGGTGAGGTCATGGCCTCCAAGCACAAGTCCTCGACGAGCGGTCCGTCCCGCGCCGGTTCCGCGGGGAGCCGGCTGCGGGAGATGGCGACGACGGGACGGGTCGTCCTGCTGGTCGTCGCCGTACTGGCGATCGTCTTCATCTTCGAGAACACCCGGCACGTCACGATCCGGATCATCGGTCCGGAGGTCTCGACGCCGCTGTGGCTGGCGCTCGGCGCGATGCTGGTGATCGGCTGGCTGCTGGGGCGGTTCGTGACCGTACGGCGTCGATGACGGAGTGGCGCCGCCGCGCGGACGCCGTCGATGCCAACACGCCTCGGGCCCCCGCCTCTTGCGAGACGGGGGCCCGAATTCCAGTGCGCCACCAGGGACTCGAACCCCGGACCTGCTGATTAAGAGTCAGCCGCTCTAACCAACTGAGCTAGCGGCGCGGGAAGAAAATTATCAGATCTTCCGGCCGAAGCAAACGCGGTCAGGATCCGCTCACGTTCCGTGCCGCTCCGTGTGTCATGTGTGGTCAGGGGCTGTTCAGGGGCCGTTCAGCCCGAGGGCGACACCAGCCCCGCCTCGTAAGCGGTGATCACCAGCTGCACCCGGTCCCGGGCGCCCAGCTTCGTGAGCAGCCGCGACACATGCGACTTGGCCGTGGCCACCGTGATGAAGAGGTCCTGTGCGATCTCGGCGTTCGACCGGCCGCGCCCGACCAGGGTCAGCACCTCCCGTTCGCGCTCGGTTATGCCCTCGACCGCGGTCTCGACCGCCGCCGGGGGACGCCTCGACGCGTCGGGCCCGGAGCGTTCCGCGGCGAAGTCGGCGATCAGGCGGCGCGTCACGCCCGGTGCGAGCAGCGCGTCGCCCGCCGCGACCACGCGGACCGCCGCGAGGATGTCGTCCAGCGCCATGTCCTTGACGGCGAATCCGCTCGCGCCGGCCCGGAGCGCGCCGTAGACGTGCTCGTCCTCGTCGAAGGTGGTCAGCACGAGGACGCGGGCCGTCGTCGGGCCGGACGTGATCCGCCGGGTGGCCTCGATCCCGTCCATGCCGGGCATCCGGATGTCCATCACGACGACGTCGGGGCGGAGTTCACCGGTGAGCCGGACGGCCTCCAGGCCGTCGGCGGCCTCGCCGACGACCTCCAGCCCGGGGTGGTCGGCCATGAGCACGCGCAGCCCGGAACGCACCAGCGGCTGATCGTCGGCGAGCAGGATCCGGACGGTCATCGGGTCTCCGCCCCGGCGTCGGCGGAAGCCGGGACGTCGGCCGGGGTGAAAGCCGGGGTGGAAGCCGGGACGTCGGCCGGGGCCTTGACACCGACGGGCGCGGGCAGTGGCAGCCGGGCCGCCACCCGGAAGCCGCCCCCGGCGCGCGGACCGGCGCTGAGGTGACCGCCCAGCAGGGCGACGCGCTCGCGCATGCCGATGATGCCGAAGCCGCCGGAGTGGCCGAAGCCGCCGGGGCCGTCGAAGCCGCCGGGGTCTTCGGGGCCGCTGAAGTCGCCGGAGTCGCGGGCCCGCCTCCCATCGGCACCCCGCGTCCCGCCGCACCCGTCGTCCACGACCTCCACCACCAGCTCCTCCGCCCCGTAGCTCACGGTCACCCGACACCACCCTGTCCCCGCGTGCCGCACCACGTTCGTCAGCGCCTCCTGCGCGATCCGGTAGGCGGACAGGTCGATGTCCCCGGGCAGCGGGCGCTGTTCGCCCTCCCGGCGCAGGTTGACGCGGACGCCCGCGTCCGCCGTCGACGCCGCCAGCCGTTCGAGGTCCGCGAGCCCCGGCGCGGGGGCGAGCGGCGGCCGTTCCCCGGCATCCGCGCCGTCCCGCCGTCCCGCGCCGTCCCGCCGTCCCGCGCCGTCCCGCTGTGCCGCGGAGTCCCGTCGTCCGACGGCGTCCGCGCCCCGCTGCGCCTGCCGCAGCGACACCAGCGTGCGCCGCAGCCCCGCCAGGGTCTCCCTGCTGGTGGACTCGATCGCGCGCAGGGCCTCGCGCGCCTCCGCCGGCTGCGTCTCGATCACCCGGCTCCCCACCCCCGCCTGGATGGCGATGATGCCGACGCTGTGCGCGACCATGTCGTGCAACTCCCTTGCGATCCGCAGCCGTTCGGCGGTCACCGCCTCGGCCACCTCCCGCGCGCGCAGCGCCGCTTCCCGCGCCCGCAGCGCCACCGCGTGCTCGCGGCGCTCGCGGCCGAGCAGCCCGGCCGTGCAGCACGCGGACAGGGCCAGGACGGCGGTCACCGCGTTGACCGTCATGTTGTCCCCGTGCGCGAACAGGCCGATCACCGGAAGCTGGACGGCGGCCGTCACGGCCACGGCGACGACGGAGGTCCGCCGGGCGCGGGTGGCGACGACGAGGGCCAGGACGACGTCCACCCCCAGGTACGACAGGAACTGGCCCTGGTACGCCACCGACGCATCCGGGCGGACGGCCGGATCCGGGTGGAAGGAACCCGGCGTGCCCGCCACCACCAGGGTCGACCCGAGCAGCGCCAGCCCCAGCGCGAGCAGCGGCGCCCGGCGCGCCATGCCGGCGAGCAGGCTCACGGCCAGCAGCGCCCCGAGGCCGTGGGCCGTGTCCGACGCCCGTGGCGCGCCCCCGATCAGCAGTCCGACGGCGAGGAGGTAGCCGACTCCTCCCGCCCACACCAGGACCCTCGTCCTCGGCCGCGCCACCCGCCGGGAAGGCCGCGGCGCGGGGCCGGGACCGGGAGCAGGACCGGAACCGGGAGCGGGGCCGGGACCGGCGGCCCGCCCGGCCGTCGGCAACGCGCTCATCAGGGATTTCACGCCGCGAGACTAGCCGCCCGCCTCCCACCCGGCATCAGCCCGTGGACGTACGCCCCCGGGCGAACCCGCCCATCCGCATTGCCGCTCCCGGCCTCATGCCCGGACCCGGGCCGTCCGGACAGGCTGGGACCCGTGATCGAAGTCAGCGAACTCACCAAGCGCTACGGCGGCAAGACCGCCGTCGACCGGTTGTCCTTCACCGTCCGCCCCGGCCGGGTCACCGGATTCCTCGGCCCCAACGGAGCCGGCAAGTCCACCACCCTCCGGATGGTCCTCGGCCTGGACGCGCCCACCGCCGGAACGGCCACCGTCGACGGCGTCCCGTTCCGCCGTCACCCGCGCGGCCTGCGGCACGTGGGCGCCCTCCTCGACGCCGCCCACGTCCACGGCGGGCGCACCGCCGCGGCTCACCTGGCCGCCCTGGCCCGGAGCAACGCCGTTCCGCGCCGCCGGGTGGACGAGGTGCTGGGGGAGGTGGGGCTGGCCGAGGCCGCGAACCGCCGTGTCGGCGGCTTCTCCCTCGGCATGAAGCAGCGGCTGGGCATCGCGGCGGCCCTGCTCGGCGACCCGCCCGTGCTTCTCTTCGACGAACCGGTCAACGGCATGGACCCGGAGGGCGTGCTCTGGGTGCGCCGCCTCTTCCGGCGCCTGGCCGCCGAGGGGCGCACCGTCTTCCTCTCCAGTCACCTGATGTCGGAGATGGAGAACACCGCCGACGACCTGGTCGTCACCGGCCTCCCGGCCGCCCGCATCGGCGCGCTCGCCCACGAGCACCGCATCCGCCTCGACGAACTGACCACCCACACCGCCTCCCTGGAGGCGGCCTTCATGGAACTCACCGCGACCGCGACGGAATACCCGGCAGGACACCCCCGATGACGAACCCGACGCCCTTTCCCGGCCATGCGGCGCCCGCCCGCTTCCGCGACCTCCTGGCCGCCGAGTGGATCAAAACCCGCTCCCTGCGCTCCACCCCCTGGACCCTCGCCCTCACGCTCCTCTTCGTCATCGGCTCCGCCGTCGCGGCGACGGCGTCGGACCGCGCCTCCCGCCCCGGACCCGCCGACTTCCTCCCCTTCGACGCCTATCCGCCGGCCGGCTCCTGGACGCTCACCCTCGTCGCCGGCAGCGTCGGCGCCCTCACCGTCGTGAGCGAGTACAGCACCGGCCTGATCCGCGCCACCACCGTGGCCGTCCCCGCCCGCGGTGCGGTCGTCCTGGCGAAGGCCGTGGTCACCGCCGCGCTCTGGACGGTGGTCGGGGTGATCGCCGCCACCGGTTCCTTCCTGGCGTCCCAAGCCGTCCTGAACGAGCGCCACGCCGGCGTCCCCCTCACCCACCCCGGCGTCTTCCGGGCGCTGGTGGCCACCGCGCTGCTGGCCCCGGTCTGCGCCCTGGTCGGCCTGGGTCTCGGCGTCCTGCTGCGGCACTCCGCCGCGACCATGGTGACCAGCGTCTTCCTGCTGCTGATGCTGCCCCCGATGTTCTCGGAGCGCGTCCGCTGGGCGGCGGACGTGAGACACGCGCTGGTCTCGTCCGCCTGGTCGCGCCTGGTCCAGAACTGGGACCCCGGCCCCGGATCCCTCGCCTACTCGGCGACGGTCCCCGGTTCCTGGGCCGTGTACGTGCTCTGGCCGCTGACCGCGGTGGCACTGGCCGTCCTCGTCGTCCGGCGGCGCGACGTGTGAACGTGACGGGTGAGCGGGAGCGTGCCGGGTGAACGTACGGAACGTCAGTCCTCGTCCACGCTCGACAGCGCGTCGGTGATCAGCCGAGTGGCGAAGTCAGGGTCCTCGGTGAGGCGGTTGATGTGATCCGCGAGCAGGAAGGCGGTGACCTCCAGCGGGTTCATCTCGGCCTCGGTCCAGAACCCGTACTGCTTGCGCCACAGGCTGGGGCTCAGATCGGCACCCGCGGCGATGATCAGCCCCGCCATCGTCGGAATCGCCTCGGGGCGGACGCTCCTGGGCATCATGCGCATCGTGCCCACGACGTTGGGCACCACATACGCGAAGACGTCCTTGTCGTGCGCCGCGTACGCCTCCCGCAGCCACTTCATGAACATGAAGATGAGCGTGCACGCCCCGTCCAGCACGTCATTGGCCCCCTCGGCGTCGAGGGAGGCCGTGAACCGGGCCATCAGCTCCCGCTGTTCGGGATCCGTCCGGCTCTTGCCCGCCTGGACGGTCTTGAGCCGGGAGTCGATCAACATGAGCGCCGCGCCCACATCGCCGGCGGGGGCGTACTGGGGATCGCAGGTGGACGACACGGGAGTTCCTCCTCACTCGACCGCGGCGTGTGACGCGGCGTGCCCGTAGGGTAGTGCGCCGCCCTCCCACGGGTCCGCCGAACCTCTGGTTGCACCATGGCCGTTCGGGGCAGGCTGTGGCCCGAACGCCTGCTCCGCGAAAGGCTCCCCGATGGTCGCGAGCGTCGCCGTCCTGTCCGACATCCACGGCGTACTGCCGGCCCTGGAGGCCGTCCTGGCCGAGCCCGACGTCATCACGGCCGACCTGATCATCGTCACCGGCGACCACGCGGCCGGCCCGCAGCCCCGCGAGGTACTGGACCGGCTGCGCGCCCTCGGCGACCAGGCCCTCCTGATCCGCGGCAACGCCGACCGGGAACTCGCCGCACTGGCGCGGGGCGAGCTCCCGCCCGACCACGCCTGGGAAGTGGACCTGTGGGCCGCCCGGCGGCTACGGGACGAGGACGTGGAACTCCTCGCGAACCTGCCCCACCCGGTGATCAGGGAAGTCGACGGCTTCGACGGCAGAGTCGTCTTCTGTCACGGCACCCCGCGCGACGACGCCGAGGTCGTCCTCGTCGACACCCGCCTCGACCGCTGGGCCGAGGTCTTCGCCGACGTGCCCGACGACGTACGGACCGTGGTGTGCGGCCACACCCACATGCCGTACGCACGCCTCGTCGACGGGCGCCTCGTCGTCAACTCCGGCAGCGTCGGCATGCCGTACGGCCGCCCGGGCGCGTCCTGGGCCCTGCTCCGCGACGGCCAGGTGCACCTGCGGCACACCCCGTTCGACGTGGGCGCCGCCGTGGCCCGCGTGGCGGCGGAGTCGGCCTTCCCCGCCGCCCGGACCTGGGCGGACCACTACGTCCGGGCGAGGACGACGGACGCGGAGGCGCTCCGCGCGTTCGGCCCCCGGGACGGCAGGACCGCTCCTGTGCCACCGGGTCCGGTCGCGCGGTAAATGCCTGGAGCCGGGAAGCACTTGGGCGCTAGGGTCCGGGTCCGTCGGCGCACGGACCAGTGGCCCGGCCGGTCGCGAGAGGAGCGTTCCGTGGAGGGATTCGACCCCCGGACGAGTTTCGGATACGAGGTTTCGCAGCGCTACGACGACGAACCGCGCGGTGACGAGGCCGAGACCGTCGCGTTCCTGGCCGGCCTGGCGGGGGGCCGGGACGCCCTCGAACTCGCGGTGGGCACCGGCCGGATCGCGCTGCCCCTCCTGCGGGCGGGAGTACGGGTGGACGGGATCGAGCTGTCGCGCGACATGGTCGCCCGGATGCGCGAGAAGCCGGATGGCGACCGGATCGACGTCACCATGGGCGACATGTCCCGCGTCACCACCGGCCGCCACTACGGTCTGGTCTACCTCGTCTTCAATACGATCGGCAATCTGCTGACCCAAGAAGACCAGGTCAGGTGCTTCCGGAACGCCGCCGCGCACCTCGCCGACGGCGGCGTGTTCGTCGTCGAGTGCCGCATCCCCACGGCGCCTTCACGCGCCGGTCACCAGTACCTCGACACCGAGCGGGTCGGCCTGGACTACGTCGATCTCGACGCCGGCCGGTACGACCCGGTGACCCAGATCCTCGACGTGAACCACATCCGCATCAGCAGTCGGGGCATCAGGCTGTCCCCGATCCGGCTGCGGCTGGCCCACCCGCCCGAGTTCGACCTCATGGCCCGCCTCGCCGGACTCCGGCTGCGAGACCGCTGGGGCGGGTGGAACGGCGAGCCGTTCACCGCGGCGAGCTGGCGCCACGTGAGCGTGTACGAACGCGCGGACGACGACGCGTAAGACGCCCGGCTCCGCGCCTGCTCCCTGCCGGCGGCCGCTCGTCGGCTGTCCAGGTGGAACGCCCCGTGGGTTGCCCTGGATCGCCACGAGTTCGTCATTGGTGTGTGGGGCCCCTCCGGTGTGCGCGTCGCGGACCGGTAGAGGGGAGGGATCGGTGAAGACGGCGTGGCTCAGCGCGGACGGCTCGTATTGCGGCATCCGGTCCAGTTCGGTCCAGTCCAGTCCGGTCCGGTGGCCCAGCGGCCGGGGCGGGCGGTACGCGGATCCCCCCGGTTCTCCTGAACGGCCGGAAGATTTGAGGTACTTGACACATTCTTTTTCAACCGCCTGCCCCCGGCCGCGACGGCGCCGTCAAGCCCGTCAACAGCGCCGTCCAGCCGAACCGCGCAGACGCCGCGACGCGGCATGACTGCTCCGACCCCGACCCTTCGTGACCGGAAGCGCAAGCCGGGCAGCCTCCTGCGTGCCGGGGGCTTCCCCCTACCCCACCCCCCGGAACTCCCAGGCCCGCTCCGGGCCCCCCGCCCCCAGTGGCCGGAGGACGACGTGGCCCGCCCAGGCCGGCTCCGGAGCGACGTCGACGGCGAGCTCCGCGCCCAGGGGGCAGTCGGCGGAGCCGTCCGCGTCGTCCGGGACGACGAGGTGGAAGAGGAGGCCCGCGCCCGAGCCGAGGTGCGCGGGCCGCAGTGCCCAGGACCGGTGCCGCGCCCCCGCCCCCACCTGCTTCCCCGGCTCGGGCTGCCCGTGGAAGCCGAGCAGCGTCCCGCTCCGCACGTTGCGGACGGTGCGCGTCCCGTCGTCGAGCTCCTCCAGGATCCACTCCTGTTCGCCCGGGCCGGCGGTGCGTGGCATGAGCAGCGTGGGCGTGCCCGGTTCGGCGGAGCCGTCGCGGAGGGTGAGGAACCGGCCGCCGGGCCGGGCGATCGTGTAGACGCCGTTCGGTACCAGAGCCAAGGCCGACTCCCTTTCTGACGCGCGGCGCCCCATCGCGGGCGCCTCGGACTTCCGGGCGGAGGCATACGTCCCCGGTCCCCGCGTCCCGTACCGGGGTGAGGCCCCCGCGTCACCCCTCGGGCGCACGGCCGCCTCACCCGGGGGAGGGCGCGCCGCCAGCGGGCGGCTCAGCCGGTGGTCACCGGGCGGCTCGCCCTTGGCCGCCGGCCGGCTCACCGGCGGTCAGCGGGCGGCTCAGCCGTTGGTCACCGGGCGTCTGAGCCGGCGGTCGCCGTGTACGGATTCGCCTCCCGCCCCTCCGTGCTCAGCAACACCACCGTCGATTCCGGTCCTATCCCCAGCGCGTCCCGCCGCGCGACCGCGTCCGGCCCCGACAGCGCCGTCCGCAGGCCCGCCAGGGACGCGGCGCCGCAGGGTCCGGACGGGACGCCGGACCCGGCCAGGTCGGCCATCGCCCGGGCGGCGCCGGCCTCGCTGACGGCGACGGCGGCGTCCAGGCCGTCCCGGAGGAAGGGCCAGGCGAGGGCGGACGGCGTTCCGCAGTTCAGGCCCGCCATGGCGGTCTCGCCGGTGGCGACGGTCACCGGCTCGCCGCGCGTGAGGCTCGTCAGGAGGCTCGCCGCCGCCTCCGGCTCGACGGCGAGCAGCGCCGGGCCCGGCCGCCCGCCGGCCGGAGGGCGGCCGCGGTAGTGGGTGACGGCGGCCTGGGCCAGCGAACCGACGCCGACGGGGACGGCCACCAGCCCGGGAGCCCCCGCGCCGGCCGCCGCCAGCTGCTCGTCGATCTCGGCGAACAGCGTGGAGTAGCCCTCCACGATCCAGCCGGGGATGCGTTCGTAGCCCGGCCAGGCCATGTCCTGGACGAGGACCGCGTCCTCCGCGCGCGCCGCCCCGGCCGCCTGCCGCACGGCCTCGTCGTACGGTCCCGCCACCGGGACCACCTCGGCGCCCTCGCCCTCGATGGCCGCGACGGCGGCGGGGTGGACGCCCGACGGGACGAAGACGCGGGTCCGCGTCCCGCGGTCGCGGGCCGCCCGGGCGAGGGCCCGGCCGTGGTTGCCGTCGGTGGCGGTCACCAAGGTGATCGCGGCCGCGTCCGGCCCCTCCGCCGCCCGTTCGGCGAGGATGCGGTGCACCGCCCAGAACGCGCCCAGCGCCTTGAAGGCGGGCAGCCCCAGCCGGGACGACTCGTCCTTGACGAAGATCCGCCCCACGCCCAGTTCGGCGGCGAGCCGGGGCAGTTCGGTCAGGGGCGTGGGCGCGTATCCGGGCAGCGCGGCGTGGAACTCCCGCACTCCGGCGGGGCCGGGCGCACAGGTCCAGGACCGGGCGGCCGGACGGGCGAACCACGCGGGGGCGAGGAGGGCGGCAGAGGGAGGGGCAGCGGTCATGGCAGCAGCCTGCGGCCCGTCCCACACTCCGGTCCAGCGCATGATTCCGACCTATATTCATCGGGAAAAGCGAACGGTCAGCCCATCCCCAGAGGGGAACACCCGTGTTCGACCTCCACCGCCTCCGCCTCCTCCGCGAGCTCAAACACCGCGGCACCCTCGCCGCCGTCGCCGCGGCCCTCTCCTACAGCCCCTCCACGGTCTCCCAGCAGCTCTCGCAGCTGGAAGCGGAGGCAGGAGTGAGGCTTCTGGAGCCGGTGGGACGACGGGTGCGGCTGACGCATCAGGCGGAGATCCTCGTCGCCCACACCGAAGCGGTCCTCGAACGCCTGGAACGCGCCCAGGCGGACATCGCCGATTCCCTGACCGACGTCGCCGGCACCCTCCGCGTCGCCGCCTTCCAGACGGCCGCGCTCACGCTCGTTCCCCCCGCCCTGACGCTGCTCCGCGCGGCCCACCCGCGGCTGCGGCCGCACGTCACCGAGAGCGAACCGGAAGACGCGCTTCCTGCCCTGCTGGCACGGGACTTCGACCTGGTCGTCACCGAGGAGTACCCCGGCGGCGCGATCCCCCACCCGGCCGAACTGGACCAGGAGCCCCTCCTCGCCGACACCCTCCGCCTCGCCGCCCCTCACCCGGCCCATCCGGCCCATCCGGCCCATCCGGCGGACGACGGCCCTCCGATCACCCTCCGCTCCCTCGCCGGCCACCCCTGGGTGATGGAACCTGAGGGCACCGCCGCCCACCGCTGGGCCGTGTCGCTCTGCCGGGACGCCGGCTTCGAACCCGACGTCCGCTTCGAGTCCAGCGACCTCCACCTGCACCTCCGCCTCGTCGAGGAGGGCCACGCCGCCGCCTTCCTCCCCGACCTCATCTGGAACGGCCGCCACCCCACCGTCCGCCTCCACCCCCTCCCACGCGCCCGCCACACCCGCCGCATCTCCACCGTCGTCCGCCGCGGCCGTGCCCGGCACCCCGCGATCACCGCCTGCCGCGCGGCCCTCCGCCGGGCGGCGGAAGGCGTGGCGAAGCCGGCGGGGTGAAGTCGGTGGGCTGAGGCCGGTGGGGTGAGGTCGGGGGGCTGAGGTCGGCGGGGTGAGACGGGCCGCGGATGCGATGTCCGACGGGGTCTGTTCCCCTGGGAGGGAACCCCTGGCGGCCGGTTCACGGCCGAGCCGGTGCACGCCCGAGTCGCGCGTCGGGGAGGTGGTCTGATGAGTGGCGGCGTCGGGTACATGCGCCGGTTCACGCGTGATCCGCACGGGTTCCTCGAAGACCTGGCTCGCCGGAGCGACGCGGCGGTGTTCGCGCTGCCGTGGGGCGGCTGGTGTGTGCGCGATACCGAGCCGGCCCTCCGCGTGCTCGACGACCCCGCCTTCAATACCGGCCGCTCGCCTTTCTTCGGTGACCTTCTCCCGACCCGGTCGGCCCAGATCGCCGTAGGCCGCGAGGCCCGCCAGGCGCTGCGCGCGTACGAACCCGCCTTCCGCACCGGCATGGAGAACGCCGTGGCCCGGCTGGCCCCCGCCAGCCCGTGGCCCGTCACCGGCCCCGACCTGGTCTTCCGCAGCGCGGCGGATCTGCTGCTGCACCCGGACGCCGCGCCTCCGCTGCGGCGGCTGACGCACCGGTCCGTACACGGCGGTGTCCTCGTCCGGCAGCCCCGCGTACGGCAGCGGGCGCGGGCGGAGGTGCTGCGGGCCAGGCTGGTCGGGGCGTTGCTCGCCCACGTACGAGAGCGGCGGCGGCAGACCGTTCCCCGACGCCCGCGCGATCTCCTCGACACGGTCCTGCTCGCCTGCCCCGACGACCTCGGCGACCGGGCGGCGGCCGACCTGTACCGGGTGATCCACCAGTCCGTCGTGCGCAACGTCGGGTACGTGCCGGCGTGGTCGCTGCTGCTGGCCTGTCTCCACGCCCCGGGAGGCGCGTCCCGGCCCTGGCCGTGGCCGACGGACTCGCTCGTGCGCGAGGCCGCCCGCTACCGCCCGATGGTCTGGGTGGTCGGGCGCCGCGTCCCGTACCCGCAGGAGGTTCGGCGGCGTCCGCTTCCCCACCGGAACGACCCTGTCCGTGAGCCCGTACCTGCTCCACCACGACGAGCACCGCTGGACCGAGCCCAGGATCTTCGACCCCGAGCGGTGGCCACGGCCGGACGGCTGCGGCCCCTATCTGCCGTTCGGCGCGGGCCCGTTCGCGTGTGCGGCCGCGGGGGTCGCCCACAGCATGGTCGCCACGGCGATGGACCGCCTCGGCGCGGGGGCCCGCCTGAGCGTCCCGGCGAGTGCCACGTACCCGGTGGTGACGGACGCCGCCGTTCCGCGGCCCTTCGTCCTGCACCGCGCCGCCACAGCGTCTTGAACCGGAAGGGAGGGGGGAGGCAAGGGAAAGGAGGTGATCGGTCGTGATCGCAGCCCTCCGGCGCGTCTTCAGGAACAAGCCGACGCATCGTTGGCTCTGGTAGAGGCCGTACACAGAGCACGAAGTGGTCCGGTGCGTCGGCCGCTCGACGCGCCGGACCACCCCCTGCGACGGTGGCACCGAGCCGCCTCACCGCAGGCCGGCCTCCCGATACGCCCCGGCTCCCCGGTACGCCCCGGCCTCCGGATCCGCCAGTTCCCGCGAGGTCACCGCGGGCGAGACCCGGACGAGCGTGTCGGCGAAGTGCCGGGCGCAGAACCGCTCCAGACCCCCGTGCCCGCCGGCCCAGGCCCTCATCTCCGCCTCCTTTTCGGGGAGTTCGTCCAGCAGCCGGTCGAAGACGCGCGCGTGGTACGCGACCGCCGCCCCGCCGAACCGGCAGACGGTCCACCGCCGGTCGGCCAGCTCCGCGACGTGCGCCCGGAGCACGCTCGTCGCGTCGTGGCAGAAGACGACGTCGTCCTCGAAGACCAGCACGTGCCGCAGCCCCCGCTGCCGCGCCTCGGCGACGGCCGTCCGGTGTGCGAGGGCGTACCCGGCCGCCGGTTCGCCGGGGACGGCGGGCGCCGGGAGGCGGCGTACGCGCCCGGCGATGCCCAGCCGCCGGAAGCGGCGGTGGGCGGCCACCCAGCGGTGCACGTCGGCGTCGGCGTTGACGCACACCAGCGCGTCGAACTCGTCCAGCGGATGCCCGCGTTCGGCGGCGTGCTCGGCCACCCAGTCGTCGACGACGTCACCGCACGCCTCGCGGTAGTGGTCGACGACGGGCTCGACGGCCAGGCCCGCCTCCTCCCACGCGAGGAGGTGATCGCGGCAGCGGTCGGCGGTCTCCACGGGAACGGCCGTGCCGGGCGGCCGGACCGACCGCCGCGTCCAGCGCAGGAACGGCAGGCACAGTGCCCGCGCCCCCGCCGCCCGGAACCGCTTGTGCAGCGACCCCACTTCCGCCCCCGCCCCCCGTAGCCGCGGGTTGAGCCCCGGCCAGACGTCCGTACGGCAGGCGAACAGCCCGAGATCCTGCATGCCGATCTCGAACGGCGGCGCCGCCGGATCCGTCCCGCGCGGATTGCACCCCGGCGTGCCGAACGACGCGCCGTCGAACACCGGGTCGAGGTGGGTCCGCATGTCGCGTAGACCGTCCCCGAGCAGCGGCCCGTGCAGCAGGTCGGGGGAGTGCGGGTGCTCGTCCGCGTACGCGAGGAGGCCGGCGAGGGCACCCGGCGCGAGCAGGACGCCCGGGTCCACCGTCAGCACCCACTCCGTCCGGGCCTCCCGGACGACGAGGTCCCGCAGCGCGCTGCCGCGCAGGTGCCCGGCGGGTACGCGGCGCAGGCGCGGGACGGTGTCCGCCAGTGCCGGCAGGCCCGCGCCGCCCGGACCGTCCGGATCGCCGTCCACGACGAGCAGGTCGACGCGGTCGGCGGCCTCGGGGTGGTGGAGGCGGAGGGAGAGGAGCGTGAAGTACGCGCCGTCGTAGTCGTCGTGGACGGCCGTGCCGACGGTCAGACGCGCGGGCGCCGCGGCGGTCATGAGCCGGTCTCCCCGCTCACCGGGGACCGGAGCCGAGCCGGCCGTGGAAGGCGAACCGGCTGTCGAGCAGCTTCGCCGACGGCGAGGCCACCGGACGCACCTGGTACCAGGCGTCGGACGGGAAGAAGACCAGCGAGTCGTGGTCCGGCTGCACGTCCCGGAACGACTCCGCGATACCCGGGTGCCCCTCGCGGACGGTCGTGTCGTAGATCCGCGTCTGGCCGCCGGTGAACCCGCGTGGCCTGCGGTGCAGGTGGTAGATGAACGAGATGCGGTGCGTACTGCCCGAGCCCGACTCCGACCCCGGGGCCTCGCTGTCGCGTACGGGCGGGTCCTGCCGCCGCGCGTCGGGCGGCAGTTCGTTGTGCATCGTGAACCCGAACGACACCCGGGGATCCACCACCGGCACCCCCAGCATCGTCATCACCATCGGCGCCAGCCGCGTCACCACGGCGGTGAGCGACGGGAACCGGGCGGCCTGGTCCGCGCACCGCCACGTCGGCGGAACCATCGCCTCCGCCCCCGCGCCCCGCCCCCTCACCTCGTCCATCAGCGCGTGGCACCCCTCCTCCAGCAGCCGGTCCGCCTCCGCCGCGCCCAGGACGTCGTCGAACCGGCAGATCTGCGTCGCCAACGTCACCGCCGTCGAGGCCGTCCCCCGCGACGTGCTCCCGCGCTCCGCCTCGGTCACGCTCTCGGCCACGCCCACGCTCTCGGTCATCCCCGCACCTCCGCATGCTTGCGGCAGGGGTACCACGGGGCGTACGGGATGAAACGGGCGCCCGTCGGTGCCATCCGGGCGGGCGAACGCGGGCCCTTTGCATCGTGCTCGCACGCGAGTTCGAGGCGGATCCGAGTGCGGGGCGAGCGTGGGGCGCGATGCCTGTTCGTCTCATCGAAGGCTGATCCCACTGTCTGCTAACCTTCCCGCAGCCGTGCAAGACATCGAGGAGGTGGTACCCGTGAACGTATCGACGTGGGTGCTCTCCTCCGGGGTCACGGTCGGGCGATAGGTCGTCGCCCGGGAGCGCCGTTCCGTGCACTCCCGAAAGGCACGACCATGCATGTCACTTCTGAACGACGCCTCGACGACGGCCTCCTCGAGCGCGAGTTCACCCTCGGTGAGATCCCCGGCATCCTGTGGACGCCCGCATCCGCATCCTTGTCCGCACCGGTGCCGCTGATCCTGCTCGGCCCCCCTCCCCTCGGACTGCGCAAGGCGTACCCCCGGCTGGTGGCCCGAGCCCGGCACTCCGCGGCGGACGGCTTCGCCACGGCCACCATCGAACTGCCCGGAAGCGGCGACCGGCCCCGTTGGCCCGCCGCCGAACAGGCCCGCGCCGCCCTGCGCCGGGCCATGGAGGCCGGCGAGCCGGTCGGCGACGAGATCATCGACGCCCTCGTCCTCCCCCTGGTCGACCGGGCGGTCCCGGAATGGCAGACCGCCCTGGACGCCTTGTTGTCGCTGCCCGAAATCGGCGGTCCTGTCGGGTACTCAGGGGGAGTGATCTCCATCGGGACCCGGCTGGCGGTGGTCGAGCCGCGCATCTCGGCCGCTGTCCTGTTCGCCGGGAGTTTCATCCCTCGCGCCATGTTCGAGGAGGCCCGCCGCGTCACCATTCCCCTGCACGTCCTGCTGCAGTGGGACGACGAGGGCAACGACCGGCAGGCGGCCCTGGACCTCTTCGACGCGTTCGGTTCCGAGGAGAAGACGCTGCACGCCAATATGGGAGGACATACCGGCGTCCCGCAGTTCGCGGGGGACGCCGCGGCCCGGTTCTTCACCCGGCACCTGCGCTAGCGGCGGCCCGGCCCCTCTGCGACGGCGGTGGCCGGCGGCAGCACGACCGCCCCGGCCGCGACGGTACCGGCCATCGTCGGTGCCGGCCGGCCGGGGCGGTGCTCGGTCCCACCCGCCGTACGGCGCGGTGGCAGCGCGCCCGTGACAGGGGCCTTTACCGATCGGACATCGGTGACACGGGCTCAAAGCTCTGCGGCACAGGGCGACGGCCGCCGATGAACGGGCGCGGCCCCGCCGCCCGGTACTCCTGGGCCGGCCACCACAGGGCCGCGTAGTCCGGGAAGCGGCGCACCCCGCAGGCTGTGCAGACGAGCGCCGGCCAGGACTCCGTCCAGCCGGGCGCCGGATGGCGGCAGTTGGCGGCCGGCGGCATCTCCCTCACGCGTGCGCCGCCCTCTGGTGGCGGCCCATGGTACGGCCAATCGCCAGCTAGTCCGGGCCAGTTGTTGGACTCAGGCGCGGCGCACCTCTCGACCCATAACCCCTATGGGGTTACGGTAGGGGGCATGCCAAAGGTCAACGTCTATCTGCCCGATGATCTGGCCGAGGCGGTCAAGAAGACCGGCGTCCCGGTGTCGGCGGTGTGCCAACGGGCTCTGGAACAGGCCGTACGCCGGGTGACCGCCGTCCCGGAGGCGATCCTGGCCGATGCCGGTGACGCACCGACCGGGGCGCTGGCGCACTTCACCGCGCGGGCGCGCACCGTGCTCGGACTGGCGGTGGAACGGGCACGGAACGCAGGCGCCCCGAGGACGGCCACCCACCACCTGCTGGGCGCGATGCTGGACGAGGGCACCAACCTGGCCCTGCACGTGCTGCGCGCGATGGAGATCGAGCCGGAACGGGTCGGACGGGAACTGGCCCGCCGCCGGTCCGGACAACAGGTGGCCACCCTGCCCGACGGCGATCCACGCCGACCCGACGGACCCGCGGCCCGCGCCCTGGAACTGGCCGTCACCGAGGCGGCCGCCCTCGGCCACAACTACGTCGGCTGCGAACATCTGTTGCTGGGCCTGGCCGCCGAACCCGACGGCATCGCCGGTCAGGTACTACGGGCGCTGGGAGCCGATCCCAAGCTCGTCCGCCGAGCCGTCACCGCCGCGCTCGCGGGCTACGTCCACCTGCGGGCCGAAGACGGACAGGGCCGGCCGCGGAAGCCCGCCGACGCGCGGGACGCACTCGCCGCGGCCGTGCGTGCCGAGCTGGAACCGCTGAACCGGCGCATCGCACGCCTGGAGGAGCATCTCGGCCTCGCCCCCGAAGCGTGATCACCGTGGCGGCGGATCCTCCCGTCGGCCGTCCTCATCCTCATGACGTTGGGAAGTGTGTGGTGGAATCCGTGCCGAACGCCCTCGACGACCTCGCGCTCGACCCCATCGGAACCCTGGCCGCCGACCCGCAGGCGACGGCCGAACGGCTGGCGGCACTACCGTCGGTCGTCGGTGTGCAGGTCGCGGGTGTCGCCGGCGGCACGGTGGGCGTGGGGGCGGCGGGCGTGGCCGACGCGGAGACCGGCGAGCCGATGACCACCGGCACCGGGTTCCGGGTCGGCTCCGTCACCAAGCTCCTTACGGCCGACCTGGTGATGCGCTGCGTCCTCGACGGCCTGCTCGGTCTGGACGACCCCTTGGCCCGGTTCGTCCCCGGACCCTGGGGCGGCGTGCTCGTACGTCATCTGCTGTCGCACTCCTCGGGGTTGGACGCCGGCGACGTCTTCGTCGACACCGGGAACGACGACGCCATCGCGCGCTATGTGGAGATGCTGCGAGGCGCGGGCTCGCTGTTCCCGCCGGGTGCGACGTTCTCCTACTGCAACGGCGGCGTCGTCCTCGCGGGCCGACTGGTCGAAGTCCTGCTGGGGCGGACGTGGCGAGAGGCGCTCCGCGAGAAGGTCCTCGACCCGGCGAGTATGCGCGACACGGGCTTCGTCACCGGCGTGGACGCCGAACACGACCTGAGCTCCGTCCGCGGTCATGTGGTCCGTGGCGGCGAACCGGCGGTGTTGCCCCGGCGGATCGACAACCCGATGTGCACGCGCGGCCTCGACCCGGCCGGCGGCACCCTGGTGTCCACCTCGGCCGACCTCGGCCGCTTCACCCTGGCGCATCTGCGCAGACCCGGCACGGAGGTCATGCGCACGCTGCACGTACCGGCCCCCGGCGGCGTGGCGACGATGCTCGGCGCCGGATTCGGTTGGATGGTCTGGGCCAACGCGGTTCAGTCCAGCGTGCGCGTCGGCGGCGCCAATCCCGGCCAGTCCGGCCTGATCGCCGCCGACCCCGCCACCCGGACCGCCGTCGTCGTGCTCACCAACTCCGACCAGGGGATCGACGCCGTCACCGCGCTGCTCGACCGGCCTGGGCCGCCACCCGGTCCGGAAACGGACCCCGGCCCAGTGGACCTGTCCCGTTACGCGGGCCGGTACGTCTCACAAGCGGCCGCTGTCGACATCGCGCCGACCGGTGACGGCCTGCTCGCCCACATCGAGGGCCACCCCGGCCTTCCGCTCGCTCCACGCGACCGCCGGACCTTCGACTCGCCCGGCGGGCCTGTGGCGTTCCTCGACTTCGACGACCGAGGTACGCCGGACAGCCTGCGCTTCAGGATGCGTGTCATGCGTCGGGACGACAGCACATGACTCCGTGACGGGACGGACCCGGCCGTCCCGCACCCAGGGTCTGTACGGGCCCACCGCCCGGTACTCCCAGGTCGGCCACCACAGGGCCGCGTAGTCGGGGAAGCGGCGCACCCCGCACGCGGTGCAGACGAGCGTCGGCCCGGACTCCGTCCAGCCGGCCGGCCGGGCATCCTGATCGCGCTCAGCCGCTCAGCCTTTCACCGTTCGGCCCCGTACGGTCCCAGGCCGTACGTCCGTGACGCCCAGAGCGGTCAGGATGTCGTCGAGGGTGCGCTCGAAGAGGGGCTCGGGGTCGGTGAGGGCGAAGTCGAGGTGTCCGAAGACCTCGACGGCGACCGTCCCGTACAGGCGCGCCCAGCAGGCGACGAACACGTAGATGACGTCCAACGGCACCGGCTCGCCGTCGAGATGCTCGCGGACCTCCTCCAGTTGCGCCGTCCACGCGGGGTCGAGGCCGGCGGGCGGGCGGATCGTTCCGTCGCGCCACAGCCGGACCATGAGGCCGAGGAGGACGCCGCCGAAACGCCAGCCGGAGTCGTGGGCGGCGGTGCCGGGCGTGGTGTCCGCGTCCGCGTCCGGCTTGGCGAACAGCAGCCCGAACTCGCGGGGGTGGGCGAGCGCCCAGCGGCGCAACTCGCGGCAGGCCTCGCGCAGTTGCCTCCCCGGCTCGGTGTCCGGGTGGCGGTCGCGGGCGGCGGCCAGGGTGGCGGCGAGTTCGTCGTAGAGGGACGAGGCCAGGGCCTGGATCAGGTCGCGGTGGCCGGCGTGGTAGCGGTAGAGGCCGGGCGCGGTCATGCCCATCTCGCGGGCGATGGCCCTCAGGGTGACGGCCCCCGGCCCCTCCTCGACGAGGAGCCGCCGGCCTGTGCGCAGGATCTCCGCCAGCGCCTCCTCGCGCACCCGGTGGCGGCGGCCGGTGCGCGGTCCCGCATTGCTGGTCATCGGGCTCGGCCCGCCTTCCCGCTTGACAAAGTGAACACCTGTAACTTTACCTTCTCCCGGAAAGTTAACGGTGTTAGCAATGAGCTGTCTCCTCGGGGGAGTCTGGAATGACGTACGGCATCGTCCTCACCTACACGGTCACCCCGCGCTGGCTGGCCCTCTCGCGTGAACAGCGCAACGCGATGCGTGCCGCGCACCTGGAGCCCGTCTTCGCCGCCTACGCGGACCGGGTCCGGGCCCGCTTCTTCGACGCCGAGGCGTTCAACGGCCGCTTCTCGGACTTCGTCGTGCTGGAGACGGATGACCTGGGCGCGTACTACTTCCTGGTCGAGGCGCTGCGGGACACACCCGTCATCGCCGAGGGGTACCTGACGTTCGGCGAGGTGTTCCTGGGGGTCGAGGACGGCTTCGAGGCGTACGAGCGGGCGCTGGCCGCCGGGGCGGACCGGTGAGCGGGCGCCGTGACGGATCGGTGAACGGGCCCCGACGGCCGGGGCGCGTGTGGCCGATGCGCGTGCTGCGAGCCGCAGCCGTGGCGGTGCTGCTGGACACGCTCGTCCAGGCCGCCCTGGCCGGCCTCTTCGTCACCGGCGATCTGGATTTGCTCGCCTGGCACGCGGCCAACGCGGGTGTGCTGAGCGCCCTGACCGTCGTCGAGACGGCCGCCGCCCTGGTGGTGTGGCGGTGGCTGCGCGCCCCCGGCTGGCCGGCGGTGGTGAGCGCGGGGCTGGTGGTGCTGGTGGGCATACAGCGGGGGCTCGGCGAGGCGCGTGCGCTGGCCGGGCACATGCCGCTGGGCATGGCCGTCTTCGGCTGCGCGACGGCCATGGCGTACTGGGCGTTCTCGCACCGTGTCACCCCCGCCGTCGCCGTCACGGAGGTGGCCGGGTGAGGCTCCTGAGCCGACGCGGGGTGCTGGGGCTGACGGCCGGTGCCGGTGCGGCGGTGACGGTGGGGGCGGCGGGCTGGTCCCGGCTGGCGGGCGCGTCGACCGGCCGGGTGCCGGCGAGCGCGGGCCCGCCGCCGAGGCCCTTCGGCGTCCCCCTGCCCGTACCGCCCGTGGCCCGGCCCGCGCGCCGCGAACGGGGAACGGACGTCTACGAGGTGGAGCAGCGCGAGGGCCGCGTCGAGATCCTGCCCGGCCGCAGGACGACGGCGTGGGGGTACGACGGGATCTTCCCCGGTCCGACGTTCACCGCCCGCTCGGGGCGCGGGGCGGTGCTCCGGGTGCGCAACAGCCTCGGCGTTCCGACGGTGACGCACCTGCACGGCGGCGTCACCCCGCCGGAGTCGGACGGCTACCCCACCGACCTGCTCCTCCCGGCCGGTTGTGCACCGGGCCGGGTGCGCGGGACACGGACCCACGACGGCATGGCGGGCGACGTGCCGGACGGCCGCGTCGCCGTCGGGTACCGCGACTACGCCTACCCGCTGCCGCAGCGGGCCGCGACGCTCTGGTACCACGACCACCGCATGGACTTCAGCGCCCCGCAGGTCTGGCGCGGCCTGGCGGGCTTCTTCCTTGTCCGCGACGAGGAGGAGGACCGGCTTCCGCTACCCGGCGGTGACCGCGACATCCCGCTGATGCTGTGCGACCGCTCGTTCGACGAGGACGGCTCCTTCCGCTACCCGGCCCCCGGCCGCGTCCACGACGCCTTCCCGGACGGGGTGCTCGGCGACGTCCAGCTCGTCAACGGCGCGCCCTGGCCCGTCCTGGAGGTCTCGGCCACCCGCCACCGCTTCCGCCTCCTCAACGCCTCCAACGCCCGCCGCTACCAGCTCACCCCGGAGGCCGACCAGGGGCCCCGCGCGGGGTTCCTCCAGGTCGGCAGCGGCGGCGGCCTCCTCCTCGCCCCGCGGCCGCTGCGTAGCGTCACCCTGGCCCCCGGAGAACGGGCCGACGTCGTCGCCGACTTCGGCGGCCACCCGCTCGGCACGCGCGTCACGTTGCGCAACACGGCGGCCCGGGGCGGCATGCGGGACGTCATGCGCTTCGACGTCCTGCGCGGGGGCCGGGACGACAGCCGCGCCCCTCCCCGCCTCGCCACCTCCTACGAGCACCTGGCGCCGCGCGCCGACCTGCCGGTCCGCACCTTCGACTTCCGCCGCACGAACGCGGGCGAGGGCCGTCCGCTCTGGACCGTCAACGGCCGCCCCTTCGACCCCCGGGCCGACCTGGCGGCACCGCGCCTGGGCACGGTGGAACGCTGGCGCTTCAGCAGCGACTTCCACCACCCCGTCCACGTCCACCTCGCCCAGTTCCAGGTCGCGGCACGCGGCGGCAGGCCGCCCGCCGCCCCGGACGCCGGCTGGAAGGACACGGTGGACGTCCGCCCGTTCGAGGTGGTGGAGGTGCTGGTGCGGTTCGCCGGCTACCGGGGGCGGTACATGCCGCACTGCCACAACCCTCGAACACGAGGACGTGGCGATGATGGGGAACTTCCGGGTCGTCCAGCGCGCGCGTAGCCGGGGGCTGGGGGCTGGGGGCTGAGGGTCGGGGCGATGTCAGTGGTGGGCGGTTCAATGGAGCCATGACCGTTCACACGCTGGTGAAGCTGCTGCCCGACCCGGATGCCCTCCAGTCCCATTGCCGGGCACTCGCCCTGCTCGACTTCGTCCTCGATCCGTCCTTTCCCGCCCACTCGTTCACGCCCGACTGGCGGCCGGGCGTCGGCCTGGCCACCATGGACAACGGCTCCGGCGACGAGTACGCCGTCGTCTTCGACCCGGCCGGCGTGTTCCTCTACGGGTTCGACCACGAGAGCGCGGCCACTCCCTGGCGGGAGTGGCCGCGCGTGCACTGGCGCGGCCTCCTCGACGGGCTGCCCGCGCCCCTCGCGCGGTACGCGGAGACGCCGGAGTTCCGGCTCGACGGATTCTTCGACGCGACGGTGTGCGTATGGCGGGAGAAGGGCGCGGCGGCCTGGCGGCACGGCCCGGTCGAGTTCGCCGACGACGAAACGGACGGCTCCGGCTGGCTGTTCGGCCTGCTCACCGACCGCGGCGCGGACGCGTACGCCGACTACGCCGAGGACTGCCTCGAGCAGGGCGTCGACCGTGACGCCGTGGCGGCGGTCCTGGCCGGCGCGCCGCTGAGCCGCCGGACGGTGACCGCGTTGTCCTCGACCGCCGACTTCGACGCGGTGGCCGCGCGGGCCCGGGCGGTGGGTTACACGATGGGTTGCACGGCCTGAACCCGTGGTCGCTCGGGGCCCGCCTACCGGCCGGCATCCGCCCCCGGGTCGGCGTCCGCGACCAGGCCGGCGTGGACCGCTTCGCCCAGTGCGAGGGCGGCGGACTGGGGACGGACCATGACCGTGAACTCCTTGATGCGGCCGTCCTCGTCGAAGTGCAGCAGGTCGATCCCGTGGATCTCCTTGCCGCCCGCCCGGGCGCGGAAGAGCAGCACCGCCGACGGGGCCGGGGTGCCGTCGGCGCTGGTCTGCGCGGTGCCCGTGTGGTCGCCGACGTAGCGGAAGTCGTGGAAGGTGCGCAGCAGCACGCCGAAGAGGCGGAGCACCATCGGTTTGCCTTCGAGGGGAGTGAACTTGACGGGACTGTAGAAGCGGATGTCCTCGGTGAACAGGTCGTCCAGGGCCGCCAGATCGCGGTTGTCGACGGCGGCGCGGAATCGGTCGGTGGTGCGGGATCGGTCGGCAGTGGTCATGCCTGGCTCACGCTCCTGCTACTCATAAAGGTGATTACTCATATTCATGAGTACCATGCTGGTGCGCCTCGCGACAGGGGTGCGGCAGGGCGGGACAGGGAGATGGAGGAAGGCGATCCGATGGCGCTACGGCACGCCGTGCTGGCGGCACTGCTGGAGGGGGAGCTCAGCGGGTATGAGCTGACCAAGGCGTTCGACCTGGGCGTGGCGAACTTCTGGCACGCGCGGCCGCAGCAGCTCTACGCCGAGTTGAGCCGCCTGGAGAAGGACGGGCTCGTCGCGGGCCGGGAGGTGGTCCAGGAAACCCGGCCCACCAAGCGGCTGTTCCGGGTGACCGACGCCGGGCGGGCCGAACTGGAGGCGTTCGCGGCCGCGTCCGCGAAGCCTTCCTTCATCCGTGACGACCTGCTCGTCAAGGTCCAGGCCGCCGACGAGGTCGACACCGACGCGCTGATCGCCCAACTCGCCGAGCGCGCCGCCTTCGCCCAGGCCAAGATCGACCTCTTCGGCAGGCTGCTGGGCGGCATGCGCGGTGACCGCACGGAGGAGGAGTTCCTCCGCCACGGCGACCGCGTCGGCCCGTACCTCACCTGCCTGCGCGGCCTCGCCTTCGAACAGGGCAACCGCGACTGGTGCGAGCGCACGATCACCGTCCTGCGGCAACGGCGCCCGGCCGGCCCGCTCGGGGACCGTCATCCATGACGGGCCACAACGGTCCCGGAGGGGGGAATCGACGAAGGCGAGGAGAACACGCACTCCTCGCCACTCTCAACGTATAACCCAACAGGGGACTTGCGGCAAGGCCCCCACCACCCCGCACAATCAGCGGCCAAAGCCGGATCGAACGGACATAGGGGTCGCGAAGGATGCGAGTACTGCTCACGGCATGGGATCGCGCGGGGACGTCGAACCGATCGCGGGACTGGCGGCCGCGGTGCGGGAGCTCGGTGGGGAGGCGCGCGTCTGCGCGCCGCCGGACGAGGAGTTCGCGGTGCTGCTCGAGCGGGCCGGGGTGCGGTTCGTGCCGCTGGGGCCGGCGGTACGGCCGGTGGTGTCCGGCACCCGGCCGCCCACGCGGGAGGACGCGTTCCGGCTCGCCCCCCGCGCTCGTCGCCGCCCGCTTCGAGACGCTCACGGCGGCGGCCGAGGGCTGTGACGTCGTCCTGGCGACCGGCCTGATGCCGGCGGGGGCGCGGGACGTGGCCCAGAAGCTCGGCATCGGCTACGTGTACGCCTGCTTCCACATCTACGGGCTGCCGTCACCCCGCTTCCGCCCCGGCGCGCGCCCCGGCACCCCGTCCCCCGAGGGCGAGACCGACCTGCGGGTGCTGTGGCGGCAGGACGCCGAGCGCGTCAACGCCCTGTACGGCGAGGCGCTGAACACCCACCGGGCGGCGCTCGGCCTGCCGCCCGTCGACAACGTCCGCGACCACGTCTTCGTCGGCCGGCCGTGGCTCGCGGCGGACCCGACGCTGTGCCCGTCGGAGGGCATGACGGACTTCGACCTCGTGCGGACGGGGCCGTGGATCCTGCCCGACGACCGCCCGCTCCCGGACGACCTGGAGAAGTTCCTGGACGCGGGCGCGCCACCGGTGTACGTGGGCTTCGGCAGCATGGCCGCGCACGCCCCCGAGGGCATCGCCCGGGTGGCCGTCGAGGCGTGCCGGGCGCGGGGGCGCCGCGTCCTCTTCGCGCGCGGCTGGGCCGGCCTGGCCCCGGTGGACGACGCCGGCGACTGCTTCGTCGTGGGCGAGGTCAACCAGCAGGCGCTGTTCCGCCGGGTGGCCGCCGTCGTGCACCACGGCGGCGCGGGCACCACGACGGCGGCGGCGCGGGCCGGGGCGCCGCAGGTGGTGGTTCCGCTGATCGCGGATCAGCCCTACTGGGGCGCCCGGGTCGCCGAGTTGGGCATCGGCGCGGTGCACGGCCACGGCGGGCCGGCGCCTACGGCCGCGTCGCTGTCCGCCGCGCTCGCCACGGCGCTGGAGCCCGGGACCGGCGCACGGGCGCGGGAGGTGGCGGGCACCGTCCGGGGAGACGGGGCGCGGGTGGCCGCCGAGCGGTTGCTCAAGGTGGCGGCCGGGCGGGGGAGGGGACCGGCTGTGACCGGGTGAGGGTGCGACCGACCGTGCCCTCAGGTGTGGACGTCGAGCAGGTAGTTGTTGTTGATGACGAAGGTGACCAGGCCCGTCCCGGTGCCGAAGAAGCCCGTCCCGGAGTCGTTCGCCTGGCCGCTGGAGCCGCGTTCGGTGGCGTTGCCGGACGCTCCGGCGCTGTCCCGGTCGAAGCGGCGGTCGATGGAGAAGGTGATGACCTGGCCGGTGTCCGACCGCTTGAGGCTGTCGGTGGTTCTCGTGGTGAAGAAGAGGTCGCCGCTGCCGGTCACCGAGCCGGAGATCGTCAGTACGGCCGCGAAGGACTGATCGGGCGTCGCACAGCGGAAGTCGCTGCCGCTCTTGCCGTCGACGGCGCCGTTGACGGGGTGCACGTTCACGTTGATCGAACCGGCGCAGTTGACGGTCGCCAGCGGGGTGCGCGCGGCGCCGGCCGCGGTGCTCGGCAGTGCGGCCGTCGCCGCCAGGAGCAGGGCCGAGGCCCCGGCGGCGGGCCAGCCACGCGTGGTCACGAGGAACATCACGGTCCTCCTTCACCCTGCGATGCGTGCGGAGTACGCACCGCCCGCCTTCGAGTGTGATGCCGGGGGACTGGGGTGAACATCGCTCGTTCAGGTGACGGTCGGGGCCGACGGCGGGCCGGTGGCAGGCCGGTGAGAGCCGTCGGCCCCCGGGGTCACCGGGCGTACCGCTCCGGTGCGGTGAGCTCGAAGCGGGCCACGTCGCCGTCGGTGGCGGAGCGGCGGAAGCCCGCCTTCTCCAGGACGCGGACGGACGCCGGGTTCGACAGCTCGGCACCGGCGGACACGGTGTGGACGCCGGGTGCGGCGAGGGCGAACACCGCCAGGGCCCGGGTGGCCTCGGTGGCGTAGCCCCGGCCGCGTCGGGAGGCCACGATGCCGTATCCGAGCTCCAGGACCCCCTCGGCGGGCGGCCAGAACAGGCCGATGGAGCCCACGAGGTGACCGCCGGACCGTTCGACGACCAACCGGTGGCCGTGCTCGCCGAGCCATGCCGGGTTCTGCCGGAGAAGGCCGGCGATGACGTGGTCGCCTTCGGCGGGGAAGTCGTCCGCCCACTGCGCCGAGCGGGCGCCGGCGAGGACCGCCGCGGCCTCGGCGGTGGTCCAGGGGCGCAGGACGAGGCGCTCGGTGGTCAGCTGGGTGCGGGGTGTCGCGATGGGGGAATGCACGTGATTCTCCTGGTCGTTGTGGCGACCGGACCACGCTGTTCGGCTAGTGCGCGGGCCGGATGAGGGGATGCCGAAGAAGGCCTGCGACGGCCATATTCATCGACCTCCTCATCCGTGATCACACGCGTCTCTCGCGTCGGCGCGAACGTAACACCCTGCCGCGTGCGGCGTAAACGTGCTCTGGGTCATGTCCGGGCGCGCGCGGGCGCGTGCGGGGCGGTCAGCGAGGCGCCCCCGCGCCGTCCGCGGCCTCCCGCAGCTTCAGGACGTCCCCCGACGGCTCCACCTCGACCGGGACGCTCGATCCGTCCGCCAGTCTGAGGGTGAACCAGGGGTCTTTCCGGGCGAGTTGCCGCAGCTCCTCGCTCTCCGCGTGGCCCGGATCCGTCTCGGCCACCGCCTCCCAGGCATGACCACCGGGCCCGGCGGTCACCCGAACGGGAGCGCTGATCAGGCACATCTCGCTGTTGGCCCACCATTCCAGGCGGGCGCGTGCCGCTTCTCCAGGGGATCGCACAGCCACCTCCGTCACGTCCCACGGCCTCGCACCCCGGGTTCCGGGAGGTTAGCGGGCCGGTGACGGTGGGGGAGCGTCCGGGGGCGCATCGCAACAGCGATCGGCCGGAACCCGACCCCCGTCCGCGGGCCAAGATCGCTGGATGCACAATACACGTATGCCGATAACGAACACGCCGACGGCGGCGGTCATCGACGATGCCGCTTCGATCAGCCGCTTTCTGGCCCGTGCCTTCGACGACGACCCGATGATGCGCTGGTTCTTCCCCGAGGAGGCTTCGCGCGAAGCGTCGTTGACCGCCTACTTCTCGACGATTTTCAGCCGGCAGTATGTCCTCAACGGCGTGTGCGAGCGCACCGCGGACGCTGCCGCGTTCTGGGTGGCGCCGGAGGCACAGGAGAAGGCCGTGCCCGACGCGGAGACCATTCAGGAGCTGGTGGCCCTGCTCGGCGACCGGGCCGGGCTGTTCGGGGAGGCCGTCGAGACGGCCGCCCGGCACACGCCTCAGGAGCCGCACTGGTCCCTGGCGTTGATCGGTGCCGACCCGGCCGCCCAGGGTCAGGGGCAGGGGTCCGCCCTGCTGCGTTCCGGGCTGGCCAAGGCCGACGCCTCGGGCATGCCCACCTACCTGGAGTCCTCCAAGGAGTCCAACATCCCCGTCTACGAGCACTTCGGCTTCACCGTGCGCGAGGAGATGGTGCTGCCGGGCGGCGGGCCCACGCTGTGGGGCATGTGGCGTGAGCCGCGCCGTCCCGCCGGCGTCCAGGCGTAGCCGGGGCCGCGCCCGCCGCTACGGGCCCTGCCGCTACGGGCGGACGTAGGGGCGGGTCATGATCTCCATGTTATGACCCGACGGGTCCTCGAAGTACGCGCCGCGCCCGCCGAACCAGCCGTTGACCCGGCCCGGTTCGGCGTGGTGCGGATCCGCGTAGTAGGTGACCCCGAGCGCCTCCAGCCGGTCGATCATGCCGTCGAACCGCTCCTCCGGCACGAGGAACGCGTAGTGCTGCGACTGGATCGGCTCGTCGCGCTTCTCGCAGTAGTCGAGCGTCACCCCGTTGCCGAGGTCGACGGGGAGGAACGGCCCGAAGGGCGCGCCGACTTCCACGCCCAGGACGCCGGCGAGGAACTCCGCTGACTGCCGGCGGTCCGCGGCGTAGACGGCGGTGTGGTTCAGCTGGACGACGGGCGTGACGGACTCGACCGCGGGGGCGGGCGAGGACTGTGGTGCGTGCGGCATGGGTGTGTGTTTCTCCGTGTCAGGGGTTCGCTGATGCGCGGCGCGCCACAACAGGCGCCCGCGGAACGGAAGACGCGGAAAGGAAGGCGGGGCTCTCACCCGCCTCACACTCACTCCGAGGCCGGGAACCCTGCTCGTGTATGGCCCATGGCCGACCCGGCAGTCACGTCGCCGACCTTAGTGGACCTTCACTCGGTGGAGCAACGTCAGGCCCTGGTTGACGCCGCGTCAGGCGCGTACCGCCGTGACCGCCACGGCCGCGTACCGCAGCGTGAACGCTCCCCCCAGCCCGTCGACGGCCGCGCCGACGCCGTCCAGCACCCGCTCCAGGACCTCTGGCGGAAGCCCCGTGTGGGCGCCCGACGTGGGAAGTTGGTCCAGCCATTCGTCCCGGGTGTACGTCCGCTCCCAGTCGAACCGCCACCGCTCCGGCGCGCCGAACGCGCCCGAGCCCCGGATGCCGTCGGCCGCCCGCGCGCACAGCGGGCCATAGGGGTCCGGGCCCGGTGTCCACTGGCGGGCGGCGAGGGAGCCGGGCAGCAGCCGGTCGTAGACCGCGGCGAACGCCTCCGCCACCTCGGGGGACGGCAGCGCCGCGTTCCAGAAGACGGCCAGCCGGCCGCCCAGCCGCAGCGCCTCGGCGGCCTTCACCGGGCCGGCGGCGGGGTCGATCCAGTGCCAGGTCTGTCCGGAGACGACGGCGTCGAAGGTCCGGCCGGAGGGGTCCCAGGTCTCGAAGGCGCCGGTCTCCACGGCGAGTCCGCCGCGCCGCGCCCAGGCGGCCATCCGGTCGTCGACCTCCACGCCGAGCACGCGGTGGCCGGCCGCGCGGAAGTGCCGGGCGACGATGCCGGTTCCGGTGCCGACGTCGAGGACGTCGAGGGGGCCGGGGCCCGCGGCGGTGATCCGGCGGATCAGTGCGTCGGGGTAGCGGGGCCGCGCCCGGTCGTAGCGCTCGGGGTCCGCGCCGAACGACTCCGCGACGTGGCGGGCAAGATGGGGCGCGTGAGGTGAGGGATGTGCTCCCTCGGGCAAGGGAGTGGGCATGCGCCCACTCTAGTGGGCGCATGCCCACTTGTCGGGGGAGGCGACCGACGGAAAGGGAACGGTGCGCGATGCCGACGGGCGTGGCCATGCGGGATGCGCGGGAGCAGCTGTTCGACGCGGCGGAACGGGTCCTGCTGCGGGACGGGCCCTCCGCGCTGACCAGCCGGGCGGTCACCACGGAGGCGGGATGCGCCAAGGGCGTCCTGCACCGGCACTTCGCCGACTTCGACGCGTTCCTCGCCGAGCTCGTGCTGGACCGCGTCCGGCGGGTCGAGGAACAGGGCGCCGCCCTGCGCGCCTCCGCCGGGACGGGCGACCTCACCGGTCGCCTCGCCGACGCGCTCACCGGGCTGTTCGAGACGGTCGCGGTCGCGATCGTCGGGCTCGTCACCTCCCGGGACGGGCTGCGGGCCCGGCTGCGCCGCGAACGGCCCACCGGTGTCCCGCTCCTGACGGACGCGGCGGCCGTGCTCGCCTCGTACCTCGCCGCCGAGCGCGGACTCGGCCGCCTCGCGCTCGACGCCGACGTCGACGTCCTCGCCCCGACGCTGATCGGGGCGGCGCACCTGCTCTTCGCCGACCGGACGGGCCCGCCGCCCGGCGCGGACGCGGTGCGCAGGACCGTCGGGGCGGTCCTTGGCGGCGTCGTGCGGGAGGGTTAGGCGGGCGGGTCGCCCTGCGGGCGGCTGTGCCCCGGACCCGCCCTTTCTCCCCCAGCTACCGCTGGGAGGTGCCCCCAGTTTCTTGCGGGGCTCCGCCGCGCACCCCGAAGCGCGCTGCGCGCTCCCAGAGGGGGTGCCCCCAGTCCTCAAGCGCCGGACGGGCTGGATGTCCGCGCCCGGTCCACGTACTCGAAGACCGATCCGTCCGGATGCCGAGCCACCAGATTCCGCCCGATCGGCGTCGGCACCGGGCCGGCGATGACCTCCGCGCCGACCGCCTTCAGGTCGCGGACCGCCTCGTCCACGTCCGTCACCGCGATGGTGGCGGTGATCTTCCGCAGGATGGACAGTTCCGCCTCGGGGCCGCTCATCAGGAAGAAGCAGCCGACCGCGGCAACCGACACGCCGCCCCGCCGGAAGCGCACCGCTTCCGCGCCGGTCAGTCGTTCGTAGACGGCGATCGCCGCTTCCAGATCGCCGACGCACACCCTTAGCGAAGTCCCGAGAATGTTCATGGCAGCCAGGCTAGTTGCCCTGGGGCGGTGTGGAAGATGGCCTCGGGTGGCCGAACTCCCGTTCATGGGACGGCAGTTCCCGCACGGCGCGCCACCCGGCCGGAGCTCCCCCGTCCTCTTCCCGGGCGTTCCGCCCGTCGGGCATGGTGGTCCTCCCGCCCGCCCCCGGCGGCCACGTCCCGTGCCGTTCCGTGGTCCGGTCCGTCACCCGCCCGCCCGTGTCAGGCGGCCGGGCACCGCCGTGATCTGCGAAGGTGGACAGAAAAACGTTTGCGGAAAAGCTCCGCCGGACAAGCGGGCGCGGCGGACGGCGATCCGCGGGACGGAGGTGCGCAGGATGCAGCGAAACCACTCGTGCACGCCCCCTGCGCCCCCCTCGCCTTCCGCGCCCCCCGCGTTCCCCACGTTCCCCGCCGCCGAGCGCGGGCTGCCCGTCCCGCCCGAACTGCGCGAGCGGTTCGCCGAGGCCGCGTCCCGGACCGGGCCGGAGCCCGTCGGCGGCGGGCCCGAGCTCCGGGCGGCGGCCTGCGGCTACCGGGCCCGCCGGGGCCCCGCCCCCGAGCGTTCCGACGTCCTCGCCGCGCCCGGCGCCCAGCCGCTGCTGCTGGCCCTGCTGGCCTCCGCCGGCGGCGAGGTGCTGCTGACCCGCCCCTGCGCGTCCTGGTACGCGCCGCTCGCCCGGCTCGCCGGCCGGCTGGCGTACCACGTGCCCGTCACCGCCGAGGCCGGTGGCGTCCCCGATCCCGTCGCCCTGCTGGAGACCGTCCGCAGGATCCGCGCCGAGGGCGGCAGGCCGCGGTTCCTCGTCCTGTCGGTCGCCGACGACACCACCGGTACGGTCGCGCCGCCGGAGCTGGTGCACGAGGTGTGCGAGGCCGCGGCCGGCGCGGACCTGACGGTCGTCAGCGACGAGACCTGGCGGGACGTCCGCCACGACCCGCACGCCACCGTCTTCGTCGGGCCCGCCGAGATGTACCCCGAGCGCGTGGTGGTCCTCACCGAGCTCGCCGGGACCCTCCTGCCGGCGGCCTGGCCGGCCGCGTTCGCCCTGTTCCCGGAGTCCGGTCCCGGCGCCGTGCTGCGCGCCCGGGTGGCGTCCGTCCTGGACGCGCTGCGCGCCGAACTCGCGCCGCCCGTCGCCGTCGCCGCCCGCTGGGCACTGACCGAACCGCCTCCCGTCCGCGAGCACACCACGGCCGCCGCGCGGCTCTACGGGCGGATGGCCGCCGCCGTCCTGGAGCGGGTCACCGCGGCCGGGGCGCTCGCCCGCCCGCCCCAGACCGGCCCCCACCTCTACGCCGACCTCGGCGAGCTGCGCGCCGGCCTCGCCCGGCGGGGCATCACCGACTCCGTCGAGCTGGAGGCGCACCTGGGCGCGGTGCTCGGCCATCCCGTCCCCGGCGGCCACCGCTTCGGGGACGACCCGGACGCCCTGCGCGTCCGGCTCTCCGCCCTGCCGTTCCTCGGCACCGGCGACGAACCGCGGCAGCGCGCCCTCGACTCCCCGGACCCGCCGGCCCTGCCGGAGGCGGCCGAGGCGCTGGCCGGCCTGGAAGCGGCGTTCCACGCCCTGGCCGGCACCGGCACGTGAGCCGGCCGGGGCGGGTGAGCCGGCACCGGCAGGTGGGCAGGTCACGGCACATGAGCCGGCTGGGGCACATGAGCCGGCGGCCGAGGCAGGTGAGTCGGCACCCGCACATGAGCCGGCCAGGGCAGGTGAACCGGCGAGGACGCGTGAGCCGGCACCGGCACCTGAGGTTCCCGACAGGTTCCCGACCACCGTCGACGAGGGTGCCGCCGCCCCCGCGCCGCGCCGGCACCCCGGTCCCCCCGAACGGAGCCCATCGATGACCGAGCAGACCGAGCGCCCCCTCTCGGAACCCGGGGGCTCCCTCCCGGAACCGCGTCCGACGGGGGAGATCCGTAGCTGGCCGCGGTCCTTCGCCGACCGGCTCACCGCGCCGCTGCCCGGCGTCCGGGCGCTGGCCCGGCTCGCCCGGGAGGGGATGCTGCGGCCGGGCGCCGAGGCGCTGCGGGAGGTCCCCGAGCTGCCCGTCACGCCCGGCCCGCCCCCGGTCGTCAACGCCGCCACGGTCGCCGTCACCTGGGCCGGACACGCCAGCTGGGTGATCGCCGTCGGCGGGCTCACCGTCCTCACGGACCCGGTGTGGTCCCGGCGGATCCTCGGCACCCCGCCCAGAATCACCCCGGCCGGCGTCCCCTGGGAGGACCTGCCCAGGGTGGACGCCGTCGTCATCAGCCACAACCACTACGACCACCTGGACGCCCCCACCCTCAAGCGGCTCCCGCGCCACACCCACCTCCTGCTCCCCGCGGGTCTCGGCCGCTGGGCACGGCGGCGCGGCTTCACCCGGGTCACCGAACTGGACTGGTGGGAAGCGGTCGAACTGCCGGGCGCCGCCGGGCCCGTCCGCTTCGACTTCGTGCCCGCCCACCACTGGAGCAAGCGGACGTTCACCGACACCTGCCGCTCGCTGTGGGGCGGCTGGGTGCTCACGGCCCCGGACGGCCGGCGCGTCCACTTCGCCGGCGACACCGGTTACGGCCACTGGTTCCAGCGCATCGGCGCCCGCTACCCGGGCATCGACGTGGCGCTGCTGCCGATCGGCGCGTACGCGCCGCGCTGGATGCTCGGGCCGGTCCACACGGACCCGGAGGAGGCCGTCCGGGCCTGCCAGGACCTGGGCGCCCGGATCATGGCCCCGATGCACTGGGGCACCTTCCTGCTGTCCGCGGAACCGCCGATGGAGCCGCTGCGCCGGGTGCGCGCCGCCTGGGGGGCGGCGGGTCGGGACCGGGACGACCTGTGGGACCTGCCCGTCGGCGGCTCCCGGGTGCTGGAGGGGCCGGCGGGGTCGGAGAGCGTCCGGGGCGCGGCGCCGGAGAGCGCGCGGCGGGCGTGGGACGGCGCCGCGCAGTGAGGACGGGCGCCCCCACCGCGCCGCGCGGTGAAAACGGGCGTCCCCGGCTCACCCCCGTGACCGGGCGGCCATCGCCTCCCAGAAGCCGTGCAGCTCGCGGGCCCGCATGCCCGCCCAGTGCGGCGTCCGCCGGCGCAGCACACCGGGGGAGCGCCGCCGCCCCCGGCCCCGCAGCAGGGCCTGCTGCTGCCGGCAGAAGGGCTCGCGCAGCTCGGCCCGCGGCCGGACGCCGCGCGGCGGGTACGGGCAGAACTGGAACGGGCAGGTGGGCAGGCAGGTCGAGCCCGGCGCCGGGAGCGCGGAGGTCCCGGCCGTCAGCTCCGGGTGGAGGGGCGTCCGGTCCTGGGTGAGGCAGGGCGGCAGCGTGGCGCCCGGCCGCCCCGAGCGGCGGAACCGGTCCTCCACCTCGTCCGGCCGGCCGTCCCGCTCGATCAGGTTCGTCAGCACCAGCACGTCGGCGACGAGGCGCTGGGCGCGCGCGTCGAGAGTGCTCCAGCCGACCGAGGGCGGCAGCCACAGGTTGTGCTTGCGGTAGCGCCGAGGAGCGCAGGCGCGGGAACCGATCGTGTCGACGACGGCCTGCTCGTCGATCCAGAGGAAACGTTCCGGGCGCCGGGTCTCCAGGGCGAGCGCCGCCAGGTCCCCGGCCTCGGCGACGAACGGGTGCAGGACAGGCCGTCCCGCCGGGCCGTCCACCGCCCCCGTGCCCGCCATCGACAGCCAGCGGCGCACCGTCTGCACGGCGGTGGTCGGCCGGGCGGCGGGCGGTCCCGCGTCGTCGTCCGCGCACTCCGGATCCGCCGCCCCCGGGTCCGGCCCGCCGCGGGCGATGCTGTCCGGCAGCTCCCACAGGCAGAGCGCCTGCACCAGCGTGAGCTGCGCGTACCAGCACCGGGACTGCTGGAGGACCGTCTCCGCGTGCCGGATCAGCTCGCTGCGCCCGCCCTCGTACGCCAGCGGGTGCCGCTTCCGCCGGTTCGCGGCGTACTTGAAGCCCTGGGCGAGCGCGTTCTCCAGGACCAGCGGCAGGTCGGGGGTGCCGCCGGTGTGCCGCGGGTCGAGGTGGCGCATCCACTTCGTCAGCCGGTACCGCGCCTCGTCGCGGTGGCCGTCGGAGACGGACCCGAGCAGCATCGGGACCATCCAGGCCCGGATGACGAACTCGCGTATCAGGTCCACCCGTTGCTGCCGGTAGCGGCGGTGGAGGTCCTGCCGCTCCCGGTCGTGCGGGTCCGGCGCTCCGGACCCGGAGCCCCGGCCGGCCGGCGCCCCGCGCGCGGCGGCCCACGCGTCGTACGCCCGCCGCCGCTCGTCCTTCAGCGCGCGCACCCGCGCCCGGTACTCCTCCACCGGGTCGGAGTCGACGCCGACCCGCCGGCGGATCACGGCGAACGCCGCGTCCCCGCCGTTGCCGAACTCCTGGGCCGCCGCCAGCCGGACGATGTGCGACGGCTCCTGCCGGGCCAGCTCGAAGAGCCGCTCGTACAGCGGGACGGTGTCGGTCTTCCCGGCCGCCTCGCGCAGCGCCGCGCCGAGCTGCTTGACGAGGCCGAGCTTGGCCTCCTCCAGAGTCCGGACGTTCCCCTTGACGTCCCCCCACCGCCGGGTCAGCGTGGTGGTGACGGCGGCCAGCAGTCGCGGCTCCTCCTCCACCGCGTCCATCTCCAGCGCGGCGGCGTACAGATCCAGCGCCTTGGGGTCCGTACGGCGGTCGGCCGCGGCGGCGAGCTGCCGGGCCAGCGACCTGCCGCCCAGCGGCGACCGCCGCCACAGCTCGTGCAGATCACGGCGGACGTCCGCCGCCAGACCGCCGCCGGTGCCCGCGAGTTCGACCGCGCGCGCCCGGGAGAGCAGCACCAGCGCGATGAGCAGCTCCCGGCTGGGCCCGGGCGGCGACAGGGCCTGCTGCACGAGGGCGGCGGTGCGGCGCTCCCCGAGGTGGGCGAGCATCCGGAAACCGAGGTACGCCTGGATGACGCTGTGCGGGAAGCGGACCTTCCGCTCGAACCCCTCGACCAGGCCCAGGGCGTCCGCGCGGGAGGCCGCCCGGGCGAGCGCGGCCTGGCACTGGCCCGTGTTGCCGACCGTCAACTGCCGCTTCTCCTCGTCCCCGAGCCGCTCGCGGAGGGCGTCCCAGAGCCGTTCGCGGTGCCACTCGGAGAAGGCGTCGGCGCGCTTGCCGTACCGGTCGAAGCGGTGTCCGGCCCACAGGCGCCCGGCCGTCGCCCCGGCCCGCCGGGCCGGGCCCGGATGGACGTCCTCGCCCAGCAGGTCGCCGAAGCCGACCTCCAGCTTGTCCTGGAGCAGCCCGGCGCAGGCCAGCGCGGAGACGGCCGTGAGGGTGTCCCGGCGCTCCGCCGCCGCCAGTCCGACGTCCTGCCGCAGCCGGCCCTCGACCAGCGCGTGGTACCAGGTCTCCAGCAGCCACAGCCGCAGCGTGGACCGGTCCCAGCTGCGGGTGTCCAGCCGGTGCGGGTCGTTGCGCGGCCGGTCGCGCTCCAGGCTGTGGTGGCGGTGCAGTTCGCGGGCGATCTGCAGGTAGAGGGGCGACTCGGTGGCCTCCGCCGTCTCCACGATCCAGTCGAGACGGCGCTCGTCCGACTCGGCGGCCCGGTCCTCCACGAAGTGCAGCGCCTCCTCCTCGCTGAGCGGCTCCAGCTCGATGATCGCGGCGTGCGTCCCCTCCAGCGGTGTGTGCGGACGGGACGCGATGACCAGCGGGAGGCGCTCCTCGTGGGCGCGCTCGACGGCCCGGCGGATGATGTTGTCCCGGTCGTCCTGGAACCGCTCGCCCTGCACGGCCTCCTCCAGCCCGTCCGCGATCACCACCGGCTTGTCGTCCGCCAGCAGTTGCTGCCAGACGCGCTCGTTCTTGCTGCGCGCCAGGATGCCCTGCGGCGCCTCCTCCGCGAACCGGCGCCGGGCCAGCTGCTCGAAGTTCAGCTCGCCCTGGTCCGCGGTGTCCCGCAGCCGGACGGGCACGGGCACGGCACCCTGCCGCGCCAGCATCTCGGTGAGCCGCACCAGGACCGCGGTCTTTCCCGTCCCCAGGCCGCCGACCAGCAGGTACGGCCGCCGGGTGGCCCGGTCCCGGAGCCGCTCCGCGATCACCTGCGCCACCTCCTGGCGCCCGACGATCTCGGCGGTGTCCGGCCCGGCCGTCGGAACCAGCTCGTGCGGGCTGCGCCGGGCCTTGGCCAGATAGCGCCGCTTCGTCCAGCCGTACCAGCAGAACAGGAACGCGGCGGACGCGATCCCGGCGGTCAGCACCGGGCCGACGAAGCGGATCAGCGCGTCGAAGCCCGCGTTCCCCTTGCGCCAGGTCTCGAACGGCGTCGTCTGCCCGGTGACGACGATGTACACCCCCTCCGCGCACCACGCGGCCACCACCAGCGCGATCAGCAGACAGCAGGCGCGGGAGACGGCCGTGTACGAGTTCCACCGGCGCCACTTGCCCGGGCGGGGCGCACCGTGCCGGGCCTCGCGGCGGACCGTGCGGCGGTGCCGGCGGGAGAGGACGGCCCAGTGCAGGGCGGCCGCCGCCCGGCGGAAGGGGAGCGTCGCGACGGGGGCGGGGCGGGGGCGGGACTTGCCGGGCGGGCGACGGACGACCTGCGTCATGCTGCGTCTCCTCCCGGAGGGGTGGGGAGGGGCGGTCGTTTTACGGTAGGCACCGGGGGAAAGCGGTCGCAAGCGGGGGGTTGGGGGGGTGCCCCGGTCCCGCCCTTTCGCCGTTTCCTGGGGCTGCGCCCCAGACCCCGCTGTCGCGGCTTCGCCGCTCGTCCTCAAACGCCGGACGGGCTGAAATCAGCCCGTCCGGCGTTTGAGGACAACCGCGCGAAGCGCGGTTTCGGGGGTGCGGGGGCTTGCCCCCGCAAGAAACTGGGGGCACCTCCCAGCGGTAGCTGGGGGAGAAAGGGCGGGACCGGGGCACCCCCACCCCTACGGCTTCGCCTCCAGCACGTGCACACGGACAGCCGCCCCCGACAGGGGATGTCTCGTCTCCCGATCGAACCGCATCCCGAGCTTCCGCATGACACCCTCCGACGCGTCGTTCCCTACCGCGTGCACGCTGACGATCCGGGCCAGACCGCGGTCGCGGAGGGCGAAGTCCAGGACGGCGCGGGCGCCTTCGGTGGCCAGGCCGCGGCCCCAGAAGGGGCGGCCGAGCCGCCAGCCGATCTCGACGGCGGGCAGGATCTCGGGCAGGTAGTGGGGAACGGACAGGCCGATGAAGCCGGCCAGCCGCCCGTCCTCCCGGAGCTCGGCCGCGAAGAGGCCGATGCCGTGCTCCTCCCACTCGCGTTCCCAGGCGGCGATGCTCGCGGCCGTCTGGGCGCGGTCCTGCACCGAGCCGTCCCTGATCCACCGCATCACGTCCGGATCGCCGTTGATGGCCGCCATCGGTTCGAGGTCGTCCTCGCGCCAGCGGCGCAGCGTCAGTCGCGGGGTGCGCAGGGTGATCGTCATGGGGGCATCCTGCCCATTCCAGCGCCTCCTAGAGGTGAATCGGGCCACGATCGGCCACCCTTGGGGCAGTTGCGGATGGTAGGAACGGCGCACCGTCCACGACCCAGGGAGATCCTGTGCGTCCGACCTTCCGCGCCGCCCGGTTCGCCGCCGTCCTCGCCGCCGCCTCGTCCCTGCTCTGGTCCGCGCCGCCGCCCGCCGCCGCCGGACCGCCCGTCTCCTACGCCGCGCTCGGCGACTCGTTCTCGTCCGGCGTCGGTGCCGGGCCCTACGACCCGGCGAGCGGGCTGTGCCTGAGAAGCCCGCGCGCCTACGGGCCGCTGTGGGCCGCCGCCCACGGAGTGCGGGACTTCCGGTTCCCCGCCTGTGCGGGCGCCAACAGCGACGACGTGCTGCGGAAGCAGGCCGTCGCGCTGGACCCCGGGATCCGCCTCGTCACCCTGACCCTCGGCGGCAACGACGTGGGCTACTCCCGCGTCATGCTCGCCTGCAGCGTCGGCCTGCCCGGCGCGTGCGACGGGGAGGCGGACCGGGCCGAGGCCGAGATGGACCGCTCCCTGCCCCGCCGGCTGGACACCGCGTACCACGCGATCGCCCAACGGGCGCCGCACGCACGGGTGGTGGTGCTGGGATACCCCCGCCTCTTCGGCGCTTCCTCCTGCCTGATCCCCTCCCCGCCGAACGCCCGGCGGATGGACACCGCGCTCGACCATCTCGACGCGGTGATCGCCGACCGCGCCCGGGCCGCGCGGTTCACCTACCTCGACGCGCGCCGGGCCTTCGCCGGGCACGGCGCCTGCTCCGGCGCGCCGTGGACCAACCCGGCCGGACCGCTGTTCTGGGAGTCGTACCACCCCAACGGGGCAGGGCAGCACGGGTACTTCGGGCTGCTGTCGCGCGGGCTCTGAGCGGTGGTCCCGTCACCACGGCCGCCGCGGTTTCGAGGCGACCACGATCGCGTAACCCAGCTCGGGCGTGGCCGCGAGCCGGTCCATCGCGTCGAGCAGGGCCCGGGCCTCCTCGCGTTCCTCCGGGGGGATGTCCGTCCCGTCCGCCCGGAGGGCCGCGCAGAGGGCGCGGAGGGTCTGCGGGACGCTGTGCTCCGAGACGTCCATGACGCTCTCGACGGCCAGTCCCGCGTCGGCGAGCAGCGCCGGGTAGTCCGCGAGCGGCAGGATCGCGGCGATCCGGTTGAGTGCGCAGAAGGTGTCGAGGGCCGGGCGGCTCGCGGCCGGCAGGGGTGCGCGTTCGACCACGTTGGCGATGGCGAGCCGGGCGCCCGGGCGCAGGACGCCGTGGATCCGGCGCAGGACGTGCCGGGGGTCGGGCATGTGGAGGAGGGACTCGAAGAGCCAGGCCCCGTCGAAGGAGCCGGCGGGGAAGGGCGGCTCGGCCGCGTCGGCGAGCCGGAAGGAGACCCGGTCGGACAGACCCTCGGCCGCCGCGGCGGCGGACGCCAGGCGGACCTGCTCTCCGCTGAGGGTGATGCCGGTGACGGTCGCGCCGGTGGTCCGGGCGAGCTGGAGGGCGGGGCGGCCGGTGCCGCAGCCGGCGTCCAGGACGCGGTCGCCCGGCCCGACCCCGAGGGCGTCGGTCATCAGCCGGGTCATGCGGGCGGACGCCGTGGTGACGGAGAGGGCGGGGGCGGTGGGGGTGCCGTCCGCCGGATCGGGCCAGTGGCCGAAGTGGATGCTGCCGCCGAGCAGCGCGGCGGTCCGTTCGCTGTAGCGGTCGTAGAGTTCCGCGATGGCCTGGGGGGTGACCTCACGAAAACCACTGATCATGACGGGTTCCTCCTGGGGGAAGAGAACGGGAACGGGCTGATCGACCGGCCTGATCGGTGAGCGTCGCCCGCGGAGACGCGGACGATCTCCCGAACGTTGCCCCCGGACCCGGCCGCGCGCGGCAGGACGCGTCCGGCGAAACGGGACGGAAGCCGCGGCCGGCTGGCCGGAACCCTCCGCACCCCGTTCGGGAGCGGGTGGACGAATCACGGCCGGCGCCTCGCCGAGCTGGACCTTTTCCGGCGGAAGGCGGCCTTCCGCGGGACAAAAAAGAGCGATTTTGCGCCGCGCCCCCCACTGGTCACCATGTGCTTCTGTCGCACATATCTGCGACCTGCCCGCAGGATGAGAGGCGCACCACCCCATGCACGAAACCGACGGCACCCCCGCGCGCCGTTTCGGCCTCCCCACGGCGATAGCGCTGGTCATGGGGAACATCATCGGCGGCGGCATCTTCCTGCTGCCCGCCTCCGTCGCCCCGTACGGCACCGTCAGCCTGCTCGCCTTCGGCGTGCTGACCGTCGGGGCCATCGCGCTCGCCCTGGTCTTCGGCCGGCTCGCGGAGCGGCATCCGCGGACCGGCGGCCCGTACGTGTACGCGCGCGAGGCGTTCGGTGACTTCGCCGGCTTCCTCTCCGCGTGGTCGTACTGGACCATGACCTGGGTCAGCAACGCCGCGCTGGCGGTGGCCGGCGTCGGCTACTTCCACGCGCTGACGGGCGGCAAGGGCTCGATGGGCTCCGACCTGGCCGTGGCCCTGCTGATGCTCTGGCTGCCGGCCCTGGCCAACCTCGCCGGCACCCGCTGGGTGGGGGCCGTGCAACTGGTCTCCACGGTGCTCAAGTTCATCCCGCTGCTGTTCGTGGCGGTCGTCGGGCTGTTCTACTTCGACCCGCACAACCTGGGCTCCTTCACCGAGGGCGGCGGAAACTGGGCCGGCGGCCTGACCGCGTCCGCGGCGATCCTGCTCTACAGCTACGTCGGCGTCGAGTCGGCGGCGATGAGCGCGGGCGAGGTCCGCGACCCGGAGCGCAACGTCGGCCGGGCCAGCGTGCTCGGCACCATCGGCGCGGCCCTGGTGTACCTGCTCGGCACCCTCGCGGTCTTCGGCACCGTGCCGCACGGCACGCTCGTGAACTCCACGGCGCCGTTCTCCGACGCCGTGAACGCGATGTTCGGCGGGGAGTGGGGCGGCACCCTGATCGCCGCCGCCGCCGTGATCTCCATCGTGGGGGCGCTCAACGGCTGGACGCTGATGAGCGCCCAGGCCCCGTACGCGGCGGCCAAGGACGGCCTGTTCCCGGCCGTGTTCGCGCGCAAGCGGCGCGGGGTGCCGACGGCGGGCGTGCTCGCCGCGTCCGTCCTGGCCACCCTGCTGACGGTGATCAACTACGTGTCGGGGGCGGGCGGGGTCTTCGAGATCCTGGTGCTGGTCACCACGTTCTCCGCGACCGTGCCCTACCTGCTGGCCGCCGCCGCCCAGGTGTACTTCCTGCTCACCGGCCGGCGCGACCGGGTGCGCCCGGGCCGGCTGACCCGCGACCTGGTCCTGGCGCTCGGCGCGTTCGCCTTCTCCTTCTGGCTGGTCGCGGGCGCCGGCTACAAGGCGGTCTACCAGGGCGTCCTGTTCCTCTTCGCGGGTGTCCTCGTCTATGTGTGGATGGCGGCCCGCCGCGCGCCGGAGCAGCCCGTCGGGACGGCGGAGCGGCGGGCCGCGTCCGAGGAGCCCGCGGTCTCGGTGCCCTCCGAGGCGGCGGCTCCCGAGCCGGAGGCGGCCGCCGGGCGCTGAATGCCCGGGGGTGACGGCCCTCCGGCGGATCGGATGCCCTCAGCGGTCCCTCATGGCGCACAGGTCGCCGTGGTGACCGGCCGAGGCACGCAGGTGGTGTACGCGAGCGGGCGGCACGTTGTCCCAGACGACGTGCCGCCCGACGCCGTACCGGGACGTGTACGCGTCCAGCACCGCGTCCACCGCCCGGTGCCGGCGGGCCTCGGCCCTGGTGCTCGTCAGGGCGCGCAGGTGCCGGGTGCCCAGATAGGCGAAGAAGGTCAGGTGCCCGCCGGGGACGAGCGCGCGCAGATACCGCCCGAGGATCGCCTCGACCCTCTCCGGTGCGAAGTTGGTGAACGGCAGACAGGAAACGATCGTGTCGTAGCGGTGTTCGCCCAGATCGAGGTCGGTGATCGACTCCGGTAGCAGCCGGATGCGGTCGCCGGCCGCCACCATGGCCGAGGCGCGCTCCGCCGGGCAGACGGTCGAGGCGGACCTCGCGGGCGACGCCGAGTCCGTCCCGGTCAGCCACCGCCTCGCCGTCCACCGCGTGGTCCGGGAAGCCCTGACCAACGCCCGCAAACACGCCTCCGGCGCACCCGCCCGGGTCACCGTCCGCTACGGAACGGCGGAATCCGCCGTCGAGGTGCGCAACGACGCCGGCACCCCGTCCGAAGCCGCCGCGCTGGGCGGTGGATACGGTCTGATCGGGCTCACCGAGCGTGTCACGGCGCTCGGCGGCCGGCTGGAGTACGGGCCGACGGACAGTGGGCAACCGGGTCCAGGCCGCGCTGTGCGCGCGGGACGCCGGGGTCGGCGCCGCGGGGTGAAGGCCGGCTTCCGCAGCGGGCCACTACCTGAGAGGTAATCGCCGTCCGCCCGAGCGCACGGCAGGCTGTGGGCATGCCTCCGGACCCGGGCGCTCGGGTTCGGAGGCCCCCAAGCCCCTTCAGCAGGAAGAGAGTTCGCCATGTCCGTGTACGAGACCGCCGTCGCCCGCTACCTCGCCGCCTGGAACGCCGACGCGGAGTCCCGCGCCGCGGCCGTCGCCGCCGCCTGGACCGAGGACGGCTCCTACACCGACCCGCTGGCCGACGTCACCGGGCACGACGGGATCGCCGCCGTGATCACCGCCGCGCACGAGCGGTTCCCCGGCTTCGAGTTCCGGCCGGCCGGTGCCGTGGACGGGCACCACAACACCGTCCGCTTCGGCTGGGAACTGGTCTCCACCGCCGACGGCTCCGCGCCCGTCGCAGGCTTCGACGTGGCCGTGCTCACCGAGGACGGCCGCATCAGCGGCGTCCTCGGCTTCCTCGACCGGGTCCCGGCTACGGCGTGAGGCCCCGCAGGTACGCGGCCGTCTCCGCGTCGGCGGGGAGGAAGGTCTCCAGCGCCAGTTCGGAGACGGTCACGTCCAGCGGGGTGTTGAAGGTGGCGATGGCGGAGACGAACGACAGCGTCCGGCCGTCGTGTTCGATCAGCATCGGCAGCGCGTAGGGCGCGCTCCGGTCGCCTGCCCGCTCCTCGCCGCAGGGGTCCGGCAGCGGGTAGGCCGCCACCTCGTCGTACAGGGCGCGCAGCGGCGCGGACCGCATCAGGGAGAGCTGGCGGTCCATCTGGTGCAGCAGATGGCGACGCCACTCGGGGAAGTTGCGGATGCGCGGGGCCATCCCGCGCGGGTGCAGGGTCAGCCGCATGGCGTTCAGCGGCGGGGCGAGCAGTTCCTCGGCCACGCCCTCCAGCAGCATGGCGACGCCCCGGTTGGCCGCCAGCACCTGGTACGTGCCGTCGACGACGAGCGCGGGGAACGGCTCGTAGCCGCGCAGCAGGACGTCGAGGTTCGCGCGCATGTCGCTCAGCGCCGGGTCGTCCAGCGACCGCTCGGGGTAGCGCGGGGCGTAACCCGCCGCCATCAGCAGGGTGTTCCGCTCCCGGACGGGTATGTCCAGATGGTCGGCGAGGCGCAGCACCATCTCCTCGCTCGGCCGCGACCGGCCCGTCTCGACGAAGCTGATGTGCCGGGCCGAGGAGTCGGCGCGCAGGGCCAGTTCCAGCTGGCTGATCCGGCGGCGGTTCCGCCAGGAGCGCAGCAGCTCGCCCACTTGCGGGACCGTCGGGGTCGCAGTAATGGTCATGCGTGCGACCGTAACCCGCCGCCCCTCGGGCCGACGGGAAACAACCCCCGCCCCGTGGGAGGCTTGGGGGACGGGCCCCGGGCACCGGCCCCGGGGTACCCGGCGGTGCGCGGTGCGCCGAAGACGGAGCAGGGTGCGACGAGGAGGAGCTGTCATGACGGTCGAACCGCTGTCGCAGCAGGACGTCGAGGAGCGCCTCCGGGAGCTCCCCGGCTGGACGACGGACGGACTGCTGCTGCGCCGTACCTACACCTTCGCCGGGCACCTCCCGGCGGCGGCGCTGGTGCTGCACATCGCGGTCATCCAGGACGAGTTGGGGCACCACGCCGAGGTCACGCTCGGCTACGACCGGGTCGGTGTCGCGGTGAACACGCACAGCGTGGGCGGCAAGGTGACCGGCCTGGACATCGAACTCGCGCGCAGGATCGAGGCGGTGGCCGCCGGGCACGGGGCGCGGGCCGCCTGACCGAGCGGGCCGCCTGACCGAGCGGGCCGTCTGTCCGAGCGGGCCGTCCGGCCGCGGGGTGCCGGTCGCTCTCACGAGACGGTCGGCTTTCCGGACACGATCCACTTTCAGGACACGGTCAGCCGGTAGAGCGCGTCGACGTCTGTCGCGTACGCCTTCTCTATCGCCCGCCGTTTCAGCTTCATGGTGGGCGTCAGCAGCCCCTGCTCCTCGGTGAACTGGCCGGCGAGGATGCGGAACGTGCGGATCGACTCGGCCGGCGGCGCCTGCGCGTTGGCGGCCACCACGGCGCGCCGGATCTCGGCCTCCAGCTCGCGGTCCCGCACCAGTGCGCCCGGGGGCGGGACGGGCCGGCCGCGCATCGCGCACCAGTGCGCGACCGCCGGGCGGTCCAGGGTGACCAGCGCGGCGAGGAACGGGCGGCCGTTGCCGACGACCAGGCAGCGGTCCACCAGGGGGTGCGCCCGGACCCGTTCCTCCAGCGCCGAGGGCAGCACACCCGTCCCGTCGGAGGTCGCCAGGGACTCCGCCTTGCGGCCTCTGATCGTCAGATACCCGTGGTCGTCGAGGGCGCCCAGGTCCCCGGTGGCCAGCCAGCCGTCGCGGAGGACCGCCTCGCTGCCGCGCGGGTCGCCCAGGTAGCCGGCGAAGACCTGCGGGCCCCGCAGCCACACCTCGCCGTCGTCCGCTATGCGCACGCCCGTGCCGGGGACGGGTGTGCCGACCGTGCCGAAGCGCGGGCGCTCCGGCGGGTTGGCGGTCACGGCGCCCGTGGTCTCCGTCAGGCCGTAGCCCTCGACGAGAGTGATGCCGGCGCCGGCGAAGAAGAGGCCGAGCCGGCGGTCGAGGACGGCGCCGCCCGACAGCGCGAACCGCAGCCGGCCGCCCAGGCTCTCCCGGAGCCCGGAGTAGACGAGCCGGTCGAAGACCCGGCGCCGCACGCGCAGGGCTGTGCCCGGACCCGGGCCGGCGCCGAACGCCCGCTCCTCCAGGGCGCCGGAGTGGCGGACGGCCACCTCCACCGCCCGCTCGAACGTCCGCTCGCGGCCGGTGCGTTCGGCCTCGCGCCGGGCGGCGCTGAAGACCCGCTCGTACACATAGGGCACCGCGGCGAGGAACGTCGGGCGGAAACTCCGCAGCTCGGACAGGAACACCGGCCCCGACATCCTGGACTGGTGCCCCACCCGCACCCCGGCCCGTACGGCGGCGACCTGCACCATCCGGCCCAGGACATGGTCGAGCGGCAGGACGAGCAGGGTGGACGCCTGCTCCCCGGGGCCCGAGCCGGGGCGGAAGATCGGGCCGAAGCGGCCGACGACGTTGTCGGTCTCCGCCATGAAGTTGGCGTGGGTGAGAACGCACGCCTTGGGGCGGCCGGTGGTGCCCGGGGTGTAGAGGACGGTGGCCGGGGTGTCGGGGGTGACGGCCGCGCGCCGGCGGTGGACCTCCTCCTCCGCGACCCCGGTGCCGGCCGCGGTCAGCTCCTCGACGGCGCCCGCGTCGAGCTGCCACAGCCGGCGCAGGCCGGGCAGCCGGTCGATGACGGAGCCGACGGTCATGGCGTGGTCGCCGTGCTCGACGACGCAGGCGGAGACCTCCGCGTCGTGCAGCGTCCAGAAGACCTGCTCCACGGACGCCCCCGGGTACAGCGGCACCGACTGGGCGCCGACGGACCACAGGGCGAAGTCGAAGAGGGTCCACTCGTAGCGGGTCCGGGAGACGATCGCGACCCGGTCGCCCGCGCGGACGCCCTCGGCCAGCAGGCCCCTGGCCAGGGCCGTCACCTGGTCCCGGAAGGCCGCCGCCGTCACGTCCCGCCAGCCGCCGGCCACCCTGCGGCCGAACGTCACCCGGCCCGGGGTGGCGGCCGCGTGCTCGAACACGGCGTCCGCCAGACCGCCGGAGGGCGGCACCGGTACCAGGGGTGGGACGGTGATCTCGCGCACAACCTCGCTCCTCGCCACGCTCCGCACAGCGCGGGTGACCGTACCCGATCCCTCAACGGTGAACCCTGAGGTTCCGGTGGACGGACGGGGCTCACGGTATCTGCACGAAATCTCCCTGACCTGGCTCGTTCGCTTCCGATCGGTCCGGTGACCGATCCCGACCGTTTCAGGGGCGGTCGGCGACACCCCCGGCCCCTGGAGGGGCCGGGGCCGGCTTGCCCGGATCCGCTTGCCCGGCCGGACCCGTCCGCCTGCTCGGGCCCGTCTGCCCGGCCGGATCCGTCTGCCCGGCCGGGTCCGCCTGTCCGGCTGGATCTGCGGGCTCCGTCGGCTCGTTCAGTTCGGCTGGGGTGTGCAGCCGGTCGCCGGCCACGAGGATCGCCTGGGACAGCGCCTCGGCGCTGCCCCGCACCGCGCTGTCCCGTTCGGGACCGGGCCCCTGCAGCAGGACGACGTCGATGGCGCCGAGCTCCGGCAGCCCGGCGCGGGCCGGGACGGGCGCCAGCCCCGGCGGGATCATGCCGCGCGTATGGGCCATCACCCCCAGCCCGGCCCGGGCCGCCGCGACCAGGCCGTTGAGGCTGCGGCTGGTGCACGTCACCCGCCAGGCCCGGCCGTCGCGCTCCAGGACGTCCAGGGCCCGCGCCCGCGTGATCGCCGGGGCCGGGAAGACGACCAGGGGCAGGGGCCGGCGGGCGTCCAGGCGCAGCCGCTCGCTGCCGATCCACACCAGGCGGTCACGCCAGACGAGCCGGCCGTTCTGCGGCTGCCGGGGGTGCCGCTTGACCAGCACCAGGTCGAAGCGGCCGGCCGCCATCTGCTCGTGCAGCGTGTCCGACAGGTCCACCGTGAGCTCCAGGTCCACCTCCGGGTGCTCCCGCCGGAAGCGCTCCAGGACCTCGGGCAGCCGGGTGAGGACGAAGTCCTCGGAGGCCCCGAAGCGCAGCCGCCCGCGCAACCGCGTCCCCGCGAACCAGTGGGCGGCCCGCTCGTTCGCCTCCAGGATCGTGCGGGCGAAGCCGAGCATGGCCTCCCCGTCCTCGGTCAGCTCCACGCTGTGCGTGTCACGCGCGAACAACTGCCGGCCGGCCGCCTCCTCCAGCCTGCGCACCTGCTGGCTGACCGTCGACTGACGCACCCCCAGGCGGTGGGCGGCCTGGGTGAAGCTGAGCGTCTGCGAGACGGCGAGGAAGGTCCGCAACTGCACCGGATCGAACATGCCCCGAGCCTATCGCCGCTTGTGATGACAGTCAGCACGGTGAACGGGGTTCCCGATGACCGTGCCCCCGGGCAGGCTGGCACTCATGCGCCGACCAGCCCTTCCGGCCTCCTTCCTGTCCCGCATACCCGTCGATCCCTACGTCGCCGCCCTGCTCGGCACGGTCCTGCTCGCGGTGCTGCTGCCGGCCCGCGGCTCGGCGGCGACGGTGGCCGGCATCGCCGCCAAGATCCTGGTGAGCCTGCTCTTCTTCCTCTACGGCGCCCGGCTCTCCACCCGGGAGACCGTCGAGGGACTGCGCCATTGGCGGCTGCACACGGCGGTCCTCTGCTGCACCTTCGTCGTCTTCCCCCTGCTCGGGCTCGCCGCCCGCGGCCTCGTCCCCTACGTCCTGACCCCGAGCCTCTACGACGGCTTCCTCTTCCTGTGCCTGGTGCCCTCCACCATCCAGTCGGCCATCGCCTTCACCTCCATCGCCCGTGGCAACGTGGCGGCGGCCATCTGCGCGGGCTCCTTCTCCAGCCTCGTGGGCATCGTCCTCACCCCCCTCCTCGCGGCGGCACTGCTCGGTAACAGCGGCGCCGGGTTCTCCCTCGACTCACTGCTGTCGATCGTCCTGCAACTGCTCGTGCCCTTCCTCGCCGGCCAGGTGCTGCGCCCCTGGATCGGCGGCTTCATCGGCCGCCACCGCACCGTCCTGGGCCGCGTCGACCGCACCTCGGTGCTGATGGTCGTCTACGTGGCCTTCAGCGCGGGCATGGTGCGCGGTGTCTGGAGCCAGGTGACGCCGTGGCGGCTGCTGGCCCTGCTGGGGGTGGAAGCCGTCCTGCTGGCGGTCATGCTCCTCCTCACCGGCTACGGCGCGCGCCGGCTCGGCTTCTCCCGCGCGGACCGGATCGCCATCGTCTTCGCGGGCTCGAAGAAGGGCCTCGCGGCCGGACTGCCCATGGCCGCTGTCCTCTTCGGGGCCGAGTCCAGCCTCGCGGTGCTGCCCCTGATGCTCTTCCACCAGCTCCAGCTGATGGTCTGCGCCGTCCTCGCCAAGCGCTTCGCCCGCCGACCGGACACCGACGCCCCGGAGCCCGCGCCGGCCGCGGCGGCGCAGGGCCGGGCCGAGGTCGCCACCGGCCCGGTGCGGTAGCCGGACAGCCGCGCCGCCCGTCACGCCGGCCGCAGGACCACCTTCCCCTGATTGGCGCGCGATTCCATGATCTCGTGGGCCGTGGCGGCGTCCTCCAGGGGCAGCTCGGCATGGACGTGAGGCCGCAGCCGGCCCTCGGCGTACAGCGCCCAGAGGTCCTGCCGCCACCGTTCCATCAGATCGGGACGGTGACGGGCTATCAGGGCCATCTGGAAGCCGATCGCCGATTTCGCGCCGGCCAGCAGGTCGTACGCCTGGAGAGTGCCTCCGCCGGAGCTGTAGGCCACCAACCGCCCGCCGGGCGCGAGCGCCCGGACGGCGGGGGAGAGGAGGTCGCCGCCGACCGCGTCCAGGACGACGTCCACCGGATCTCCCCAGGACTCCTCCTCGTAGGTGACGGCCTCGTCGGCGCCCAGGGACCTGACGAATCCGAGCTTCTCCCGCGAGCCGACCGCCGCCACCACCCGGCCCGCTCCACGGGCCCGGGCGATCTGCACGGCCAGATGCCCGGCACCGCCCGCCGCGCCCGTGACCAGCACCGACTCGCCCTCGGCGGGGCGTGCCGCCTCGTAGGCGCCTCGCGCGACGAGACCGCAGCGGACCAGGGCGACCGCGTCGGTGGCGGTCGCGCCGTCGGGGATCCGGGAGGCCATCGAGGAGTTCAGCACGGCGTGGTCCGCGTACCCGTCGCCGAAGCAGAGGCCGGTGACCCGCTCGCCCGGCCGGGACCCGGTCACGTCCGGGCCCACCGCGACGACCTCTCCCGCCACGTCACCGCCCAGCCCCGCCGGGAGGGGCGGCCCGCCCTCGCGGACCTTCCGCGTCACGGGCAGGGTGACGCCGATCGCCTCGACGCGCACGAGCAGTTCACCCGGGCCGGGGCGGGGGACCTCCGCCTCCTCGACCCGCAGGACCTCGGGGCCGCCGTTCTCGTAATAGCGGACACGTCGCATGGTGCACCCTCCACAGTCGTCGGTCGCCGGACTCCTTCATTGGGAGCCCCAATGGTTATGACTGTAGCGGATATCGTTGGGGATTCCCATGGTTTTTCGTGGGAATCCCCAACGAGCCCGGGCTACCCTCGACGCATGGCACACACCCGTACGGATCCCGGCGCCCGCGAACCCGCCCTCGGACACATCCAGTCCCTCCCGAGCTGGCTGCTCAACCGCGCCTCCGCGCGCGGCCGCCGCCTCGTCGCCGACGCGCTCGCGCAGGACGGCATGCGCATGCCCCACCACGCCGTGCTCTCCGCCGTGGCCGACTTCGGCCCGGTCGCCCAGGCGGAGCTCGGCCGGACGACGGGGTTCGATCCGAAGGACATGGTCGGCATCCTCAACGACCTCCAGGCGCAGGCGCTGATCACCCGCGCCCCCGACCCGTCCGACCGCCGCAAGAACGCCATCACGCTCACCGACGAGGGCCGCAAGCGTCTCGCCCGCCTCACCGAGCTGGGGGACGCGGCCAACGAGGAGCTGCTGTCCGCCCTTTCGCCGGTCGAGCGCGAACTGTTCCTCGCCCTGCTCGCCCGGGTCGTCGACCAGGGCTGACCCGCTCCGGGGCCAGCCCCCGGGCCGCCGCCGGGGAGGGCGTGAGGGCGGGGTCCGGGACGTCGCTGGGTGATCCGTGGGACCGAGGTGGGGGAAGCCCTGAGACGACCCTGGTCCGGCCCTGATATTCGGCCAAATCCCGGACGGCCTCCCCTCGGATCTGGTGGGATGGCCTCGCGCCGAAACTCCCGCCCCGCGCGCAGCCATCGGCGTACGACGTGCCGTGACCCAGCACCGCGAAAGGAGCCCGAGTGACCCTGCAGCAACTGCACTACTCCTGCTCGTCCGCGGCCTCGGGCCCCCGCTTCACCGCCGCCAGCCCCGACCTGCCCGCACTCCTGCTCGGGGAGACCGAGCCCCTGCTCGCCTACGAACCACCGGACACCGCTCCCGCGTCAGCACCGGCCCACGGGTCCGCCGCCGTCGCCACCGGCTCCACCACCCCCACCGGCCCCGACGCGGCCACCGGTGAACTCACCGACCTCCCCGTCGTCTTCAGCCACAACCGCCTCTCCGACGGCACCCGGCTGCTCTGCCGCACCGTGTGCACCGGCACCTACCTCCGCGGCCGGCGCCACGCCTTCCACGCCCACGCCGTCCGGTTGACGCAGGACGGGCCCCTGCCCGGTGGGCTGCTGCCCATCGAGGCGTGGGAGTCCCCCTCCTGGGCCGACACCACCCCGGACGACGGAATCCCCATCCCCTTGGCGGCCTTCGCCCCGGCCCGCCGCATCGGCAAGGAGGGGTTGCTGGAGTTCGTCACCGCCCGCGCCGAGCGACTGGAGCCGTTCCTCACGGACGTCCGCGCCCTGTTCCGCAGCCCCGACTCGCCCCAACTCCTGGTGATCGAGCGGGACACGACCCGCATCGCGCACTGGATCGCCGTCGCCAGCGCCGTCCTCCCGCGCGAGCACGCCCACCGGCTCACCTTCACCACCTACACCCGCCGGCCCCTGCTCGCCCGGCACCAGATCGTCGGCGCCCTCCCCGGATCCGACTTCGACTACGCCCATGTGGCGGCCGACCGGCGCTACCGCGTCCACGACTGCGCGGGCGGCCAGTCCAGCCCCGTCCGCGACGAACCCGACCCCTGGGCCGTCGTGGCCGCCCGGGTGCTCCTGGCGGGCAAGCCAGCGCTGTTCACGGAGGCCGCCCGGCTCCGCACGGCCGGCGACCGCGACACCACCCACGACGCCGGCCGGCTCGCCGCCGTCGCCCTCCGCGAAGGGATCGTCCTGGACTCGGCGGGACGGGCGGCCGCCGCCCGCTGGGCCCGCCAGCACGGACAGCTCCCCCCGGGCGACCGCACGGACAGGGCGGACGGAACGGTGCCCGGCGCGGTGATCGCCGCCCTGGCCCGGGGCGGCACCCCCCGCACCTCGGCGGAGTGGGCCGCCCTCGCCGAACTCGCCGAGCACTTCGGGCCGTTGACGGACCACCCCGCCGGCGAACGGCTCAGACGCGACCTGCGCGCGGAGCTCGACCGCGCCACCCCCGGGGAGCCCCTCGAACAGGTGCTCTCCCTCCTCCGCCTCGCGGAAGCCCTGCGTGTCGACCACACCCCCGTCCTCACCGCCCGCCTGAGCGCCGCGCTGCTCGGGGAGGCCAAGCAGGACCGGGAACGGGTCTGGGCGGCGGTCACCGGCCGTCCGGGGCTGACGGCGGCGGTCCTCGACGCCCTGGAGCGCACCGCGGCCACCGGCGACCCGTCGTCCGTCGTCCGCCTCCTCACCACCGGTTTCCCGAAGGACCGGCTGGTGGACCACCCCCACCTGCGCATGGCGGCGGCCGTCGCGGGCCGGCCGCTCCCGCCCGACCAGGACCGCACCGACCTCCTCACCGCACTCACCCGGGCGGCCGGCCGCCGCCACGGCTCCGACCCCGCCGTCCTGCGCACCGCCTACCGGCTGATCTGGGGCAGCGCCCGGCCCACCCCGGCCGAGGCCGCCGCCCTGCTGGCCCGGCTGCCCGCCGAGCGGCACCGCGCCGCCGGCCTCGACGACGTGCTCGTCCGGTCCGCGCTGGAGAGCGGCCCGGACGACGAGCACGCGCCCGCCGTCGCCCGCACCCTGATCCTGCGGTGCGGCCAGCGGCTCGACCCCCGCCGGCGCGCGGCGCTCCTCCTCCTCGACCAGGCGGGAGCCCTCGCCGACGGAGAGGAGCAGCCGGGCTTCGCCGCCCGGGTCCTCGCCCTGCGCGAGCAGGCGGCGCCGCTGGAACCGGCCATCGACGAGCGCGTGTGCGGCGCCCTCCTCCGCAGGCTGCTCTCCGGCGAACCCTGCCACGACGAGCTTTCCGCGCTCGTCCGCTCCGGCGACGAGGAACTGCTCACCGCCTACGCCCGCATGGCCCGCAGCGGACTCGCGGACCTCGTCCTCCGCCGCTCGCCCGAGTTCGCGGGCGTCTGCTTCATGGCCTGGAACGCCGAGGCGGGCGAGAGCGACCTCTGGGACGACCTCCGGAACGAGCTGCTGGCCACCGTGCTGCGCCCCGCCGTCCGCCGGATGACCCGGGAGGAGCTGGACGAGGTCCAGTGGTTCCTGAGTGAACAGGACGGCGCCTGGGACGAGATGTTCCTCGACTGGAACAGGCGCCCGGGAGTGCTCGGCAGACTCGGGTCCCTGTGCCGGACGGCGGGGGCGAGGGCGCGGCCGGACTGAGCGGGCCGGGCCGCCGGCAGCCGGACGCCCAGGGCGCCGTCACGGCAGGACGACGCGCTCCTCGCCCGCGTAGACGTTCATCGACGAGCCGCGCAGGAAGCCCACCAGGGTCATCCCGGTCTCCACCGCCAGGTCGACGGCGAGGGACGACGGCGCCGACACGGCGGCCAGGACGGGGATCCCCGCCATGACCGCCTTCTGCGCCAGCTCGAAGGAGGCCCGACCGGAGACCAGCAGGACGGTGCCGGACAGCGGCAGGGACCCCTCGCGCAGCGCCCTGCCGACGAGCTTGTCGACCGCGTTGTGCCGCCCCACGTCCTCGCGCACGTCCAGGAGTTCGCCCTCCGCGGTGAAGAGGGCCGCCCCGTGCAGACCGCCGGTGCGGTCGAAGACCGTCTGGGACGCCCGCAGCCGGTCGGGGAGGGTGGCCAGCAGAGCGGGCGAGAGGCGGACCGGGTCCGGGCCGTCCGCGACCGGCCAACGGGCCGTGGTCCGCACCGCGTCCAGGCTGGCCTTGCCGCACAGCCCGCACGACGACGTGGTGTAGACGTTGCGCTCCAGGCTCACCTCGGGGACGGGCACGCCGGGAGCGAGCCGGACGTCGACGACGTTGTAGGTGTTGGAGCCGTCGTCCTTGGCCCCCGCGCAGTAGACGATGTTCGCCAGCTCCTCGGCCCGTCCGAGCACCCCCTCGCTGACCAGGAACCCCGCCGCCAGCGCGAAGTCGTCGCCCGGCGTGCGCATGGTGATCGCCAGCGGCTTGCCATTGAGCCGGATCTCCAGCGGCTCCTCCGCCACCAGGGTGTCGGGGCGCGTGTTCACCGCCCCGTCCCGGATGCGGATGACGCGGCGGCGTGCGGTGACCCGTCCCATGCTGATCGGTTCCGTTGCTGTCGACGGCGGTGGACGGCCCATTCTCACCGGAGCCGGCGACGGCGGGGGAGCCGGGGCCGTTCGGGCGGGCGGTGGTCACCACGAGAGATGACGCCGGCTGCGCCGAACGCCGCCGCGGATCCCTCCCGTTGACGTAGGCGGGGAAGAGCGGGCGGAGGATGGCGCCCCCTCCCGCACCTTTCCCACCCCTTACCCGCGGTCGCACGTGACATGGGCCTCATCGCGTACCAGGCACCCTGCCGCAGGGCCGGACGGGAGGCTACCGTTCGGTAGGCAACGTGCTGTTCCCCGCCCCGACTGTGCACCGAGAGCGGAGAAACCTCATGGCACCGACCCTCAACACCCTCGTCCTGCGCCCCGGCGCCGAATGGGACACCGCCTGGCGGCGCTGCCTGGACGTGGCCCCCGAGGCGTTCCGGGACGACCGCGTCCTCAACCTCTGGAACGGCGCCTGGCACGCGGACGGCCGTCCGCTGCCCGCCGTCTCCCCGGTCGACGGCACGCCCGTCGCCGGGCCCCCGCGCCTCGACGCCGAGGCCGCCCACCGAGCCGTCCGCGCCGCGCTCGACCAGCACCGCATGTGGCGCGAAGTGCCGCTCGCCGACCGCAGGGCCAGGGTGAGCGCCGCCCTAGACGCGCTGGAGGAGCACCGGGACCTCCTCGCCCTGCTGCTGGTCTGGGAGATCGGCAAGCCCTGGCGGCTCGCGCGGGCCGATGTGGACCGGGCGATCGACGGGGTCCGCTGGTACGTGGACGGCATCGCCGGGATGACGGCGGGCCGCGTCCCGCTCGCCGGCCCGGTGTCGAACATCGCCAGCTGGAACTACCCGATGAGCGTGCTCGTCCACGCCATGCTCGTCCAGGCGCTGGCCGGCAACGCGGTGATCGCCAAGACCCCGACCGACGGCGGCCTGTCCTGCCTGACGCTGGCCTGCGCCCTCGCCGTGCGCGAGGGCCTGCCCCTGACCCTCGTCAGCGGCAGTGGCGGCGAGCTGTCCGAGGCGCTCGTCCGGGCGCCCGAGATCGGCTGCGTCTCGTTCGTCGGCGGCCGGGACACCGGCGCGCGGGTCGCGACCGCCGTCGCCGACCTGGGCAAACGCCACATCCTGGAGCAGGAGGGCCTCAACACCTGGGGCATCTGGAACTTCACCGACTGGGACGCCTTCGCCCCGCTGATCCGCAAGTCCTTCGACTACGGGAAGCAGCGGTGCACGGCCTACCCCCGCTTCGTGGTGCAGCGCTCGGCGTTCGCTGACTTCCTCGCCGTGTACCTGCCGGCGGTGCGGTCCGTGCGCTTCGGGCATCCGCTGGCCGCGGAATGGCCGGCGGACGACCTCCCGGACCTGGACTTCGGGCCGCTGATCAACGCGGCCAAGGCGAAGGAGCTCACCGACCAGGTCGCCGAGGCGATCGACCGGGGCGCCGTCCCGCTGCACCAGGGCTCCCTGGCGGACGGGCACTTCCTGCCCGGCCAGGACCGGAGCGCATACGTGCCACCGGTCACCCTGCTCAATCCGCCGCCCTCGTCACCCCTGCACCACGCGGAACCCTTCGGCCCCGTGGACACCATCGTCCTCGTGGACACCGAAGCGGAACTGCTCGCCGCCATGAACGCCAGCAACGGCGCCCTGGTCGCCACCCTCTCCTGTGACGACCCCGAGACCTTCGCCCGCCTCGCCCCGCAGATCAGGGCCTTCAAGGTCGGCCACGGGAAGCCGCGCTCGCGCGGTGACCGCGACGAGCTGTTCGGCGGCTTCGGCGCGTCCTGGCGGGGCGCCTTCGTGGGCGGGGACCTGCTGGTCAAGGCGGTGACGCAGGGCCCGTCGGCGGAGGAGCGGCTGCCGGGCAACTTCCCGGACTACCACCTGATGCCCTGACGCGGCCGACGGGACCGCCGTGGCCGTACGCCTCACGTGACCCGTGGGAGGCACGCGCTCCACGCGCCCGTCCCCCGCGCACATTCCCGGGCGCCCCGGCGGCACCCCGCCCCCGCCCGGCCCGGACCGCCCCCTCGACGGCGGAAACCCCGCCGACCGGGGGCCACCTCTCCCCGAGCGATGCCAAAGGCGCCTGGTATGCCCATAAACACCCTTTATGGCCGCCCCAAAAGCCCTGGTCAAAGGCGCTCCGAAACCTTGATAGAGTTATCCATGTCGCCGCGGGGAACGCCCCGGGGAGACACACCCGGTCCGGGTGGCGGAATGGCAGACGCGCTAGCTTGAGGTGCTAGTGCCCTTTATCGGGCGTGGGGGTTCAAGTCCCCCCTCGGACACCAGTGAAGACCCCTGTTCATCAGGGGTCTTTCTGTTTTGCCCAACCGATTCGGACCCTGGCGTGGCCGGCGGAACGGACGGACGGTGGAGAGTGGTTCGTCCACGCGGCCTTGTACGGGTATCCGGCCTGCCGCCGGGTGCGGAAGTCGTTCCGGGGGCCGTAGGCGTGGGGCGCCGCAGGGTGGGGAGGGTCTTGCGGCGGATCTCGGTGATCGCGCTGGAGACGGAGACGGGGGCGCGGTCGTCGTCCGGCAGGCGGAGCTGCGGCTTGTGGTCGATGCTCTCGGCGCGTTTCGAGCCCATCACCACGGTCTTCGTCTCGGCGACGAACCTGTCGCGCTGGTCCGCGGGCATCGTGTCGGAGAACGAGAAGGCCAGGGTGGGGATGACGGGGCCGGCGGGGGCATCCGCCGTGCGGGCCTCCGGGGCGGTGGTCAGGCCGGCGGCCAGGGCACGGCCGCCGGCGGCGGCCCGCGGACCGTGCACGACCTCCCCAGCGCACCCGGTCCGGCGCGCCGCCGCCCGCCGTGTGAAACACCGGGGCGCCCCCCCGAAGATCGTCCGCGCACAGCCGCGCGGCATAATCGGACATCCGGGGTGAAAGCCCTGATCCGATGCCGCACACGCAGGAGCAGTTCATGATCTTCATCGTCGTCAAGTTCACGATTCGTCCGGAGCGCAGCGACGAGTGGCTCGGCCTCGTCGAGGACTTCACCCAGGGCACCCGGCGGGAGCCGGGCAACCTGTTCTTCGAGTGGTCGCGGAGCGTCGAGGACCCGAACCAGTTCGTCCTGGTCGAGGCCTTCAAGGACGGCGCGGCCGGCGAGGTGCACGTGAACTCGGAGCACTTCAAGAAGGCGATGGCCTGGATGCCCGACCTGATCGCCAAGACGCCCGAGATCGTCAACGTCGAGGTCCCGTCCGAGGGCTGGTCGGCGATGGCGGAGCTCTCCCCGCGCGGCTGACCCGTCGTCCGACGACCGAGGCCCCGTGCGCCCTCCTGCGGGAGGGCGCACGGGGCCTCGGTGTCGTCGGGTGCCGTGCGGGGACGCGTGGCGAGGGACGTCCAGCCGACCGGAGGGGTGGGGTGCGAGGCTGTCGCGTTGCCCCGATGGGTCGGGACGGTTCCGGATGTTCCGGGGGGATCTTTCGGGAGAATCGGGAGAGAGGCGCCATTGAAGGCGGGGTGGGGGTTCCCGCACGATGGGGGGCAAAGCGGTGGCGTCGGGGAGGGGGCTGCGTGGTGGAGGTTCGGGACGTCGTGGTCGTCGGTGCCGGGCCCACCGGGCTGGCCCTGGCGATCGCGCTGCGGCGGTACGGGCTGGACGTGCTCGTCGTCGAGAAGGAGCCGAGTACGAAGAGCGAGGCCCGGGCGTGTGTCATCTGGCAGCGGGCCCTTGAGGCGCTGAGGGATCTCGGGTGTGCCGAGGACCTGGTCGGGGCGGGGGTGGTGGTGCGGCGCGGGGCGTTCCGGGTGCGGGGGCGGCTGCGCGGGGAGTACGACATGGCCGTGCCGGGGACGGCCTTCCCCTGTCCGCTCGCCATCGAGCAGGACGCCACCGAGCGCCTGCTCCGCGGCCGGCTGCGGGCGCTGGGGGACGACGTCGGCTGGGGCACCGAGGCCGTGGCGGTGCGGGTCGGGGCGGACGGGGCCGAGGCCGACCTGCGGGGGCCGGACGGGCGGGGGCGTACGGTCGCGTGCCGGTGGATCGTGGGGTGCGAGGGGGCGCACAGCGTCGTGCGCAAGACCCTCGGCATTCCCTTCGAGGGCGAGCGCCGGACCGGCCTCCAGGCCGTGCAGATCAACGCCAAGCCCGACTGGCGCTTTCCGCGCGACCCCGACCTCACCCAGATCTTCCTCCAGCGGGGCGTCTCCCTCATCGTCAGCCCGCTGCCCGGGGGCGCGCACCGGTTCTTCGCCTTCCGCGACGACCCCGCGCCGCGCAGCGAGGAACCGCCCGGCATCGAGGAGATGCGGGCGCTCGTCGCCCGCGCCACCGGCGACCCCGACGTCCGGCTGGTGCCGACGGACCCGCCGTGGACCAACCGGGCCCGCTTCCACGACCGCCTCGCCGCGCGGCTCCGCCACGGCGCCGCCCTGCTCGCCGGCGACAGCGCCCACCTGTGGGCGCCCATCGGCGGGCACGGTCTCAACGCCGGGCTGTGCGCGGCCCACAACCTGGGCTGGAAGCTCGCGGCCGTCCATCAGGGGCGTTGCCGCGAGGAGTTGCTCGACACGTACTCCGCCGAACAGCGCCGCGTGGCCGCCGGCGTGATGCGGGACATGCGCCACAACATCACGGAACTCCCGCCCGGCCCCCTGACGTTCGCGGCCCTGAGCCTCGCCGCGCCGGTGGTCATCGGCAGCCGGTGGGCCGAACGGCGGACGCGGCTGATGATGAGCGACTTCACCCGGCACCACCGGCCGAGCGCCCTCTCCGCCGACACCGGTGGCCGGGGGCCGCTGCGCGCCGGCGACCGGCTGCCGGACCTGCCCGTCCGCGACCACGCCGGAGGCCGGCGGCGCCTCCACGAACTGCTTTCCTACGGCAGGTGGACGCTCCTGGTCTTCGAGGACGGCGGAAGCGGCACGGAGCTCGGGGGACTCGTGGAGCGGTACGGCGCGGCCATCGAGGTGTTCCGGGTCCGTCCCGAGGCCGACGCGGTCGGTGCGGTGCCCGCCGGGACGCTCCTCCTCGTCCGCCCCGACGGGTACGTGGGCCTCCGCGCCGCCTCCGGCGACCGCCGCGCACCGGCGGCCTATCTGGAACGGTGGTTCGTATGAGACTTCAGCGGTCCGCGCGCACCACCATCCTCGACGGGCCGTGGAACACCAGGTCGTCCGCGTACCGCACCGGGCCGTCCGGCTCGTCCGCCGCCAGTCGCAGCCCCGGCAGCCCGGTCAGCAGCCGGCGGAGACCGGTCTCCGCCTCGACCCGGGCCAGCGGGGCGCCCAGGCAGTAGTGGGCGCCCAGCCCGAAGCCGCAGTGGCGGCGGGCGTCACGGCGGATGTCCAGCCGGTCGGGGTGCGGGAAGCGGCGGGGATCGCGGTTGGCCGAGCCCAGGACCAGGGTCACCTTGTCGCCCCGCCGGACGGGATGCCCGCCGATCTCCCCGTCCTCGTGCGCGCGACGGCTGATGAGCTGCACCGGGCTGTCGTAGCGGACCAGTTCCTCCACCGCCCCCGGCAGCAACTCCGGGCGCTCACTGAGCAGTCCGAGCTGGTAGGGGTGGTCGAGCAGGGCGAGCAGGCCCTTGCAGAGGAGGTTGGTGGTGGTCTCGTGGCCGGCCGTGAGCAGATGGACGCAGGTGCCGACGAGGACGTCATCGCCCAGCGGCTCCTCCTCGTCCGCCCGCAGCATGGCCGCTATCAGGTCCCCCTCGTCCCCTTGTCCCGTCGGCCCGGTGGCGCGGCGCCGGGCCAGCTCGGCGCGGAAGTACGCGTCGAGTTCGCGCGCCGCCGCGTCCGCCACCCGGTAGGCGTCGCTCCGCCGGGCGGCGCGGGCGCTGGTGGCCTGCTGGAGGTCGACCGCGCGCGCCCGGAACCAGGGCCGGTCGTCCGCCGGCACTCCCAGCAGCTCGCTGATCACCAGGATCGGGAAGGGCGCGGCGAACCGGTCCACCAGATCGGCCCGCCCGTCCTCGGCCAGCGTCTCGGCCAGATCGGCGACGAGCCGGCCCGCGAGCTCGTCGACGCGGGGGCGCAGCCGCTCGACCACGCGGGGCGTGAAACTCCTCGCGACCAGCGCGCGCACGCGGGTGTGCCGCGGCGGGTCCATGAAGACCATCCAATGGGAGGCCGTCCGCCGCAGATGCGGGCACCCGGCCGGCAGCGGCGCGGGCAGGCCGCCGCGGCCGTACCGGCGGTCGGACAGGACGGCGGTGACGTCGGCGTGGCGGAAGAGGTACCAGCCGTCCTCGCCCTGGTGGACGGGGTCGTCCTCGCGGTAGCGCTCGTAGAGCGGATACGGGTCGGGGATGTGCACATCGGAGAGGCGGAAGGGGCCGAGGGGTGTCAAGGGTGCCTCCGTGGGCTACCGGGCGATGGGCTACCGGGCGTTCGGCCTGCGGGTGATGGGCTACCGGACGACGAGCCCCCGGACGAAGCGCCCCCGGACGTCCGTCTCCAAGACGTCCTCACCGCGCCCCCCGCACCGTGTCCGCCAGCAGCCCCGGATCCAGTGGCGGGCAGGCGGCGCGCCAGGCCACATGGCCGTCCGGGCGCACCAGGACGTACGGCCGGCCGTACAGCCGGGCCACCAGCCGGTCGTGGCAGCGGGTGACCGCGAGCGGTACGCCCCGCCGGGCGAAGGCGTCGGCGAGGGCGTCCGGGGGTGGGGCGTCCGCGAAGCACAGCAGGCGGAAGCCGGTGCCGAAGAGGTCCAGCGTCGACGTGCCGCCGCCGAGCCAGGCGTGCGGGGCGCGGGCGCCGGGGAGGGCGTCGGAGCGCCAGTCCCCGTCGTCGCCGTCCGGCTCGGTGACGATCAGCGGGGAGGCGTAGCGGTGGCCGAAGTGCAGGTCGGGGGCGTCGAATTCGGTCCGGACGGCCTCGCTGTCCAGCCGTCGGGCGAGTGCCGCCCGGGCCCGGGCGCCCTCCGGGGTGTCGAGCAGGATCTCCTGGGGGAGTGCGCGGCTCACCGTGCGCCGCACGTTGGCGCCGGCCGCCTCCAGGCCGCGCTCCGCGACCGGGCGGCGTTCCGTCTCGTACGCGTCGAGCAGTCCCGGCCCCGCCCAGCCGGCCAGCTCGGCGGCGAGCTTCCAGCCGAGGTCGGCGGCGTCGCCGATGCCGGTGTTCATGCCGAAGCCGCCCGCCGGCGGGAGGGTGTGCGCCGCGTCCCCGGCGAGCAGCACGCGGCCGACGCGGAAGCGGTCGGCGATCCGGTGGGTCAGGTGCCACACGTGCTCGGACACCACCTCCAGCGGGGTGTCCACGGCGACGACGGTCCGCAGCAGCGCCATCGTTTCCTGGTGCCGCGCCGTCTCGGCGGTGGCGATCAGCCGGTACAGCCCGTGGCCGTCCATCGACCGCAGCGGGTAGCGCAGGTCCGGTGGCCGGGTGAGGAAGTAGACCAGGGCCCGGCGGTCGCCGAGCCGCGCGTCGAGTTCCGGCGCGTGGAAGAGGATGTTGCGGAAGGTGCGGGTGGGGTGGCGGGAAGGGGCGGCGACGCCGAGGAGCCGGCGGACGGTCGACGAGGCGCCGTCACAGCCGACGAGCCAACGGGCCCGCACGGTGAGGGCGGCGCCGTCGGCGAGACGGGTGGCTGAGGCGGTGACGCCTGTGGCGTCCTGGACGAAGCCGTCGAGGCGGTGGCCGTGCCGCAGCGGCCCGTCGGGGCGGACACCGACCGCGCGGGCGAGCAGCGGCTCCAACAGGTGCTGCGGACAGACCTGTTCGGGCTCCGGCGTCCAGGGGAGCGGCGGCCGGCTGTCGGACGTGCCGAACGGCAGGCGGTGGATCTCGTGGCCGCCGACCGCGGTCACCCACGCCACGTCCAGCGGGTGGTCACCGGGCCAGCCGGCCGTCCGGATGGCGTGCGCGAGGCCCCAGCGCCGGAACAGTTCCATCGAGCGCGGTCCGACCGTACCGACCTTGGGGTGCTCCACCCGCCCGTCGGAGGCGTCGAGGAGCAGGAAGCGAACGCCCCGGTGTCTCAGGTCCAGGGCCAGTGCCAGCCCGACCGGGCCGGCGCCGACGATCAGGACGTCGGTGTCGAAGGGCGCTCCCCGGCCCCCGTGCTCGCCACTCCATGTGATCCTCATCCTTCGCGGTTCCTCTCCTTCGGCTCCGTTGCTCTCCGGAAGAAGTCGGCGTAGAACGCCGCCATGTCGCCGACCTGCTCCGGCACCCGGGGGCAGGCGCGTGCCGCGGCGGCCAGGTGGGCGAAGCGCAGGGCCAGGGCGCGGCGGGCGACGTCGGGGCGGGGCACGGACTGGGGCGCGGCCTCCAGTTCGAACGTCGGCCCCGCCGTCCGGCCGCGGCGGCCCGAGTCCATGGTGACCAGCAGTTCCGCCAGCGGGCGCATCATGCCCGTCATCACGTCGATGGAGGCGTTCATCAGTTTCGAGCGGCGCAGGCTGCCGTCGGCGCTCTCGCCGAAGTGCTGGACCATCAGCCGCAGCATCAACTCGTACGCCTGGTTGAACAACCGGGCGACCGCCCGTGCCTCGGGGTCGGTGACGGGGTCCTTGGCCGCGTCGCCGGTGCCGAGGGTGGGGTTGCGCAGCACGGGATAGGCGGGGTCCCAGGGGAGCAGCCGGCCGTGCGGTCCGGGGGCGCGTTCGGTGGTGAGGAGTTCGCCGATCCGCAGGAACGTCTCGAAGTGCGAGGTCTCCGGCGGGGGCGCGGCACCGGAACCGCCCTCGCCCTGCTCGGTGATGAGGTCGACGGCGAACAGCGCGCTCGCGAGGTCGTCGACCTCCAGCTGGTAGTCCGGGTGTGCGGTGTTGACGGACTCGCGGAGGAAGAGGTGGTGTTCGCCGCCGCCGCGGCCCTTCTCCACCAGGAACAGGTCCGGGACGCGCCGCAGCCCCTCCCGGATGGCCGCGTACAGCTCGCTGATCGACCCCCACGCGCCGGCGCGCGGCACGGGCGGGCCGGGCGGCGCGCCCTCCCGCCGCAGTTCAGGGGTGAGGCCGGCGGGCTGCTCTACGGCGATGTACCGCTGGACGCTGCCGATGCTCAGCCCTTCCAGGGCGAAGTCCAGGGGTACGGGGAGCCGCCCGTTGAGCGTGCCGAAGTCGATCACCGGAACGTGGAACGGTTCGCCGAGCGCCATGATGATGTTGTTGACCAGCAGGAAGTGGATCATCTCCTCGCGGGCGACGGTCAGCAGGCCGCCGCGGATCCCGTCGTCCAGCGTCGCCCCGCCTTGGCCGCAGACGAGTTCCAGCTGGCGCGGGGTCCACAGGCCGCGCCGCACGAGGACGCGGCCCGCGCCGTGCGTGGGCAGGGAGAAGGCGGCGTACAAGTACTGGAGCATCACGGCCAGTTCGAGGGTCGCCGCCTGTTTGAGGACGGCCCACAGCCGGCCCCGGGTGGTGATCGCCGGCGGCGCGGGCGGCGGCGCGGGGACGGCGAGCGGCGGGCGGGCCCTGGCCTGCTGGTTGCGGAGGTAGGCGAGGAGCAGCCGGGCCTTCGGGTCGGTGAGGTCGCGGGTGGGCGGCATGTAGTACGTGCGGTCCTTGTTGCGCGGGTCGCACATCTGCCACGCGAGCTCGGCGTAGGTCTCGACCTTGCAGCGGTCGGCGAGGCTGAAGACCTCGGACTTCATGAAGGTGGAGACCTGTTCGTAGTAGGCGAAGATCTCCCGGTGGAGGAGGGCGAAGTCCACGTTCTCGCGGGGGATCGCGTCCAGGTGCCAGTCGTCCGGCAGGACGCGGACGGCCAGCGAGCCGGCGCCCGCCCAGAAGCGGAGCGCGTCCGCGTCGTCGTAGGCGGTCCAGGCGGAGCCGGGGGCGCGGGGGTCGGTGCCGGGGGCGTCGGCGGGGCCGGTCGAGAGCAGCACCCGGCAGGTGCCGGCGCGGTCGCCGCGGAGGATGAGGTGGGCGTGGCCTCGGGCGTCGGTGGTGAGGGTGCACTCCGGGGCGTACGGCGCAGGCGCCGGTGCGGGGGCGGGCGCGTGTGCGGGGCTCGCGCTGCGCGCTCGGCCGTCCGGCGGGGGTGCGCCGCCCACGGGGCCGTGCGGTACGGCGCCCGGTGCGCCGACCGTTCTGCCGGTTCGGCCGTCCGGTCCGCTGTCGGTTCCGCCCACCCGGTCGTTCGGGGCGCTGCCCGCGCTGCCCGCGCTGCCCGCGCTGCCCGCGCTGCCCGCGCTGCCCGCGCTGCCCGCGCTGCCCGCGCTGCCCGCGCTGCCCGCGCTGCCCGCGCTGC
>NZ_JBIRQH010000014.1:86618-219798 GCF_044333095.1 Streptomyces sp. NPDC021100
CTGCCGCCTGGGCCAGCGCCCTCTCCATCACCGGACCTACCACCGGGCCCGCCACCGGACCCACCCCCCGCCCCACCACCCGGGCCGCCCCCCGGACCGGTAATCGATTCCCCACCCGCCCCCTCGTCCCGCCCCGCCCGCAACCCCAGCACCACAGCGTCCGCGCAGCGCGCCCCCGGCGTGCCCGCCACGCGGTCGGCGGGCAGCGCACGCGGGTTGTAGTACTGGCGTACGCGCACCTCCACGGGCGCCGGGCGCCCGCGGACGAACGAGCGCAGGCGCACACGGACGGCGTGGTCGGCGCCGCGCGCGCGGTCGCGGTGGTGGAGCACCACGAGCGCGTCGTCCGACTGCACGACGGCCTCCCGCTCGGCCAGCAGCGTCCGCCGCCGCCCGCCGGGCCCCGTCCGGATCAGGAACAGCCGCTCGTCCGCGGCGTCCGGAGCGCCGGCGGCCCGAGCCACCGTGACGAGCCCCGACGTCTCGTCCGACGGGTACGCGCCGGCGGGCAGCCGGGCGACGAGCGCCCCCGACGCCGTCCGCAGCTCCAGGTCGCCCAGGTCCAGGGCCGGCCCGAGCGCGTGCAGGGGGCCCGGCCCCGCCTCCGCCGCCCGGTGCGTGACCGGCACGGCGGTGATCATGTCCAGGACCACCAGGCCGTCCGTCAGCCGCACCGAGAGATGGCGCAACGGGCTCCCGGCGACCGGCTCCAGCAGCCGCCCCGCCGGATAGGTGCGCAACTCGTGGGCGTACCAAGGGGCGACCGTGCCCCGGACGCGCCAGTGGCCGGGGGCGTCGGGGACGGCGGGGGAGCTCATACCGTCCAGGGCGAACCGGACGACGAGCCCGTCCGCACCGCCCTCCGCGACCGCCGCCCGCAGTGCCTCCGCGACGGGGGAGCGGACCGCGCCGGGCAGCCACTCCGCCTCCTCGCGGACGACCACGAACTGGTGCACGGCGGCGTACCGCAACTGCTCGGCGAGCAGGTGCTCGCCGACGTCCAGGATCCGTCCGAACTGCACCCAGCGGGGCGGCTGGAAGCCGGTGACCCCACCGGTGAACAGATAGCCGTCGTCATGCGAGCGCCCCAGCCGGCCGACGCCGAACCGGCCCGTCATCAGCGCCGTCGTCCACCGAGACGCGGGATCGAGGTCGAAGACCCGGGCCCGGTTGACGGTGGTGCGCAGGTACGGGTTGTAGTGGCCCCAGACGTCCACGGCGCGCCCGACGACCGGGTCATCGGTGTCCGTCCGCCCGTCGGGTCCCTGGACGGCGGTGACGCGCGCGTCGAAGAGGAAGTGCCCGTTCCCGTCGAGGTTCCAGCCCGTCGCCACGCTGAACTCGCCGTCCGGGCACGGGCGTCCGCCGCGGTCGTAGCGGGGTCCGCGGCGGCGCAGCCAGGCGTGGTACTCACCGGCCGGCCGGTCGGCGGGGAACGGGACGGGCTCCGGCCCGTCGTCGACGAGGGCGCGCGGGCCCGTCACGTCCACCAGACCGTTGCGCGGCCCGGTGGGCAGCCGGGTGGTGGCGACGCCGGCGAAGTGCAGCCGGGGCAGGTCGAAGACGCTCACCGCAGGGCCCCCGCGCGCCCCCGGCGGCCGTTCGCGCCCGGGACGCGGACCGGCGGCGCGTAGTGGACGACCTGGTGGACGGCGTGCAGCGCGGACTCGATGGCGCCCTCGATCCAGGCGGGCGCGGTGGAGCAGTGCTCGCCCGCGAAGAACAGCCGGCCGACCGGCCGGGCGGCGCGCAGCCGTTCCATCTCGCACTCGGCCGCCGACCTGCCCCAGCGGGTGGCGCAGCCGCCGCTCCACCGCGACAGCCCCCAGACGGCGCTCGCCGAACCCAGCACCATGCCGGGCCGCCGCAGCCGGGGGTGGGCGGCGGCGAGCTCGTCGAGGACGAGCCGGTGCCGCCGGCGGGCCGGCAGCCGGCCGAGCCGCTCGGCCTCGTCGCCGATCGTGTAGCTGGCGAGCAGCGCGGCGCCGTGGCCGGCGGCGGGACCGTCCACCGCGTCCACCGCGGCGTCGTCCACCGCCGGGTAGTAGGTCTGGCGTATCAGCCCCCCGGTGAACGACGCGCCGCCCCGGATGCCCTCCTCCCGCCAGAAGGGCTCCCGGCAGTGGAGGGCCACCTTGGTCGCCGGGCAGTAGACGACGTCCTCCAGCACGGCGCGCTTGTCGTCGTCGACGCCGGTCAGGTCGAGCCGCCGGAGCGCCGGGAAGGGCAGGGTGCAGACGACGAAGTCGGCGTGTTCCACCGTGGTGCGCGCCCCGGCGCGGACGCGCACGAGCACGCCGTCGTCCCGGACGTCGATGCCGACGACCCGCCGCCCGCAGGAGAGGCGGCCCTTGAGCCGGCCGGCGAGCCGGCGCGGCAGCTGGTCCATGCCGCCGTGCAGGCGGAGCAGGGCCGGGCTGGTCTCGGTCAGGATGTCGTCCAGGAAGCTGTTGAGGCGCCCGCTGCACCCGGTGCGGATCTCCGGATGGGCGGAGAACAGGGAGTGCAGGTCGATCCGGTCGCGGGCCGGCCCGCGCAGGTGGGGGGCCGGGTCGAGGCGGGCGACGAGGTCGAGGAGCTGGCGGTGCAGGTCGTCGCGGAGCGCCGCGCGCAGCTCGGGCGGGGCGGTGGCGTCGACGACGGCGGTCAGCCAGGCGCCGAAGGCGATGGTCGGGGCGTCGTACCGGCGGTCGGCGCCGCGCAGCGCGAGCTCGGCGCGGAAACCCGCGCACAGCGGCCCGGAGGCGTCCCTGACCCGGACGAAACCCGAGGGGATGCGCAGGAAGGCGTTCTCCTCGGAGAGGAGCGTGGTGAACCGGCGCAGATTTCCCGTCAGCCCCATCCGGTCGATGTATTCGAGGGTGAGGCGGTGGTGCGCCGGAATGCGCATGGCGCCCAGCTCCACCGCCGGCGCGCCCGGTCCGGTGCCGAAGCGGTGGGTGTGGACGCGTCCGCCGATACGGGTGTTGCCCTCGATCACCTCGACGTGGAAGCCGCGGCGTTCCAGCTCGTAGGCGGTGGTGAGCCCGGCCACCCCGGCCCCCAGCACCAGGACGCGCGGCCGGTCCCGCCCGCTCCCGCCGAAACTCTCGTCGAATGTGTGCACATGCCAGACTTCAGACGTGCCGGACATCGTGGTTCCCCCCGCAAATGCGACCTATTTCCATTTTGTGGTTCCTAAAGACGTCACGGGATCGGGAGTCGCACAACGGTTTTTCCGGACAGGGCGGACTTGTGGGTATTCCGGCAGGTCGGCCGGCGGGAGGCGTAGAGGAATTACGCGCAGGGGATAAGCGGGACCCCGGGCCGTTGCGGACCGCGGATCACGCGGGGCGCTCGTCCGCCGCGCGACGGAAGGACCGCCCGACCTGCTGCGACCCGCGCGGCGGGCCACCGCGGGGTCGTACTCCATCGGGAGTACGGAGAACCCCGTTCCCAGGGACGAGGACGCAGCGCGCGGGGCGCGGCATCGTGGAAGGTATGAAGGACGACGGTACGGACCACAGGGGCACCCCGTGAGCCTCCTGGCGCTCTCGGTCCTGCTCTGCCTGGTGTCCGCCGTCTGCTACGCGGCGGCGGCCATCGTGCAGGAGCGGGTCGCCGTGACGGCCGGCGGCGGCATCCGCGGGCCGCTGCGCAGCGGGGCCTGGTGGGGTGCCGTGGCCCTGACCGGCCTGGGCGCCGGGCTGCACGTGCTGGCGCTCGCCTGGGGGCCGCTGAGCCTGGTGCAGCCGATGGGGGCGCTCACGATCGTCTTCGCGCTGCCCATGGCCGCCGTCTTCGCGCACCGGCCGGTCGGCGCCGCCGGGTACCGCGGGGCGCTGCTGGCCACCGGCGGCCTCGCCGGCCTGCTCGCGCTCACCGGACCGCCCGGCACCGAATCCCTCCCCGCCGGCGAACGGCCGCTGCTCGCCGGGGGAATGGGCGCCGCCGTGGCCCTGACGGCCCTCGTCGCCCGCCGGCTGCGACGGCCCGTCGTCCGCGGCGTCCTCCTGGCCACGGCGGCGGGCGTCGCCTTCGGCATGGGCTCGGTCTTCACCAAGGCCGCGGCCGAGGACGTCACCGGGCACCGGACGGGTGCGCTCCTGCCCACGCTCGTCATCACGGCGGTCCTGGCCTCGGCGGGCATGCTCCTCTCCCAGGCGTCCTACCGCGGCGCGGGCCTCGCGGCCCCGCTGGCCACCGTCACCGTCGCCAACCCCGTCGTGGCCGCCGCCGTGGGGGTCTGCTGCCTGGGCGAGGCGTTCCGCTACGGCCTGACGGGCGGGGTGCTCGCCGGGCTGGCGGGCGCCGCCGCGGCGGCGGGGGTGATCATGCTGACGTTCCGGGGCGCGGCGGGGGCACCGGAGGCACCAGGGGCGGCGGAGGCGGAGGCGCCGCCGGCCGGTCTCGTCGGCCCACGACGGGAAGGGCGGGTGCCGGGGGGCGCGTCACCGCTCGACGGCCCCGGCGCGTACGGTCCGTCCACTCCGCTCGCCGGGCCGCCTCCCGGCTCGGCGGTCCGGAGGCCCGTCACCCGCTCCGGCCGGCGGTGCCTGGTCTCGTCGCCGGCGCGGCAGCGGTCCCGGACGGGCTGACGGCGCCCTCCGCGGCCCGCCGCCGCGCAGGGGAGCGACGTAACGGGCAAGCCGGGCAACCCGGTTGGCGTGCCACCGCGGAAGCGGCCGCCCGGGCCGGAACCGCACCGTGGTGCCCGTGCGCCCGCGGCGCCACCATGGGTGCCGGCCGCGTCAGAGCCGACGCGCCGCCGTCTACCGAGGAGCGCCCGTGGACTTCGACGTCGTCGTGGAGATCCCGCAAGGCAGCCGCAACAAGTACGAGATGGACCACCGGCTCGGGCGCATCCGGCTGGACCGGCTGCTCTTCACGTCCACCCGGTACCCCGCCGACTACGGCTACGTGGACGGCACCCTGGGCGCCGACGGGCAGCCGCTGGACGCCCTCGTCCTGGCCGGGGACCCCACGTTCCCCGGGGTGGTGGTCCGCTGCCGGGCGATCGGCATGTTCCGGATGCGGGACGAACAGGGCGAGGACGACAAGGTGCTCTGTGTGCCGGCCGCCGACCCCCGCCACGAGCACCTGCGCGACCTGCGCCACCTCCCCGAGTACGACCGGCTGGAGATCCAGCACTTCTTCGAGGTCTACAAGGAACTGGAACCGGGCAAGTCCGTCGAGAACGCCTGCTGGGCCGACCGCGCGGCGGCCGAGGCGGAGATCCTCGCCTCCCGCGTCCGCGCCCGCGCCGGGGACGCGACGGAAGGTCCGGCCCGCTAGGGAGCCGCGGCACGCGCCGCCGGACGCTCCCGGAACCCACCGGACGGCCGGCGGCCGGAGCCGCCTCCCCACAGCTCTCCCCACGCCAATCCGACCGGTCGGTATTCAGAGCTGACGCAGCAGCGCCTCGACACCCCCGTCGACGTCGAGGCAGCCGGCCTCGCCGCCCACCGGCACCAGCGCGTACGAACGCGCCAGGAACCCGCGCAGTTCGGCGGTGTCGATCTGCACCATGGCCACGCCCTCCGGCGCGTGGAACTCCAGGACCGTCCGCTCCGGCCCGCACGGCCAGACCCGGACGTCACCGCCGCCCGACGGGGACAGCAGCCCCCCGGCCAGCAGTTCGCGCGCGAACGCCCACTCGACCTCGGCGCCGTCGAGCGAGGCGGCCGGCGGGAAGGCGATGCGCACGGCGAAGGGGTCGGCGCGCCGGTACCGGAGCTGGGCGGGGACGGAACGGGACTGGGGGGAGGACGCGATGAGTCGGGCCTGGACGGCCTGGTCGATGACGGTGGGCAACGCCTTCTCCCTTGCGGTTGGTTGGTCTTCCCGATGGCGGGGGCCGGGGCACTCCGCAGGGTGAGACGGCGGATCGCGGGACTCAGTGCTGGATTCGAGCGTGAGATGCGTCACGACCCTTGATTGAACAGGGCATTTCATGCCTCTGCCTATGAATGCCTACGAAGGCGAGCACTTCCGCCAAGAGTGAGGGTTCGCGCTTACCAGGCTTCCGTTGCCTGACGCCTCTGCCGCCGCAGTGGTCACGGCGGCGGTCGCGAAGCGGGCAACCACACGACGAAAAAGGCGAATTGGTCCCTGTGTCCCCCTGCGGCTCCCGGCTCAGGACGGGGGCCGCTGCTCCCGGTACGCCTCCAGCGCCGGCGCCGTCTTCGTCGGGACGAACTCGGTGATCGTGTACTCGCATACCCCCGCCACCGAGAACGGATCGCTCCGCGTGATCTCCTCCATCTTCGCCCGGTCCTCGCCGACCGCGAGGATGACGCCGCCGTCCCGGGGCACCTTGCGCCCGGAGGCGAGGAACACCCCCGACGCGTAGTGCGCGTCCAGCCAGGCGAGGTGTTCGGCGTGCGCGGCTTCCACGCGGTCGAGCGGCGCGATGTAGGTCAGCTCCAGTACGAACATGATCACAGGCTACGGCCCGGGCGGCCGTCCCGTACGGTGTCCTCGCCATGAACCACACGACTGATGACACGACCGGTGAACCGCCCCCCGACTGGCCCACCACCGAGGCGGAGGCGCTCGCCGTGCAGAACGCGCTCCGGGAGCGCGTGATCCTCGACGAACCCGGTCCCGCGCCCGGCGCCGGGCTGACCGCCGTGGGTGTCGACGTCGCGTACGACGACGACCGCGACCTCGTCGCCGCCGCGGCCGTCGCCCTCGACACCCGCACCCTGCGCGTCGTCGCGGAGGCCACGGCCGTCGGCCGGGTGGCGTTCCCGTACGTCCCCGGGCTGCTCGCCTTCCGCGAGATACCGACGGTCCTGACCGCGCTCGGCCGGCTGCCCGCCACCCCGGACCTCGTCGTCTGCGACGGCTACGGCCTCGCCCACCCCCGCCGCTTCGGCCTCGCCGCGCACCTGGGCGTGCTGACGGGACTGCCGACGATCGGGGTCGCGAAGAACCCGTTCACCTTCCGTCACGCGCCGCCCGGACCGGCCCGGGGCGACGCGGCGCCCCTGCTGGACGGGGACGAGGAGGTCGGCCGCGCCCTGCGCACCCGGGAGGGCGTCAAACCGGTGTACGTCTCCGTCGGCCACCGCGTGAACCTGGACCGCGCCTGCGCCCACACCCTCGGCCTGGCCCGCCGCTACCGCCTCCCGGAGACGACCCGCGCGGCGGACGCGCTGTGCCGGAAGGTGCTGGCGGAGGCGCGGTGAAGGGGACGTGAAGGGGAGGGGCGGCGGTCGCCTCTTGGCGGACCCGCCGCCGGGGTAGGCAGGCCACAACAGGCCGCCCGCCGACCGACCCCGGAGGACCCCGTGCGACCGACCGGATTCATCCCGCCCCTCTGCACCCCCCTCACCCCCGACGGTGCCGTCGACACCGGCTCCCTGCGCCGGCTCGTCGAGCACGTCCTGGACGGCGGCGCCTCGGCGCTGTTCGCGCTCGGCACCTGCGGCGAGGCCGTCTTCCTCACCGACGAGCAGCGCCGTACGGTCGTGCGGACCACCGTCGAGGCGGCGGCCGGACGCGTCCCCGTCCTCGCCGGCGTCATCGACACGACCACCCCGCGGGTACGGGAGCGCGCGCGGGAGGCGGCCGCGCTGGGCGCCGACGCCCTCGTGGCCACCGCGCCGTTCTACACGGACACCCGCCCCGCCGAGACGGCCGACCACTTCCGCCGCGTGCATGCCGAGACGGGCCTGCCCCTGATCGCCTACGACATCCCCTCCCGCGTCCACACCAAGCTGCCGCCCGCCGTCCTCCTGGACCTCGCCGAGGACCGCACCCTCGCCGGCCTCAAGGACAGCAGCGGCGACCTCGACACCCTGCGCCACCTCCTGGTGGCCCTCCGCCGCCGCGGCCTGGACCGCGACTTCGCCGTCCTCACCGGCTCCGAACTCACCGCCGACGCCGCCCTCCTGATCGGCGCCGACGGCGTCGTCGCCGGCCTCGGCAACGTCGACCCGGCCGCCTACACCCGCCTCCACACCCACGCCCAAGCCGGCCGCTGGCCGGAAGCGGTCGCCGAACAGAACCGCCTCACCACCCTCCAGACCCTGATCCGCGCGGGCGACACGTCGGACATGAGCGGCACGGCGGCGGCCGTGGGGGCCTTCAAGGCGGCGCTGGAACTCCTCGGAGTGATCGACTGCCGGACCACGGCGGCACCGCTGCGGCCGCTGCCGGAGGACGCGGTGCGGGAGGTGGAACGCCTGCTGAAGGACGGCGGACTGCTGTGAACGGGCGCTCCCGCCCGGCGCGGCCAGCCCCGTGAACAGGGGCCGGCGGGAGCGCGGCGGTGTCAGCCCCTAGCGTGGACGCCAACGATCACCGCCACCCACCACCGGAGCCCCCATGCCGTCCGCGCCCCGCAGTACCCGCGCCAGGATCCGCGAGTTCGCCCTCTCCCTCCCCGAGGCCGTCGAGGAGTTCCCCTGGGGCGAGAGTGCCGTCGTCAAGGTCAACAAGAAGATCTTCGTGTTCCTGGGGGCCGAGGGCGCGGAGGCGCCCGGGATCAGCGTCAAGCTGCGGGACGAGGAGGCGCACGGCCATGCCCTCGCCGTGCCCGGTGCCGCGCCCTCGGGGTACGGGCTGGGCCGGTCCGGCTGGGTGTCCGTGCCGCTCGCGGCCGGGGGTGCGCCCGTGGAGCTGCTCTGCGACTGGGTGGAGGAGCGCTACCGCACCATCGCGCCGAAGCGGTTGGTGGCGCGGCTCGACGGGTGACGTACGGGCTGCCGCTCGCCGCCCGTCAAGTGGCGTCCGTCGCCCGGGGCTTGTGGAGAGTGGAACACGTTCTTAACATCGCGAGTGTTACAGCGGTCTTGTCATAGAGATTCGTCACAGAGATTTCGTCGGAGAGCTCGGCAGGGTTTTCGTCGGAGATTTCGTCAGAGAGACGTCGTGTCGGCAGGGCGACGGTCACGGGGAGCGAGCCGGATGGCAGATGTAGCGGGTGGGCCGCTCGCCGGGGTGCGGGTCGTCGAGCTGGCCGGGATCGGGCCCGGGCCGTTCGCCGGGATGCTGCTGGGGGACCTGGGGGCCGATGTGGTCCGCGTGGACCGGCCGGAGGGGCCCGGGCTGGGCATCGATCCGCGGCGGGACGTCACCCACCGCAACAAGCGCTCCGTGGGCGTCGACCTGAAGGCGGACGGCGGGGTGGAGGCCGTGCTCGACCTCGTCGGGCGGGCCGACGTGCTGCTGGAGGGGTACCGGCCCGGGGTCGCCGAGCGGCTCGGCGTCGGGCCCGGGCCGTGCCTCGAACGCAACCCCCGGCTGGTGTACGGGCGGATGACCGGGTGGGGGCAGGACGGGCCGCTCGCGCGGGCCGCCGGGCACGACATCGGCTACATCGCCGTCACCGGCGCGCTCGGGCTGACCGGCCCGGCCGGCGGGCCGCCGTACCCGCCCGCCAACCTGCTCGGCGACTACGCCGGCGGCTCGCTGTACCTCGTCGTCGGCGTCCTCTCCGCACTCCTGCACGCCCGGGCCACCGGCACCGGGCAGGTCGTCGACGCCGCCATCGTCGACGGCACCGCCCATCTCACCGCCATGCTCCACGGCATGCTCGCCGCCGGCGCCTGGCAGGACCGGCGCGGCGGCAACCTGCTGGACGGCGGCGCGCCCTTCTACGGCGTCTACGAGACGTCCGACGGCGGGCACATGGCCGTCGGGGCGCTCGAGCCGCGGTTCTACGGGGAGTTCGTACGGTTGCTGGGGCTGGATGACGCGGAGGCCACCGCGCGGGACGATCCCGGGCGGTGGGGGGAGCTGAGGGACGCCGTCGCCGAGCGGTTCCGGGGGCGTACCCGGGCCGAGTGGACGGCGGTGTTCGAAGGGACGGACGCCTGCGTCGCGCCCGTCCTCTCGCTGCGCGAGGCCCCCGGCCATCCGCACCTCGCCGCCCGCGGCACCTTCGCCGACCGCGACGGCGTCGTCCAGCCCGCCCCCGCGCCCCGCTTCTCCGCCACCCCGGGCTCCCTCCGCCGGCCGCCCGCGCCGCCCGGTGCGCACACCGAGGAGGTCGCCCGCGACTGGGGCGTCCCCCGCCTCCGCAGCCTCCCAGAGAAGGGCCCGCAGTGATGCAAGCGATGGAGCGCCGGCTTTTCGACGACCGGCACGACGCCTTCCGGGCCACCGTCCGGACCTTCCTCGACCGCGAGGTCGCGCCGCACTACGAGCGGTGGGAGGAGGACGGCGTGGTCGCCCGCGACGTCTGGCGGGCGGCCGGCAAGCAGGGGCTGCTCGGGCTCGCCGTGCCCGAGGAGTACGGCGGCGGGGGCACCCCGGACTTCCGGTTCGGCGTCGTCCTCGCCGAGGAGTTCGCCCGCGCGGGCGCGGCCGGGTTCGCCGCCGGGCTGCACAACGACATCATCGGGCCGTACCTCACCGCCCTCGCCACCGAGGAGCAGAAGCGGCGCTGGCTGCCCGGCTTCTGCAGCGGCGAGACGGTCACCGCCATCGCCATGACCGAGCCCGGGGCCGGCTCCGATCTGCAGGGGATCCGCACGACGGCCGTGGACGCGGGCGACCACTGGCTGCTCGACGGCTCCAAGACGTTCATCTCCAACGGGATCCTCGCCGACCTGGTGATCGTCGTGGCCCGGACCACCCCCGAGGGCGGGGCCAGGGGACTCAGCCTGCTCGTCGTCGAACGCGGCATGGAAGGGTTCGAGCGCGGCCGGAACCTCGCCAAGATCGGGCAGAAGGCGCAGGACACCGCCGAGCTCTTCTTCGACGACGTCCGCGTCCCCAAGGAGAACCTGCTCGGGGACCTGCACGGCGCGTTCGGCCACCTCATGGCCAACCTCCCGCAGGAGCGGCTGCAGATCGCCGTCTCCGCCGCGGCCGTCGCCGAGCACCTGGTGGAGATCACCACCCGGTACGTCAAGGAGCGCGAGGCGTTCGGCCGGCCGCTCGCCCGGTTCCAGCACATCCGCTTCGAGCTCGCGGAGATGGCCACCGAATGCGCCGTCACCCGGGTCTTCGTCGACCGCTGCGTGGAGGAGCACGCCGGCGGGCGGCTCGACACCGCCCACGCGTCGATGGCCAAGTGGTGGGCGACCGAGCTGCAGAAGCGCGTCGCCGACCGGTGCCTCCAACTGCACGGCGGGTACGGCTATATGGCCGAGTACCCGGTCGCCCGGGCCTTCACCGACGGCCGGATCCAGACGATCTACGGCGGCACGACCGAGATCATGAAGGAGATCATCGGCCGTTCGCTGCTGGCCTGACCCGCCCGACCGCGTTATCGAGACCCATCCCCAGGAAGGTTGCCGAACTTGAGCACCGAAGCGTACGTCTACGACGCCATCCGCACCCCCAGGGGCCGCGGCAAGGCGAACGGCTCCCTGCACGGCACCAAGCCCATCGACCTCGTCGTCGGACTCCTCCACGAGCTGCGGCGCCGCTTCCCGGACCTCGACCCCGCCGCGATCGACGACATCGTGCTCGGCGTGGTCAGCCCCGTCGGCGAGCAGGGCTCGGACATCGCGCGGATCGCCGCCGTCGCCGCGGGGCTGCCCGAGACCGTCGCCGGCGTCCAGCAGAACCGCTTCTGTGCCTCCGGCCTCGAAGCCGTCAACACGGCCGCCGCCAAGGTGCGTTCGGGGTGGGAGGACCTGGTCCTCGCGGGCGGCGTCGAGTCCATGTCCCGGGTGCCCATGGCCTCCGACGGCGGCGCCTGGTTCGGCGACCCGATGACCAACTTCGCCACCGGCTTCGTCCCCCAGGGCGTCAGCGCCGACCTCATCGCCACCCTCGGCGGCTACACCCGCCACGACGTGGACGCCTTCGCCGCCCGCTCCCAGGAGAACGCCGCCCGGGCCTGGAAGGAGGGCCGCTTCGACCGCTCCGTCGTCCCCGTTCGCGACCGCAACGAGCTCGTCGTCCTCGACCGCGACGAGCACCTGCGCCCCGGCACCACCCCCGAGACCCTCGCCAAGCTCAAGCCGTCCTTCGCCGGCATCGGTGAGGCGGCCGGCTTCGACGCCGTGGCCCTGGCCAAGTACCACTGGGTGGAGCGGATCGACCACGTCCACCACGCCGGCAACTCCTCCGGCATCGTCGACGGCGCCGCCCTCGTCGCCATCGGCAACGAGCGGACCGGCGAGCGCTACGGACTCACCCCGCGCGCCCGGATCGTCTCCGCCGCGGTCTCCGGCTCCGAGCCGACCATCATGCTCACCGGCCCCGCGCCCGCCTGCCGCAAGGCCCTGGCCAAGGCCGGGCTGACCATCGACGACATCGACCTCGTCGAGATGAACGAGGCGTTCGCCGCCGTCGTGCTGCGCTTCGCCGACGACATGGGCATCGGCCTGGAGAAGATCAACGTCAACGGCGGGGCCATCGCCCTCGGCCACCCGCTCGGCGCCACCGGGGCGATGCTCCTGGGTACGGTCGTCGACGAACTGGAGCGCCAGGGCAAGCGGTACGGGCTGGTCACGCTGTGCGTGGGCGGGGGCATGGGCGTCGCCACCGTCGTCGAGCGCCTGTGAGCGGCGGGCAGCACCGGATTCCGTCCCGCCCCGGCCGTACCCGCCACCCAGACCTCCAGGAGAACCCCACCATGAGCACCACCGGAACCACCGACACTCCCAGCACCCCCAGCCCCGCCGAGACCATCCGCTGGGAACAGGACGCCGACGGCATCGTCACCCTCGTCCTCGACGACCCGAACCAGTCCGCCAACACCATGAACCGGAACTTCCAGTCCTCCCTCACGGCGGTCGCCGACCGCCTGGAGGCCGAACGGGAGTCCGTCCGTGGCGTGGTCTTCACTTCCGCGAAGAAGACCTTCTTCGCCGGCGGCGACCTGCGCGAGCTCATCGCGCTCCGGCCGGAGGACGCGGAGACCGCGTTCCAGGCCACCCAGGAGCTCAAGCACGACCTGCGCCGCATCGAGACCCTCGGCGTCCCGGTCGTCGCCGCCCTCAACGGCGCGGCGCTCGGCGGGGGGTTCGAGATCGCCCTCGCCTGCCACCACCGGATCGCCCTCGACGCGCCCGGCGCGAAGTTCGGGCTGCCGGAGGTCACCCTCGGCCTGCTGCCCGGCGGCGGTGGCGTCACCCGTACCGTACGCCTCCTGGGCATCGCCGACGCGCTGCTGAAGGTCCTCGTCCAGGGCACCCAGTACAGCCCCCGGCGGGCGCTGGAGGCCGGGCTCGTCCACGAGGTCGTCGACAGCCCAGAGGAACTCCTCGCCAAGGCGCGGGAGTTCGTCCTCGCCCACCCCGAGTCGCGGCAGCCCTGGGACACCGACGGCTACCGGATGCCCGGCGGGACGCCGTCCCACCCGGCCCTCGCCGCCAACCTGCCCGCCTTCCCGGCGACGCTCGTCAAGCAGACGTCGGGCGCCCCCTACCCGGCCCCCCGCAGCATCCTCGCCGCGGCCGTCGAAGGCGCCCAGGTCGACTTCGAGACCGCCTCGACCATCGAGTCCCGGTACTTCGTGGACCTGGCCACCGGGCAGACGAGCAAGAACATGATCCAGGCGTTCTTCTTCGACCTCCAGGCGGTCAACGCCGGCCGCAGCCGGCCCGCGGGGCCGGAACAGCGGAAGGTCCGCAAGGCCGCCGTCCTGGGCGCCGGCATGATGGGCGCCGGCATCGCCTACGCCTGCGCCCGCGCCGGCATCGACGTCGTCCTCAAGGACGTCTCGCTCGACAACGCCCGCAAGGGCAAGGAGTACTCGGCCGGGCTGCTCGCCAAGGCCCTGGCCAAGGGGCGGACGACAGAGGAGCAGCGGGACGCGCTCCTCGCCCGCATCACCCCCACCGCCGACCCGGCCGACCTGGCCGGCTGCGACGCCGTCATCGAGGCCGTCTTCGAGGACCCGGCCCTGAAGCACAAGGTGTTCCAGGAGATCCAGCACGTCGTCGCCCCCGACGCGCTGCTCTGCTCCAACACCTCGACCCTGCCCATCACCCTGCTCGCCGAGGGCGTCGAGCGGCCCGCCGACTTCGTCGGGCTGCACTTCTTCTCGCCCGTCGACAAGATGCCGCTCATCGAGATCATCAAGGGCGAGCGCACCGGCGACGAGGCCCTGGCCCGCGCCTTCGACCTGGTGCGGCAGCTCCGCAAGACGCCCATCGTCGTCAACGACTCGCGCGGTTTCTTCACCTCGCGGGTGATCGGCCGGTTCATCTCCGAGGGCGTCGCCATGATCGGCGAGGGCGTGCCCGCCGCCACCGTGGAACAGGCCGCCGCCCAGGCCGGCTACCCCGCCAAGGTGCTCTCCCTGATGGACGAGCTCACCCTCACCCTGCCCCGCCGCATCCGCGAGGAGGCCCGCCGCGCCACCGAGGCGGCCGGCGGCACCTGGACCCCGCACCCGGCGGACGCCGTCATCGACCGGATGATCGACGAGTTCGGGCGCACCGGCCGCGCGGGCGGCGCCGGCTTCTACGACTACGAGGACGGCCGCCGGACGGGCCTGTGGCCGGGCCTGGCCGAGCACTTCGGCCGCGCGGTGAAGCCGGCCGACATCCCGCTGACCGAGCTCCAGGAGCGGATGCTGTTCGCCGAGGCGCTGGACACCGTCCGCTGTCTGGAGGAGGGCGTCCTCACCTCGGTCGCCGACGCCAACATCGGCTCCCTCCTCGGCATCGGCTTCCCCGGCTGGACCGGCGGCGCCCTCCAGTACGTCAACGGCTACCCCGGCGGGCCGGCCGGCTTCACCGCCCGCGCGCGCGAACTCCAGACGGCGTACGGCGACCGCTTCGCGCCGTCGCCGCTGCTGCTGGAGAAGGCGGAGCGGGGGGAGTTCTTCAAGGACTGACGGGGAGGTCGCGAAGGGCCGGCGCTTCGGCGCCGTCCGGACGGGCCGTCAAGGCGGCCCGCTCCGGGCGCCGACGGCCGGGCTTCCTATGCTGTGCGGTGGCCGTGCTCCTCGACGGACGACCACGGACGGCCACGGAACCCACGGACGACGCCGGGCGCCCCCGGACGACCACGAACGACAGGAGCGCCATGCGCGCCGCACATCTGCCCATGAACGTCTGGTGGGTCGCCGTCGCCGTCGGATTGGTCGTGGACCTGGCGTTCTGGCTGCCCCTCAGACCACCGGGCAAGGCCAGACTGAAGGCCGGCGTGTCCGCGGTGACGGGGCTGGCCTTCCTCGTCGGGGCCGGTGTCGTGGGCGGTTATCCGCCGCAGGCGATGGTGCCGGGCTGTGCCGCGTTCCTGCTCCTGGCGCCGCTGTCTGTCGTCGGGCACCGGACGGTGATCAAGCGGTTCGCTCTGGAGTACGCGGAGTCCGGCCGGGCCGCGGTCGGCGCCAAGGTGCCGGTGGCGCTGATGGCGCAGGTGGTCGTGGTGCTGCCGGCCGCGGCCGGCGCCGCCGTATGGCTCGTCGAGGACGCGGCCCGCTCCGTCTGAGCCGAGGGGCGCCGGCCGGCCGCCGGGCCGCGGCCACGGGTCCCCGCCGGGTTCGCGGGACCGGGGCGGCACCCGGGCGCCGCCCCGGTGGCCCTCACAGGACCACCGGGCGGCGTCCACGGAGTGCCGTCCACGAAGCGCCGTCAGTGCGCCATGGCCCCCTTGATCGCGTCCTTCGTGCGGTCCACCAGGGACGCGATCGGGCCCACGCTCCACTGCGCGGCCGTGGAGCCGGCCGCCACCGGGTGCGGGTGGGTGGGGGCGACCTTCTCGGCCGCGCGGAGCATCGTTCCCATGCGCTTGAGCTGGGCCTCGTCGCGGCCCGCCCGCAGCGTGGGGAACTCCTCGCGCTCCTCGTGCTCGGCGTGTTCCACCACGGCCTTCTCGAACTCGCGCAGCTGCGCGTCGAATTCCGGGCTGCCGACGTCCATCTTCTCCAGCCGGGCGAGGACCTTGTTCGCCTCCGCCTCCTCCGCGTTGCGGGCGTCCGCCTCCTTCTTGCCGGCGGTGTCGCGGGCCACGGGCCGGACGACCATCTCCTCCGCCGTCTCGTGGACGGCCAGCAGCGCCCTCAGCTCGTCGAACGCCTGCTTCTTGTGCTCCCCGTCCGCCGCCTTGACGTCGGCGAAGAGCTCCCGGATGCGGGCGTGCTGCGCCAGCAGGACGGCCACGACGTCGCCTTCGGGCAGCCGGGCGGCCTGTTCCCGGTCGGACTTCGCACCACTCATGAGGTTGCCTCCCTGTCGTTCTCGGGCGCGGATCGTGATCCGGAAGAACGCCGGTGGAACGACGTCCGTGCTCCGGCGATCACGTGACTCGCGGATGTCCGGACACGCCACGGGGAAACGTCAGGCCCCGGATTACCACCCTAGGGGGTGCACGGGCGGGCGGCACGGCGGCCCGTGCACCCCGGTCGTCAGCCCTGTCCGCCCGTCCCGTACGTCCGGCGCAGCTCCTCCCGCAGCGCCCGCTGGAACGCGGTGACCAGCGCCTGCACCACCAGCGGCTGCATGTGCGCCGACAGCGACTTCATCGCCTCCACCTCCGCCGGGTCCGTCTCCCGGGCCTCGTACGGACCCCACACCTCCTCGTGGAACAGCCGGGTCAGCTCGTGCGCGGTGGCCCGGGCGTGGTCGAGCAGGACCGTGCGCGCGGCGAGGACCGTGCCCAGCGACGCGGGGACGGCCAGCAGCTGGGTGCCCAGCGCGAGGAGGCCCGGGTCGACGCGGAAGCGCGCCGCGCCTTCCGGCTCCCCGGAGTCCCCGGGGCCCGGCCGGCGCTCCAGGACGTCCATGGCGGCGAGCTTGGCGATGTCGTCCTCCGCCAGCGGGCGGCCCGCGCGGCGCTCCAGATCGGCGTGGGTGATCTCCTCGGTGCAGTCTGGGACCCAGGAGGCCACCACGGCCCGGTGAATGGCCAGGTCGTGGGCGCTGAGGTCGTCCGGCAGCCGGCGCAGGTAGCGCTCGATGGCGGCGAGCGTCAGCCCCTGGTGCTGCAACTCCTCGATCAGCGCGAGACGGGAGAGGTGGCCGGGGCCGTAGTGGCCCACGCGGCGGGGGCCGAGCGCGGGCGGCGGGAGCAGGCCGCGTGTGCTGTAGAAGCGGATGGTGCGGACGGTCACCCCGGCGCGGGCGGCCAGTTCGTCGATGGTGAGGAGCTCCGGCTCCCCCGTCTCCGTCGCCATGCCCTGCGCCTCGCTCCCCGGCTCACGGACCTCACCGGCCGCACCAGCCGCTCCCGTACCCATGCCTCGCGCGTCCGGCGGACGCGGCAGTGCAACAGTAGGGGTGTCTCACCACCGCTGTAAGAGCGGACCGCCGATCACCGGCTGGGACAGGGCGGTCCGGCCGGCCGGTCGCGCCGCCGGAGTGGGTCCCCGCGTCACCGGCCCGGATCCGCTCGGATCCGGGCCGGTGTGCCGTGCTGTGCCGTGCGGGTCAGTGCCCGTGCGTCCGGAGCGCCTCCTGGATCTTCGGCCAGGACGCGGGCCGCGCCGGCTTCTGGGCGGCGAGCGACGCACCGCCCTCACGGGCCTGGGACTTCGCCCCCGCCTTCGCCGGCAGGCCGATCCCCGCCTTGGCCGCCTCCGCCGCGCTCGGCTTGGACGTGGTGAACAGCCAGGTGTCGAAGAGCGGCTTCAGCTTCTTGCCGGAGACCTGCTCGGCGTGGGCCACGAAGTCCTGCACGGACCCGTTGCCGTACCGGTTCTTCGCCGTCCAGCCCTTGAGCGTCTCGAAGAACACCTTGTCGCCGACCGTGTTGCGCAGCGCCTGGAGGGCGATGGCCCCCCGCTGGTAGACGGCGCCGTCGAACTGCTTGTCCGCGCCCGGGTCACCGGGCTTGACCGTCCAGAACTTGTCACCCGCCGGGGACTGCGCGTAGGTGTAGTCGGCGAGCTGCTGCGCCGTGCCCTCGCCCTCCTTCTCCGACCACAGCCACTGCGCGTAGGTGGCGAAGCCCTCGTTGACCCAGATGTCCCGCCAGTTCTTCACCGAGACGCTGTCACCGAACCACTGGTGGGCCAGCTCGTGCACGATGAGCGAGACGTTCGCGCCGTTGGCGAACGGCGCCGGGCTGTAGAACGGCCGGGTCTGCGTCTCCAGGGAGAAGTGCGTGGGGACGTTGGGCACATAGCCGCCGACGGCCGTGAACGGGTACGGGCCGAAGACGGTGCTCTCCCAGTCGATGACCTCGGCGCTCCGCTCGACGCTCGCCTTCGCCGGCTCCAGGTTGTCGCCCAGGTCCTTGCTGTAGGCGTTGATCACGGGCAGGCCGTTGGCCGTGGTGTCCGTGGTGATCTCGAACTTGCCGACGGCCAGCGTGGTGAGGTAGCTCGCCTGCGGCTTGGTGGAGCGCCAGTTCCAGCGCGTCCAGCCGAGCTTGGAGGTCTTCGAGGCGAGGACGCCGTTGCTGATCGCCTGCACGTCGTCGGGGACGGACACCGAGATGTCGTACGTGGCCTTGTCGCGCGGGTGGTCGTTGCTGGGGAACCACCAGGCGGCCGACTCCGGCTCCTGCGCGGCGATGCCGCCGTCCGGCGTGCGCTGCCAGGCGGACGAGCCGTTCACCTTCACCGCGGACGGGGTGCCGCTGTACCGGACGACGACGGTGATCTGCTTGCCCTGGGGGAGGTCCGCGGCCGGAGTGATCTCCAGCTCGTGGGTGCCCGTCTTCCTGAACGCGGCCTTCTTGCCGTTGACCAGGACGTCGCTGACGTCCAGCAGCAGATCGAGGTTGAAGCGGGACAGCGCCTGCGTCGTGGTGGCGGTGATGGTCGCGGTGCCCTCCAGCCGGTCGTTCTTCGGCTGGTACTTGAGCCTCAGGTCGTAGTGGGAGACGTCGTAGCCGCCGTTGCCGGCGTCCGGGTAGTAGGAGTCTCCGATGCCCGGCGCGCCCGGCGTGCCGTCGGCCGCCGACGCGGGGACCGCGAGCAGCAGGAAGGCGGCAGCGGCGGCGGCGCTCGGAACGAGGAGTCTGTGACGCACGAGACACTCCAACTCGTAGGGGGCGGAAGATCGATCGCAGCCTATGCACTCACCTGCGGGGTGGGAATGTCCATGACGAATCCAGACATACGACTGACATCCGGCCGTCATGAGCGGAGCAGCACACTATGCCTCGCCGTACCGACTCGACGGTACGTCATATCGCCTTTGTAGCGCGGGAGTTGGCTGGGTTAGCGTCCGTCCGTGCAGAACAACATGCGTCACATACGCAACAAGGGTTTCTTGAAACGTACGGTTCCGGCCGCCGCCACCGCGCTCCTGGCCGCTCTCGTCGCGGCACCGGCTCCCGCGCAGGCCGCTTCCTCCGGGCGGAGCGGCGAGGAGAGCACTCCGGTCTACTCCTATGACCAGGCCGTCCGGGAGACCGTCTACGTCGAGACGGGGAAGGACAGCGACGGCGACGGGCGCACGGACCGGGTGGCCGTGGACATCATCCGGCCCCGGGAAGCGGCCGAGCAGGGCCGCAAGGTCCCCGTGATCATGAACGCCAGCCCGTACTTCCAGAGCATCGGCCGGGGCCCCGAGAGCCAGGTCAAGACCTACGACGAGCAGGGCAAACCGCTTCAGTTCCCGCTCTACTACGACAACTACTTCGTCCCGCGCGGCTACGCCGTCGCCCTGGTCGACACGCCCGGCACCAACCGCTCCGACGGCTGTTCGGACGTGGGCGGTCCCTCGGACATCGCGGCGGCCAAGTCGGTCGTCGACTGGTTCAACGGCCGGGCGCACGGCTACACCTCGCGCACCGGGGACGGCGGCGCCGACGCCGACTGGACCACCGGTTCCGTCGGCCTGATCGGCAAGAGCTACGACGGCTCGATCGCCAACGGCCTGGCCGCCACCGGCGTCGAGGGCCTGAAGACCGTCGTCCCCATCTCCGGGCCCAGCTCCTGGTACGGCTACTACTTCTACAAGGGCGCGTCGACCAACTCCACCGAGGGCATCGCCGGCCACGCGCGCTGGGTCGAGACCGACGAGGTCAAGGCCCGCTGCAAGGCCATGGACCGCGCCCTGATCGAGGGCGCGCCGCGCGACGGCAACTGGACCGGCATGTGGCAGGACCGCGACTACGTGCGCGGCGCCGACAAGGTCCGTGCCAGCGTCTTCGCCGTCCACGGCCTCCAGGACCTCAACGTCCGCACCCAGCACCTCGACAAGTGGTGGGACGCCCTGGCCGAGAACGGCGTCGAGCGCAAGATCTGGCTTTCGACGGCGGCGCATACCGACCCGTTCGAATTCCGCCGCCAGGAGTGGGTGAGCACCCTCCACCGGTGGTTCGACCACTACCTGATGGGCTACGACAACGGCATCGACAAGGAGCCGATGGCCGACGTCGAGCGGGCCCCCGGTCAGTGGACCACCGACCCGGTCTGGCCGCCGAGCGGCACCGGCCGCGCCACCGTGCGCCCGGCCGCCGGGCCGGTCGCGGGGGTGGGAACGCTGGGTGCCGAGCCCGCGAAGGCCGGCGCCACGGCCGAGTTCACCGACGACCCCGCCCTCGGCGAGCTCGACTGGGCGGCGGACGCCGACCGGCCGACCCCGGCCAAGGCCTCGTTCACCACCAGGCCGCTCCACCGTGATCTCCGGCTGTCCGGACATGGCTCGGTGACCCTGAAGGTCACCCCGACCACCGGCTCGGCGACGCTGTCGGCCGTCCTCGTCGACCTCGGCCCGGACACCATCCGGGACTACAAGAACGGCGGCGGCGTCTCGGTCCTCCCGGAGAAGGAGTGCTTCGGCAGCGGCACCGCCGGGGACACCGGCTGCTTCAAGAAGGCCGTCCCCGCCACCAAGAAGGTCGAACAGACCGTCTTCAGCCGCGGCTGGGCCGACCTCGGCCACTACGCGGGCTTCCCCCGGCGGGAGATCACGCCCGGCAAGCAGTACGACATCACCCTCGACCTCGGCACGGCCGACCACGTGATCCCGGCCGGCCACCGGCTGGCCCTGATCGTGGCCGGTACGGACAAGCCGTACATCGACGCCCCGGCGTCCACGCCGAAGCTGACCGTGGACCTCGCCGGCAGCGCGGCGGAACTGCCCGTGGTCGGCGGCTACCGGACCTTCGCGCGCGCCACGGGCGACGACCGGACCTGAGACGGCGGTGCGCGGGGCGGCCCCCGCCTCCCGGAGGCCGCCCCGCACCCCTTCTGCACCGCGGTCGACGCGCGTACGCTCCCGCCCGTGCCGAAACCCACGCGGAACACCCGCATATCCTGGACCACTTCAGTCCTCGCGGCCCTGGCGTCGCTGCTGGCCGTCCTCGCCGCACCACCGGGCGCGGCCCAGGCCGCGCCCCCCGGAAGACACACCGGCGAGAGCAGACCCGTCTACTCCTACGACCGCGCCGTCCGCGAGTCCGTCTGGGTCGAGGCGCCCACCCGCGCCGGCGGCACGGACCGGGTCGCCGTGGACGTCATCCGGCCCCGCGAGGCCGCCGAGAAGGGCGTCCGCGTCCCCGTGATCATGGACGCGAGCCCGTACTACTCCTGCTGCGGACGCGGCAACGAGAGCCAGAAGAAGACGTACGACGCCCAGGGGAAGCCCGTCCAGTTCCCCCTCTTCTACGACAACTACTTCGTCCCGCGCGGCTACGCCGTCGTGCTCGTCGACCTCGCCGGAACGAACCGCTCCGACGGCTGCGTCGACGTCGGCGGGCGCTCGGACGTCCAGTCCGCCAAGGCCGTCGTCGACTGGCTCAACGGACGGGCGCGCGCGTACGGTTCGCGCACCGGGAGCACGTCGGTGAAAGCGGACTGGACCACCGGCGCCGTCGGCATGATCGGCAAGAGCTACGACGGCACGATCGCCAACGGCGTCGCCGCCACCGGTGTCCAGGGCCTCAAGACCATCGTCCCCATCGGCGCCATCAGCTCCTGGTACGACTACTACTTCGCCAAGGGCGCCGCGCTCTTCGGCAGCGGCCCCGACGGCCTCGCCTCGCGCGTCGAGAGCGACGAGGCGCGCGCCCGCTGCCAGGACGTCCAGCGGAAGCTGGTCGAGGGAGCGCCGCGCAACGGCGACCGGACGCCGCTGTGGAGCGAGCGCGACTACGTCCGCGACGCGGGCAACGTCCGCGCCAGCGTCCTCGCCGTGCACGGCATGCAGGACCTCAACGTCCGCACCAAGAACCTCGGCCAGTGGTGGGACGCGCTCGCCGCCAACGGCGTCGAGCGGAAACTCTGGCTTTCGCAGACCGGGCACGTCGACCCGTTCGACTTCCGGCGCGACGCCTGGGTGCGCACGCTGCACCGCTGGTTCGACCACTACCTGATGGGCTACGACAACGGCGTCGAGCGCGAGCCGATGGCCGACGTCGAGCGGGCGCCCGACCAGTGGACCACCGACCGCGTCTGGCCGCCCGCCGGCACCCGGGCCACCACCCTGCGCCCGGCGGCGGGGCCCGCACAGGGGCCGGGCGTGCTCGGCCTGGACCCCGCGCGGCCGGGCAGCACCGCCGAGTTCACCGACGACCCGGCGCTCGGCGAGAACGACTGGGCGGCGGCGATCGACCGGAGCACCCCGTCGAAGGCCGGCTTCGTCACCCGCCCGCTCGCCCGTGACCTGCGGCTCTCCGGCTCCTCCACGGTCCGGCTGCGGGTGACCCCGTCCACCGCGTCCGCCCACCTCTCCGCCGTCCTCGTCGACCTCGGCCCGGCCACCATCCGCGACTACGCCGACGACGCCGAGGGCATCACCACCCTCGCCGACCGCACCTGCTGGGGCGCCGGCACCCCCGGGGACACCGGCTGCTTCCAGCGGACCGAGGCCAAGACCGCACGGGTCGACCACACCGTCTTCAGCCGCGGCTGGGCCGACCTCGGCCACTGGGGGAGCGGCAGGCGCACCCGGGCCGTCACCCCCGGCACCCCGTACACCATCACCCTCGACCTCGCCGCGACCGACCACGTCGTCCCGGCCGGCCACCGGCTGGCGCTGATCGTCGCGGGCACCGACCGCGGCCTGATCGAACCGGCCTCCACCACCCCGCGGTTGACCCTCGACCTGGCCTCGACCTCGGCGAACCTGCCGCTGGTCGGCGGCTACGCGGCGTTCGTCCGCGCCACCAAGGGCGGGGTCCGGCCCCCGGCCGGGCCGGCCCACCCGTACGGCCTGGGGGCGCCGCGACTGACGCGACTGCCCTGACCCGGCCCTACGGCCCGTCGTTCAGCGCCAGTTCCGCCGCCTCCCGGGCGCACCCCCAGGAGACGGTGACCCCCGACCCGCCGTGCCCGTAGTTGTGCACCAGCCGCGCCCCGTCCGGCAGCCGCTCCGCCTCCAGGCGGACCCGGTGCCGGGCGGGGCGCAGTCCGGCGCGGTGGGCCAGGACGCGGGCCCGGGTGAGGCCCGGGTGCACCCGGGCGCACCGGGCGATGATCGCCTGGGCCAGGGACGGCGTCGGCGTGCGGTCCCACACATGGGCGCGGGCCGTCCCGCCGAGGACCAGGCCGTACGGCTGGGGGAGGAGGTAGGCGGGGTCGCCCGTCCCGTCGTCGGCGGCGGTGAACCACTCGCGTATCCCCGGGTTCTCGACGACGACGAGCTGGCCGCGCACCGGGTGCAGGTGCGGGTCGCCGACGAGCGGTCCGGCGCCCAGGCCGGTGCAGTTGACGACGACCGGGGCCGCGCGGGCCGCGTCGGCGAGGGCGGCGACCGGGCGGAGGGTGACGGTGCCGCCGGCCCGGCCCAGGCGGCGCTGGAGGTATCCCAGGTGCGCGGGCATGTCGATCAGCGGCAGCCGGGCGCGGACGGCCCGGTCGTAGCCGCGCGGCGTCTCGTACGGCTCCGCGTCGCGCAGCCCGGGCACCCCGGCCGCCCACGCGCCCAGTCCGCCGGCGGAGACGCCGGCGTGCACCCCGTCCACCATGCGCACCCCGGTCTCCTCCGGCCGCCGGGCCAGGCCGGCCAGGACGGGCAGGGACGCGAGCGACCAGGCGGCCACGGCGGCGGCCGGTTCGGCACGGTAGGGCCACCACAGGCCCCCGGCCACCGCGGAGGTGGTCCGCACGGCCGTCTCCCGCGTCCACACCTCGACCCGCAGCCCCCGTTCCGCGAGGAGGACGGCGGTGGTCAGGCCGATGACGCCGGATCCGATGACGATCGCATCGCTCACCATGGGAGTGAAGGTACCGAGAGGCGGGGGCCGTTGGGCGGGGATTGCCGAGCGCTGGGGGAATGACCGGCTCGTCGCGGGGGCCCCGCGCCCCGGCCGGCGGGGCCGGACCGGCGCGGACCGATAGAGTCGGCCCCGACATGAACGCCACCCTCGTCGCCAAGAACCTCGCCGCCGGCCACGGCGACCGCACCCTCTTCGCCGGGCTGGACCTGGTCGTCGCCCCCGGCGACGTGATCGGGCTCGTCGGGGCCAACGGCGCCGGGAAGTCCACCCTGCTGCGGATGCTCGCCGGGCTCGCGGAGCCCGACGAGGGCTCGGTCCGGATCAGCCCGCCCACCGCCACCGTCGGGCACCTCCCGCAGGAGCCGGAGCGGCGGCCGGGGGAGACGGTGCGCGCGTTCCTGGCCCGGCGCACCGGCGTCGCCGCCGCGCAGGCCGCCCTGGACACCACCACCGAGGCGCTGGCCGCGGGCGCGCCCGGCGCCGACGACGCGTACGCCGTCGCGCTGGAGCGCTGGCTGGCGCTCGGCGCGGCCGACCTGGACGAGCGGGCGGAGGAGGTCGTCGGCTCGCTCGGCCTCACCGTCGGCCTCGACCGGCCCATGACGGACCTGTCGGGCGGCCAGGCGGCCCGCGCCGGCCTGGCCTCGCTGCTGCTCAGCCGCTACGACGTGTTCCTGCTCGACGAGCCCACCAACGACCTCGACCTGGACGGCCTGGAGCGCCTGGAGACCTTCGTCACCGGGCTGCGCGCGGGCACCGTCCTGGTCAGCCACGACCGCGAGTTCCTCACCCGCACCGTCGACCAGGTGCTGGAGCTGGACCTCGCCCAGCAGCAGATCACCCTCTTCGGCGGCGGCTACGGCTCCTACCTGGACGAGCGCGAGCGGGCCCGCCGGCAGGCGCGCGAGGCGTACGAGGAGTACGCGGACACCCGCGCCGCCCTGGAGGCCCGCGCCCGCACCCAGCGGAACTGGATGGAGAAGGGCGTCCGCAACGCCCGCCGCAAGGGCAACGACATCGACAAGATCACCCGGAAGACGCGGATCGAGGCCAGCGAGAAGCAGGCGTCCAAGGCCCGGCAGACCGAGCGGCTCATCGAGCGGCTGGAGACCGTCGAGGAGCCGCGCAAGGAGTGGCAGCTCAAGATGGAGATCGCCGCCGCGCCCCGCTCGGGCAACGTGGTGGCCACCCTGCGCGGTGCCGTGGTGCGCCGCGGCTCCTTCACCCTCGGTCCGGTGGACCTCCAGATCGACTGGGCCGACCGGGTCGCCGTGACCGGCGCCAACGGTTCCGGGAAGTCCACCCTGCTGGCCACGCTGCTGGGCCGGCTCCCGCCGGCCGAGGGCTCGGCCGCGCTCGGTCCGGGCGTAATCGTCGGCGAGGTGGACCAGGCGCGGGCCCTGTTCTTCGGCACGGAGACGCTGCTGGACGCGTTCGGGGCGGCCGTCCCCGAGCTGGTGCCCGCCGACGTGCGGACGCTGCTCGCCAAGTTCGGCCTCAAGGCCGAGCATGTGCTGCGCCCCGCCGTGACCCTCTCACCGGGCGAGCGGACCCGGGCCGCGCTGGCGCTGCTCCAGGCCCGCGGCGTCAACCTGCTGGTGCTCGACGAGCCCACCAACCACCTTGACCTGCCGGCCATCGAGCAGCTCGAGTCGGCCCTCGCCTCGTACTCGGGCACCTTGCTGCTGGTCACGCACGACCGGAGGATGCTGGACGCGGTGCGCACCACCCGGCGGATCAGGGTCGAGGACGGCCGGATCATGGAGCGATGAGGGCGCGGTTCCCTGTCCTCCTGATCCTTTCGGATGAACTTCGGCCCGAAAAAAACCTTCGTCGCAGGTCAACTCTTCGCCAAGCCGTCACCGTCGCCCGTCTGGCCGAAAACCGTGGTTTTCCTGTGAAACGGCACGTACCGTGAGAAAAGAGTGCGCCCGAGGCATCCCCCGCCACTCGTTCGATATGCGGAACGTTGGCAACGCTTTTACGAACCCGTGGGCGCGGAGCGACGTCTGTGGGTGCGGACGTCCTAGAGGCGTCCGCAACCCACCGTCGAATTGAGGCGTAAGGCCATGTCCCCGACTCTCTCCAGTTCCACCCCCACCCCGCTGGCTCCGCCGGCGGGGCGGGCGCTGTACGGCAGCGCCCCGCCGCCGGGGGAGCGCACCCTGATGGACGTCCTCGACGCCACCGCCGCCGGCCACCCCGACGCCCCGGCCCTCGACACCGAGACCGGTGTCCTCACTTACCGGGAGCTGTGCGCGGAGGTCGAGACCCGGGCCGAGCGGCTGCGCCGCGCCGGGATCGGGCCGGGCGACCGGGTCGGCGTCCGGATCCCCTCCGGCACCGCCGAGCTCTACCTCGCCATCCTCGCCGTCCTCCGCTGCTCCGCCGCCTACGTCCCCGTCGACGCCGACGACCCCGAGGAGCGGGCCGCCACCGTCTTCCGCGAGGCCGAGGTCTGCGCCGTCCTCACCGGCGACTGCGCGCTCGCCCTCGGCCGCCGAAAGCCCGGAGCCGCCGGACCCCGGCAGCCGCTGCCCGAGGACGACGCCTGGATCATCTTCACCTCCGGCTCCACCGGCGCCCCCAAGGGCGTCGCCGTCTCCCACCGCAGCGCCGCCGCCTTCGCCGACGCCGAGGCCGCCCTCTTCCTCCAGGACGAGCCGCTCGGCCCCGGCGACCGGGTGCTGGCCGGCCTCTCCGTCGCCTTCGACGCCTCCTGCGAGGAGATGTGGCTGGCCTGGCGGCACGGCGCCTGCCTGGTACCCGCCCCCCGCTCGCTGGTCCGCGCCGGTCACGAGCTGGGCCCCTGGCTCGTCGAGCGGGCCGTCACCGTCGTCTCCACCGTTCCCACCCTCGCCGCCCTCTGGCCCCGGGAGTCCCTGGACCGGGTGCGGCTGCTGATCGTCGGCGGCGAGGCCTGCCCGCCCGGCCTCGTCGAGCGGTTCGCCGTCCCCGGCCGCGAGATGTGGAACACCTACGGGCCCACCGAGACCACCGTCGTCGCCTGCGCCGCCCGCATGGAGCCCGGCGAGCCCGTCCGCATCGGCCTGCCGCTCGACGGCTGGGAGCTCGCCGTGGTCGGCGAGGACGGCGAGCCCGTGCCGTACGGCGCCGAGGGCGAACTGGTGATCGCCGGCGTCGGCGTCGGCCGCTACCTCGACCCCGCCAAGGACGCCGACCGCTTCCCGCCCTGCCCGGCCCTCAACAGCGACCGCGCCTACCGCACCGGCGACCTCGTCCGGGCCGACGAGGAGGGCCTGGTCTTCACCGGCCGCGCCGACGACCAGGTCAAACTGGGCGGCCGGCGGATCGAGCTCGGCGAGATCGACGCCGCCCTCGGCGAGCTCCCCGACGTCCACGGCGCCGCGGCGGCCGTCCGCACCACCCCGTCCGGCTCCCAGCTCCTCGTCGGCTACCTGGTCCCCGCCCCCGGGTTCGACCCGGCCGCCGCCCGCGCCCGGCTCACCGAACGGCTGCCCGCCGCGCTCGTCCCCGTCCTCGCCGAGGTCGACGAGCTGCCCACCCGCACCTCCGGCAAGGTCGACCGCGACGCCCTGCCCTGGCCGCTCCCCACCACCGGCGCCGCCGCCCCCGGAGCGGGCGAGGAACTGCACGGTACGGCCGGCCGGCTCGCCGACCTCTGGGAGGAGCTGCTCGGCGTCCGGCCCGGCGCCGACTCCGACTTCGTCACCATGGGCGGCACCAGCCTCACCGCCGCCCGCATGGCCTCGGCCCTGCGCGAGCACCACCCCGGCGTCTCCGTCGCCGGCCTCTACCGGAACACCGTCCTCCGGGACATGGCCGCGCACATCGACGCGCTCGACACCCCCGTCGAGGACACCGGGCCCCGCCGGATCGTCCGTCCACTGCGCCGCCGCACCGGCGCCGCGCAGATCCTGGTGCAGACCGTCCTCTACGGCGTCCAGGGCCTGCGCCTGCTGACCGGCCTCGCCGTCGCCGACAACCTCCTCGGCGTCTTCGCGCCGCAGGTCTGGGCTCCGCACACCTCCTGGTGGCTGGTGGCCCTGGCCTGGCTGCTGCTGTTCAGCGCCCCGGGACGGTTCGCGATCGGCGCCCTCGCCGCCCGCGTCCTCACCCGCGGGATCACCCCGGGCGCCCACCCGCGCGGCGGCCGCGTCCACCTGCGGCTGTGGACCGCCGAACGCACCGTCGCCGCCTTCGGCGTGCCCTCCCTGATGGGCACCCCCTGGGCCCGCTGGTACGCCCGCGCCCTCGGCTGCGCCGCCGGCCGGAACGTCTCCCTCCACGCCATGCCCCCGGTCACCGGCCTCGCCGAGTTCGGCGACGGGGCCAGCGTCGAGCCCGAGGCCGACATCGCCGGCTGGTGGATCGACGGCGAGACCCTGCACATCGGCCCGGTCCGGCTCGGCGCCGACTCCCGCGCCGGCCACCGCAGCATGCTGATGCCCGGTTCCTCACTGGGCGACGGCGCCGAACTGGCGCCCGGCGCCTGCCTCGACGGCCACGTCCCCGCGGGCGAGACCTGGGTGGGATCGCCCGCCCGCCCGGACGCCGCCGCCCACCACGCGAGCGGCCCGGTCCGCCCGGCCGAGGACTGGCCGGAGCCCCGCCGCGAGCGCTCCCGGCGCTGGTCCGCCGCCTACGCCCTGGCCCTGCTCGGGATGCCCCTGCTGCCCGTCCTCGCCGCCGCGCCCGCCCTCGCCGCCACCTTCTGGCTGATCAAGGACAGCGCCTCGCTCACCTCGGTCGCCGTCAGCCTGCTGCTCGCCGTCCCCGTCCTCACCGCCGTCACCACGGTCTGCTGGATGCTCGTCGTCGCCGGCACGGTCCGCGTCCTCAACCGGGGCATCAGCGCCGGCCTCCACCCCGCCTGCGGCGGCGTCGCCTGGCGCGCCTGGGTGATCACCCGGCTGCTGGACGGCACCCGGCGCAACCTCTTCCCCGTCTACGCCAGCCTCGCCACCCCCGTATGGATGCGGATGCTCGGCGCCCGCATCGGCCGCGGCGCCGAACTCTCCACCGTCCTGCCGCTGCCGTCCCTGCTCACCGTCGACGACGGCGCGTTCCTCGCCGACGACACCCTCGTCGCCCCCTACGAACTGCGCGGCGGCTGGCTCCGCCTGGGCACCGCGCACGTCGGCCGCCGGGCCTTCCTCGGCAACTCCGGCATCATCGGCCCCGGCCGTTCCGTCCCGGACCACGGCCTGGTCGGCGTCCTCTCCGACGCGCCCGAGCACAGCGAGCCCGGCACCTCCTGGCTGGGCCGGCCCGCCATGCCGCTGCCCCGCGTCGCCACCGTCGCCGACGCCGGACGCACCTTCGCCCCGCCGCGGAGACTCGTCCTGGCCCGCGCCGGCGTCGAACTGTGCCGGATACTGCCGCTCATGTGCGGCCTCGCCCTGGCCGACATGGTGCTGATCGGCGAACAGTGGGCCTTCGGCCACGGCGGCCTCGGCCTCGCAGCGCTGGTCGCCGCGCCCCTGCTGGCGGTCGGCGGCATTCTCGCCGGGCTCCTCGCCACCGCCGCCAAGTGGCTGCTCATGGGCCGCTTCCGGAGCGGCGAGCACCCGCTGTGGAGCTCCTTCGTCTGGCGGAACGAACTCTTCGACACGTTCGTGGAATCCCTCGCCGTCCCCTGGTTGGCGGGACCCTTCACCGGTACCCCCGTGCTCAACTGGTGGCTGCGCACCCTGGGCGTCCGCATCGGCCGGGGTGTGTGGTGCGACACCCACTGGCTGCCGGAGACCGACCTCATCACCCTCGGCGACGGGGTCACCGTCAACCGCGGCTGCGTCCTCCAGACCCACCTCTTCCACGACCGGATCATGCGCATGGACACCGTCCACCTCGCCGAGGGCGCCTCCCTCGGCCCGCACGGCATCGTGCTCCCGGGCACCACCGTCGGCGCCCACACCGCCATCGCCCCGTCCTCCCTCGTCATGCGCGGCGAGACCGTCCCGCCGGGCACCCGCTGGGCGGGCAACCCGATCGCCGGACAGCGGACCGCCGCGGCGCCCACAGCCGCTCCGGACCGGGAAGCCGCCGCGTGACATGGGAGCCCGACACACCTGCAGCCGCCGCGTCCTCCTCGCGGCGCTGGCCGTCCCGGTGACCGCCGCCGCCATCGGCGGCGGCGGTCACCGCCGGCCCGCCCGCGAGGAGCGCTACTTCCCGCAGCACGGCTCGTACGCCCACCGCACCCTCGCCTACCACCTGGAGCTCGACTACGACCCGCGCCGCCACCGGCTCGACGGCCGCGCCCGGATCGAGGCGACGGCCAACGGCGCCCTCGACTCCGTCGAACTCGACCTGGCGAAACTCACGGTCGACGAGGTCCTCCTCGACGACCGCCCGGTCGCCTTCCGGCACCGCGACGGCAAACTCCGGATCACGGCCGACCGCACGCTGGAACCGGGCCGCCCCTTCACCCTGGACGTCCGCTACGGCGGACGTCCCCGGCCCGTCCACTCGCCGTACGGCCCGATCGGCTGGGACCGCACCGGCGACGAGCACGACGGCACGCTCGTCGCCTCCCAGCCGGTGGGGGCGCCATCTTGGTTCCCCTGCAACGACCGCCCCGACGACAAGGCCGCCTACACCTTCGAGATCACCGTCCCGGCCGGCTACGACGCGCTCGCCAACGGCTCCCTCGTCGACCACCGGGAGGAGGACGGCGCCACTCGCTGGACCTACCACCACCCCGGCCCGATGGCCTGCTACCTCGCCGCTCTCTACACCGGCCGCTTCCACCGCGAGACCTGGACCGAGGAGGACGTCTCCGGCGCACCCGTCCCCGTACACGTCGCCTGCCCCGCCGGGGCCGTCGACCGCGTCCGCCACGACCTCGCCCGCCAGGGCCGCATCCTCCGCCTCTACACGGACCTCTTCGGCCCCTACCCGTTCGAGTCCTACGGCGTCACCGTCGTCGACGCCGAACTGGCCGCCCCCGTGGAGAACCAGACCCTCTCCGTCTTCGGCCGCAACCACATGGACGGCCGGCGCGGCTGGGAGACCCTCGTCGCCCACGAGACGGCCCACCAGTGGTTCGGCAACAGCGTCAGCCTCGCCGACTGGCAGCACATCTGGCTCAACGAGGGCTTCGCCACCTACGCGGAGTGGCTCTGGTCCGAGCACCTCGGCGAGGACGACGCGGACACCCTGGCCCGGCGCTCCCGCACCGACCTGGCGGGCCGCCGCCAGAACCTGCGGATCGCCGATCCGGGGCGGCGGCATTTGTTCGACGACCGGGTGTATGTGCGGGGCGCTTGCGCCTTGCACGCTCTGCGCCTGGCCGTCGGCGACGATCCCTTCTTCCGCGTCCTGCGGACGTGGCACGAGACGCGGCGGGGCGGGAGCGCGGACACTCCCGGGTTCCTCACGCACGCGGGGCGCGTCGTGGCGCGGGATGTGGAGGACGTGCTGGGGCCGTGGCTGTACGAGAAGCGGGTGCCGGAGTTCCGGCGGTAGGGGGGTGCCCCGGTCCCGCCCCTTCACCGTTTCTCGCGGGGGCAAGCCCCCGCACCCCCGTAACCGCGCTGCGCGCGGTTGTCCTCAAACGCCGGACGGGCTGGAAACCCAGCCCGTCCGGCGTTTGAGGACGAGCGGCGAAGCCGCGACAAGGGGGGTCTGGGGGCGCAGCCCCCAGGAATCGGCGAAGGGGCGGGACTGGGGCTCCCTACCGGCGGCCCTCCGGCCGCACCAACCCCGCGCGCCGCAACGCATCGGCCATAGCCCCACCCGCCGCGGGCGCCTGCGCCTCACGGCGAGGCCGAGGCGTCCCACCACGCCGGTTCTCGCGAGGCTCCCGCCGAGAGGAAGCGGAAGCCTCGTCGTCCAGACGGAGCGTCAGCGAAATCCGCTTCCGCGGAATGTCGACCTCCAGCACCTTCACCCGCACGATGTCCCCGGGCTTGACCACATCCCGCGGATCTTTGACGAAGTTCCGCGACATCGCGGACACGTGCACCAGCCCATCCTGATGCACCCCCACATCCACGAACGCCCCGAAAGCGGCGACGTTGGTGACGACCCCCTCAAGGATCATCCCCGCCGCCAGATCCCCGATCTTCTCCACACCCTCCTTGAAGGAGGCCGTCTTGAACGCGGGCCGCGGGTCCCGCCCCGGCTTCTCCAGCTCGCGCAGGATGTCCGTCACCGTCGGCAGACCGAACGAATCGTCGACGAACTCCTCGGCCCGCAGCGACCGCAGCACACCCGTGTTGCCCACGAGAGCGGCGACATCGCTCCCCGTCCGCTTGGCCATCGCCCGCACCACCGGATACGCCTCGGGGTGCACGCTGGACCCGTCCAGCGGATCGTCACCCCCGCGGATGCGGAGGAAGCCGGCGCACTGCTCGTACGCCTTGGGGCCGAGCCGGGCCACGTCCTTGAGCGCCTTGCGGGAGCGGAAGGGACCGTTCGCGTCGCGGTGGGCGACGATGTTGTCGGCGAGGCCGGAGCTGATGCCGGAGACGCGGGAGAGCAGCGGCGCGGACGCCGTGTTGACGTCGACGCCGACGCCGTTGACGCAGTCCTCGACGACCGCGTCGAGCGAGCGCGACAGCTTCACCTCGGACAGGTCGTGCTGGTACTGGCCGACCCCGATCGACTTGGGGTCGATCTTCACGAGCTCGGCCAGCGGGTCCTGGAGCCGCCGCGCGATGGACACCGCGCCGCGCAGCGACACGTCCATCCCCGGCAGCTCCTGCGAGGCGAACGCGGAGGCGGAGTACACCGAGGCGCCCGCCTCGGAGACCATCACCTTGGTGAGCCCGAGCTCGGGGTGACGGCCGATCAGGTCGGCGGCCAGCCGGTCCGTCTCCCGGGAGGCCGTGCCGTTGCCGATGGCGACGAGCTCGACGCCGTGCTCCTTGGCGAGCCGGGCGAGGGTGGCCAGGGAGGCGTCCCACTTGTTCTGCGGGACGTGCGGGTAGATGGTCTCCGTGGCCGCGACCTTGCCGGTGGCGTCGACGACGGCGACCTTCACGCCCGTACGGAAGCCCGGGTCGAGGCCCATCGTGGCGCGGGTGCCGGCCGGGGCGGCGAGCAGCAGGTCGCGCAGGTTGGCGGCGAAGACGCGGACCGCCTCGTCCTCGGCGGCCTGGCGCAGCCGCAGCCGCAGGTCGATGCCGAGGTGGACGAGGATGCGGGTGCGCCACGCCCAGCGGACCGTGTCGCCCAGCCACTTGTCGCCCGGCCGGCCCCGGTCGGCCACGCCGAACCGGCGGGCGACGGCCTGCTCGTACGCGCTCGGGCCCGCCGCCGCCTCGCCGGCCGGCTCCGGCTCCAGGACGAGGTCGAGCACCTCTTCCTTCTCGCCGCGCAGCATGGCGAGCACCCGGTGCGAGGGCAGTTCGGTGAACGGCTCGGCGAAGTCGAAGTAGTCGGCGAACTTGGCGCCCGCCTCCTCCTTCCCGGACCGCACCTTGGCGACCAGCCGGCCCCGCGTCCACATCCGCTCGCGCAGCTCGCCGATCAGGTCCGCGTCCTCCGCGAACCGCTCGGTGAGGATCGCCCGGGCGCCCTCCAGCGCGGCGGCCGCGTCGGCGACGCCCTTGTCCGCGTCGACGAAGGCGGCGGCAGCGGCGAGCGGTTCGACGCCGGGGTCGGCCAGCAGCCCCTCGGCCAGCGGCTCCAGGCCCGCCTCGCGGGCGATCTGCGCCTTCGTCCGCCGCTTCGGCTTGAACGGCAGGTAGATGTCCTCCAGCCGGGCCTTGGAGTCGGCCTCGCGGATCCGCGCCTCCAGCGCGGCGTCCAGCTTGCCCTGCGAGCGCACCGACTCCAGGACGGCGGCCCGCCGCTCCTCCAGCTCGCGCAGGTAGCGCAGCCGCTCCTCCAGGGTGCGGAGCTGGGCGTCGTCCAGCGCGCCGGTCGCCTCCTTGCGGTACCGGGCGACGAACGGCACGGTCGCCCCTCCGTCGAGCAAGTCGACGGCCGCCTTCACCTGCCGCTCCTGTACACCGAGCTCCTCGGCGATCCTGCCTTCGACCGACGTACCGGTTGCCGTCACGATCACGCTCCGCTTTCTCTTCGGACTGCGCTTCGCATTGTGGCAGGTGCCTCGGACAACGCGGGCCGCGCCGCCCCCGGCTCAGCCCTCGGCGGAGCCGTCCGCCGGGCGCGGCGAACCCGTCGGCGACCCCCCGGCGGCCGCGATCCGGGCGGCCAGGTCCCCGGCCAGCTCCGTCAACCGCTCTGTGCCCGCCGGGCCCAGGTGCTCCCACGGCCCGGCGTCCAGGCGGTCGGTCGCCTCCTCGACGTCCCGCCGCAGTTCCGCGCCCGCCGGGGTGAGTGTCCCGTCGGCCGTGAACAGCCCGCGCTCGCGCAGCCGCCGCGCGCCCTCGGCCAGCTCCTCCGCGCTCCACCCGCGGGTGCGCAGCAGCCGCCGGGACAGCGCACTGCCGTCCCGGCCGGCCGCATGGCTGACCAGCGCCTCGACGGGGTCGAGGCCGGCACCGGCCAGCGCCGCCAGGTGTCCGCCGCCGCGGTGCTCGCGGAGCAGGGTCGCCGCGTGCCACAGGGCCAGGTGCGGGGCGTCGGGAACGGGCTGGTCCGCCTGGGCGGCGTACAGCGGCCGGGACGCGCGCTCGCCCGCCTCCGCCGCGCGCAGCGCGAGCTCCGCGGCCTCGGCGATCTCCGGCGAGGCGACGGCCTCGTCCCCGAGTATCCGGCGCAGGGCCGCGTCGCAGGCGCGCAGCCGCGCGGCCACCGCCTCCTGCGGCGCCACCCGCTCCCACACCACGGGGACGTGACGGGCCACCAGCTCGTGCTTGAACACGTGGAACGCCGCCGTCACCGCGCCCGCGCCGACCCGCCCCATGGCGCCGGCCCGCTCGGCGAAGTACCGGGTGTGCCCGTCCTCCACGCCGAACGCGGCGAACTCCCGGACGGTCTCGGGGCTGAAGTACGAGAAGACGTGCACGGCTTCGAGCGCGGTCTGGCAGCGGCGGCCGGCGGAAAGGATCACGGTAGTGGTCATGCCCCGCACGCTAGGCGGCGGGCGGCCCGGCGCGGAAGACCGGAAAGCGCCCGGGAACGTCCGGCAAGGGCGTCCGCCGTGGCAGGAAAGGTGGGAAGGACGTCATTGCCGCCACCCGCCCCCGGGACCAGCATGTGATCATGACGCCTCGCCGCACCGTGCTCATCGTCCTCCACGAGGGGGTCCAGAGCCTCGACGTCACCGGCCCGCTCGAAGTGTTCACCCAGGCCGGGGTGACGGTCGGCGACCCCGGCGCGTACCGGGTGCGGACCGCCACCGTCGACGGCCGGCCGGTGCGCACCGGCAGCGGCCTGCTCCTGACGCCCGACGGCGCCCTGGACGCCGCGCCCGCCCCGGACGTGCTGCTCGTCCCCGGCGGCCGGGGCGTCACCGAGCCGGACCCGCGGCTCGTCGGGCTGCTGCGCGAGCACGGTCCGCGCGCCGGCCGGCTGGTCTCCGTGTGCACGGGGGCGTTCCTGCTGGCCGCCGCCGGGCTGCTGGACGGCCGCCGGGCCACCACCCACTGGGCGTACTGCGACGGCTTCGCCGAGCGCTTCCCCGCCGTCCGGCTGGAGACCGAGCCCGTGTACGTACGGGACGGCAGCGTCGCCACCTCGGCCGGGGTGACGGCCGGCGTGGACCTCGCGCTGGCGCTGGTCGAGGAGGACCTCGGCCGGGCCGTCGCCCTCGCGGTCGCCCGCTATCTGGTCGTCTACCTCCGGCGCCCGGGCGGCCAGCGGCAGTTCAGCGCCCAGCTCGCCGCGCAGACCCCCCGCCGCCCCGCGCTGCGGGACCTCCAGCAGTGGATCGCCGAGCACCCCGGCGCCGACCTGAGCGTCGAGGCCCTCGCGGCCCGCGCCGGGCTGTCGCCGCGCCACTTCGCCCGGGCCTTCCGGGCGGAGGTCGGCGTACCGCCCGGCCGCTACGTCGGCCGGGTGCGCCTGGAGACGGCCCGGCGGCTGCTGGAGGAGACGGCGGACGGCGTCGAGGAGATCTCCCGGCGCTGCGGCTACGGCACGCCCGAGGCGATGCGCCGGGCCTTCCGGCGCGCCCTGGACGCCCCGCCGGGCGCGTACCGGCGCGGCGTCCGCCCCGCTGCCGCCTGATGCCACCGGACCCCTGACGCCACCGAAAACCCACTCGAAAGGCCACCCGTGCGGATCGCCATCCTCCTCTTCCCCGGTTTCACCGTCCTCGACGTCACCGGCCCCTACGAGATCCTGAGCCGGCTCCCCGGCGCCGAGGCGGTCCTCGTCGCCGAGCGGCGCGGGCCCGTGCGCGACGACCGGGACATGCTCGCCCTGGTCGCCGACGCCGTGTTCGACGAGGTCACCGACCCCGACGTGATCGTCGTGCCGGGCGGCCCCGAGGCCAACCTCCCCCTGGAACCCGGTCCCGTGCACGACTGGCTGCGCACGGCGGACCGGCACACGCGCTGGACCACGTCGGTGTGCACCGGCGCGCTGATCCTCGGGGCGGCCGGGCTGCTGACGGGCCGCCGGGCCACGGGCCACTGGCTCTCGCGGCCGCAGCTCGCCGGGTACGGCGCCGAGCCGTCCGACGAGCGGGTGGTGACCGACGGCAAGTACGTGACGGCCGCCGGCGTCTCCGCCGGGATCGACATGGGCCTGACCCTGGCGGGCCGGCTGGCGGACGACCGCACGGCGCAGTCGATCCAGCTGATCGTCGAGTACGACCCCCGGCCGCCGTACTCGGCGGGGTCGGTCCACTCGGCCCCCGCCGAGCTCGTGACCGAGTGGAAGCGGGTGCGCGGCAAGGAGTGACGGGTCGTCAACCTCGGGACGGCCGCCCGCCTTCCGGCGCGACGTCAGCCTCCCGGCGGGACGTCGGTCCTCCGTCCGGGCGCCGGACTGCCGCGAGGCGTCACTCCCCGTTCCGAGCGGCCGGGGCCGGCACGTTCCAGGTGAACCGCGGCTCCCTGCGCTCCAGGAACGCCGTGACCCCCTCGGTCAGGTCGGCGCCGGCGTGCCCGAGCTCCGCCCAGTGGGCCACGCGCTCCGCCGGCACCGGCCCGGGCCGGGTGAACTCCTTCGCCGCGGCCTGGGTGAGCTGGGAGCGGGAGGCGAGCAGCCGGGCGAACCCGGCGACGCGGGCGTCCAGTTCGTCCGGTGCCCACACCTCGTCCACCAGGCCGGTGCGCAACGCCCGTTCAGTGCCGATGAGTTCGGCGGAGTACAGCAGGTACCGGGCGGCCGCCGGGCCGACCAGGCCGGTGAGCCGGCGGGTGGACGAGGCCGCGTAGACGACGCCCAGCCGGGCCGGGGTGACGCCGAAGAGGGCGCCCTCGGCGGCGAACCGGAGGTCGCAGGCGACGGCGAGCTGGCAGCCGCCGCCGACGCAGTGGCCGCGCACGGCCGCGAGCGTCGGTTTGGGGAAGGCCGCCAGCGCCTCCTCGGCGGCGACGGCCAGGTCGCGCGGGTCGCCCTCGCCGCCCGCGGTGAGGGAGGCGATGTCGGCGCCCGCGCAGAAGGTGTCGCCCTCGCCGGTCAGTACCAGGACCCGGACGCCCGGGTCCGCGGCGCAGCGCTCCAGCAGCGGGGGGAGCGCCCGCCACATGGCGGGTGTCATGGCGTTCCGCTTGGCGGGGTGGGCGATGCGGATCGTCGCCGTGCCGCCGGCGATGTCCAGGTGCAGTGCGGGCTCCATGTGACGGATGCTAACCGGACGGCCGGGGGTGGTCCGCCGGGGAACGCTCGTGAGTGCGGGCGAAGCGACCTGGTCGGGAGCGTTCCGCGAACGACGATCAGGGCAGCCAGGAACAGTCGCGAGAGTGACTGCGGCATACGCACGCGATCAAATAGCGTCGATTGACGGCGACTTCTGATCAGCTGTCCGCGCGGACTGTGGTCTTCCCAACACTCGTCGTGTGCGGTGGAGCCACGGCGAGGGGTTGGTATCGGACATGGAGATCGTCGGGAGCGTCCCGCCCGAGCCGGGCCAGGCCCCGCCGCCCGCGGCGCCCCGCGAGCCGGCCGGCCCTGCCGGCCGCCCCGCCCGGCAGGGCTGCTGGCGGTTCACCGCCCCCGCGCTCCCCACCTCGGTGCCCCGGGCCCGGCACGGCGTCGCCGACCTGATGCGCCGTCAGAAGGTGCCGCTCGCCGCCGATCTGCTGGACGGCCTGCTGCTGATCGTCTCCGAGCTGGTCACCAACGCCGTCCAGCACGCCGCGCTGCTCTCCCCGGAGCTCACCGTCGAGGTCTCCGTCGGCCCGGCGGAGGTGCGGGTGGCCGTCGAGGACGGTCACCCCTACCGGCCCCGCCCGCTGGTCCCCGACGAGGAGCGGATCGGCGGCCGGGGGCTGCTGCTGGTGCAGGCCGTGGTGGACGAGGCCGGCGGCAGCTACGACGTCGAGCACACCGCGGGCGGCGGCAAGGTCGTCTGGGCCGTCCTGCCCCTCGCCGCCGCGCCCGCCCCTCCCCGCCCCGTCGGCCCTACCAGCCCGCCCCGGCCCCGATGACCTCGCGGACGGCCGGCCGCGCCGTGTCCAGCACCGTCATGAACCACGCCGAGAACGTCACCTCGGACATCAGCTTCTCCAGCTCGGCGGGGGTCACATAGGCGTACTCCTCCACCTCCTCCGGGTCCGGCTCCGGGGTGGCCCGCACGGTGCCGACGAAGAGGTGGTTGTACTCCTGCTCCACCAGCCCCGACAGCGGGTCCGGGTGGTTGTAGCGCACCGTGCCCGCCGCCCGCAGCAGCTCGGGGGCCACGCCCAGCTCCTCGGCCGTGCGCCGGGCCGCCGCCACGAAGGGGAGCTCGCCGGGGTACGGGTGCCCGCAGCAGGTGTTGGACCACACGCCGGGGGAGTGGTACTTGCCCAGCGCCCGGCGCTGGAGCAGCAGCCGCCCCTGTTCGTCGAAGAGGAAGACCGAGAAGGCGCGGTGCAGCCGGCCGGGGGCGAGGTGCGCGGAGACCTTCTCGGCGGTCCCGATGGTTCTGCCGTCCTCGTCGACCAGCTCCAGCATGATCGGTTCAGCGGCTTCGGGGGAGGCGGGGGCCGCGGCGGAATCGGCGGAGCGGCCCTCGGCTGATGTGATCGGCATTGACCATCCTCGGGTGTCGGTCTTGGCCCTCAAGTCTGCCCCACGGCGACCCGGGCGGAACGCGGGGACCCGGGGCAGGCGGAAGCACGCGGACGGGCGCGGATCAGTGGCAGAGCCGCGCCTCGCGCTCCGCGTACCCTCCCGGTTCCAGCTGGAAGGTGCAGTGCTCGACGGCGAAGTGCTCCCCGAGGCAGCCCTGGAGGTCCCGCAGCATCCGCTCGTGCCCGGCCGCGTCCAGCGCCGCCCGGTCCACCACCACGTGCGCCGACAGCACCGGCATCCCCGAGGTGATCGTCCAGACGTGCAGGTCGTGCAGGCCCGTCACCCCCGGCAGCGCCGTGATGTGCGCCCGCACCTCGTCCATGTCCACGTCCCGGGGCGCGGCCTCCAGCAGCACGTCCAGCGCCTCGCGCAGCAGCTTCAGCGTCCGGGGCACGATCATCAGCCCGATCAGCAGCGAGGCCACCGGGTCCGCCCGGGTCCAGCCCGTTGCCATGATCACCAGGGCGGAGATCACCACCGCCAGTGACCCCAGCGCGTCCGAGAGGACCTCCAGGAACGCCCCGCGCACGTTGAGGCTCTCCTTCTGCCCGCGCATCAGCAGGGACAGCGAGATCAGGTTGGCGACCACGCCCACCAGACCGAAGACCACCGTCGTTCCGCCCGGCACCTCCGTCGGCGCGGTCAGCCGCTGGACCGCCTCGAAGAGGATGTAGCCGCCGACGCCGAGCAGCAGCAGGCAGTTCAGCAACGCCGCCAGGATCTCGGCGCGCGCGTAGCCGTAGGTGCGCCGGCCGCCGCTCGGCCGGTTGGCGAAGTGGATCGCGACCAGCGCCATCCCGACGCCCACCGCGTCCGTCGCCATGTGGCCGGCGTCGGCCAGCAGCGCCAGCGAACCGGTCAGCATCGTGCCGGCGATCTCCGCCACCAGCACCGCGAGCGTGATGCCCAGGGCGATCCGCAGCCGCCCCCGGTAGGCCGCCGCCGCGGTGCCGGTCGGCGGGGAACCGCCGTGCGCGTGGCCGTGGTCGTGCCCTGCACCCATGAACGCCGCCTCCCGCGTACCGGTCCCCGGCGGCGGGGTGCCGCCCGGCTCCTCAGTGAACTACGGGCGGGGGGCCCTGGGCAACGCGACACCGAACACCGTTGTCATCCCCGCTGACCTGCGAGGATTCCACCGGTTCGAGGGACGTCCCGGGTTCAGTCGGCGGACGCGTCCGGGTGGCGCAGCCGCCAGCCCTCCCAGGCCGAGACGACCATGCTCCGCACGTCGTGGCGCGGGCTCCAGCCGAGCGTCCCGGTGATCAGGTCGTTGGCGGCGACCACCCGGGCCGGGTCGCCCGGACGGCGCGGGCCCACCTCGGGCGTCAGCCCCGGGCGGCCGCTGACCTCGCCGATCAGGTCCGCCATCTCCCGGACGGACACCCCGCGGCCGGTGCCCACGTTCAGCGTCAGGCCGCCCGGCTCCGGCCGCTCCGCCAGCCGGCGGGCCGCGGCCAGGTGCGCGGTGGCCAGGTCCTCGATGTGGATGTAGTCGCGGACGCAGGTGCCGTCCGGGGTCGCGTAGTCGTCCCCGAAGATCCGCGGGCGCTCACCCCGGGTGATCCGGTCGAACATCATCGGGATGATGTTGAACACACCGGTGTCCGCCAGCTCCGGCCGGGCCGCGCCCGCCACGTTGAAGTAGCGGAGGCAGGCGGTCGACAGGCCGTGCGCGGCGCCCACGGCCCGGACCAGCCACTCGCCGGCCAGCTTGGTCTCCCCGTAGGGGTTGATCGGCAGGCACGGCGTCGCCTCGGTGACCAGGTCGACGTCCGGCATCCCGTAGACGGCCGCGGAGGAGGAGAAGACGAAGCTCCGCACACCCGCCGCGACGACGGCCTCCAGCAGCACGGTCAGCCCGTGCACGTTCTCCCGGTAGTACAGCAGCGGCCGCTCGACCGACTCCCCGACCTGCTTCTTGGCCGCGAGGTGCACCACACCGGTCACCCCGTGCTCCTTCAGCGCGCGGTCGACGGCCTCCCGGTCCAGGACCGAGCCGCGCACCAGAGGGACGCCCTCGGGCAGCCGCGCCGCGTCACCGCTGGACAGGTCGTCCAGGACGGCCACCCGCTCGCCGGCCTCCGTCATCGCCCGCGCCACATGGGCCCCGATGTACCCGGCCCCACCTGTGATCAGCCACGTCATGACGGCACCCTAGACCAGTCCGGGCACCCCGCCGCCCCGCGCCGGGCCGGGTCCGGACGGGCCGGGAACCACGGCGGCGCCCCGGACGTCCTCCTCGTGAGGCCCGGGCCGCCGCACCCGGCGGTGAACGGCGGCTTCCAGTGATCCGATAGCCTCTGCCGACGTGCCGCTCGCCACCGACGCCGGGGCCCCCGCGCGGCACCACCGCTGCCCGGACACCTGCGGACCCGAGGCGGCCAGGCACGCTTCCAAGGAGTGAGTTCGTCTGTCGACCGCCATCCTCACCGGTTTGCCGCCCGTCGGCTCCTCCCTGGAGGGCGACCTGCGGTCCCTGGGCTTCGACGTGCGCGTGGCGGCCGACGCCGCCGAGGTGTCCGCCGTCCTGGCGGCCGCCCCGGCCCACGCCCGGCTCGCCCTCGTCGACCACCGCTTCGTCGGGCACCTCCACAGCCTCCGGCTCGCGCTGACCGACCCCCGCTTCCCCGCCGCCGCGGTGCACGGCGCCCTCACGGTGCAGCCCGAGGCCCGGGCCGCGCTGGGCGATGTCGTCGCGCTCGCCGACGGGCGGCACCGGGTGGGCGCCTACGCCGGCATCCCGGCCGCGCCGGCCTCTCCGCTCGACGTCCTGCCGGACGCCCTGGCCGCCGGTCTGGAGGCGCACGGCGTCGCCGTGCACCGCCCCGAGCTGGGCGTCCTCGTCGCCGACGTCCCCCCGGACGCCCCGGCCCGGGCGCACGCCGAGGCGGCCGTCGCGGCCACCGACGACGAGGCCGTGCGGCTGCGGAACGCCGTGAAGTCCCGCGACGGGTTCTTCACCACCTTCTGCATCAGCCCATACTCGCGTTACATCGCCCGCTGGTGCGCCCGGCGCGGATTCACCCCTAATCAGGTGACGACCGCCTCGCTGCTGACGGCGCTGATCGCGGCGGGCTGCGCGGCGACCGGCACCCGCCCCGGGTTCGTCGCCGCCGGCCTGCTGCTGCTCTTCTCGTTCGTGCTCGACTGCACCGACGGCCAGCTCGCCCGCTACTCGCTCCAGTACTCGACGCTCGGCGCCTGGCTCGACGCCACCTTCGACCGGGCCAAGGAGTACGCCTACTACGCGGGCCTGGCGCTGGGTGCCGCCCGCGGCGGTGAGGACGTGTGGGCGCTGGCGCTCGGCGCGATGGTCCTCCAGACCTGCCGGCACGTGGTGGACTTCGCGTTCAACGAGGCCAACCACGACGCCACGGCGAACACCAGCCCGACCGCGGCGCTCTCCGGGAAGCTGGACAGCGTCGGCTGGACGGTCTGGGCCCGCCGCATGATCATCCTGCCGATCGGCGAGCGCTGGGCGCTGATAGCCGTCCTCACCGCGCTCACCACGCCGCGCGTCGTCTTCATCGTGCTCCTGATCGGCTGCGCCTTCGCCGCCTGCTACACCACCGCGGGCCGCGTCCTGCGCTCGGTGACCCGCAAGGCCCGCCGCACCGACCGCGCCGCCCGGGCGCTGTACGAGCTCACCGACTCCGGCCCGATCGCCGAGACCGTCTCCCGGCTCACCCGCGTCAAGGGCGCCGTGACCGTCCCGCTGCTGGGCCTCCTCGGCACCGCCGCGCTGCTGGTCCCGCTGCTGGTCAAGCCCTTCGGCAGCCCCCTGGGTGTCGCGGGTGCCGCGGTCTACGCGATCCTCACCGGCCTCGCGGTCTCCAGCCCCCTCAAGGGTCCCCTCGACTGGCTGCTCCCGCCCGTCCTCCGGGCCGCCGAATACCTGGCGATCCTGATCCTGGCCGCGCGTTCGGACGTCGACGGAGCGCTTCCCGCGGCGTTCGGACTGGTCGCCGCGGTCGCCTACCATCACTACGACACGGTGTACCGCATCCGCGGCGGCACCGGCGCGCCCCCGCACTGGCTGGTCCGGATGATCGGCGGCCACGAGGGACGGGCCCTGGCGGTCACCGTCGCCGCCGTCCTGTGGCAGGGCCAAGGCTTCACGATCGCGCTGACGGTCCTCGCGGCCGGCATCGCCCTGGCGGTGCTCATCGAGAGCATCCGCTTCTGGGTGTCCTCCGGGGCGCCCGCAGTACACGACGAAACAGGAGAACCCGCATGATCGGCCTCGTGCTGGCAGCCGGCGCCGGACGCCGTCTGCGCCCCTACACCGACACCCTTCCGAAGGCCCTGGTGCCGGTCGACGGCGAGACCACCGTCCTCGACCTCACCCTGGCCAACTTCGCGGAGGTCGGTCTGACCGAGGTCGCGATCGTCGTCGGTTACCGCAAGGAGGCCGTGTACGCGCGGCAGGCGGCGCTGGAGGAGAAGTACGGCCTCAAGCTCACCCTGATCGACAACGACAAGGCCGAGGAGTGGAACAACGCCTACTCCCTGTGGTGCGCCCGTGAGGTCCTCGGCCGCGGCGTGATCCTCGCCAACGGCGACACCGTGCACCCGGTCTCCGTCGAGAAGACCCTGCTCGACGCCCGCGGCAACGGCCAGAAGATCATCCTCGCCCTCGACACGGTGAAGAACCTCGCCGACGAGGAGATGAAGGTCATCGTGGGCCCCGAGAAGGGCGTCCAGCGCATCACCAAGCTGATGGACCCGGCCACCGCGACCGGCGAGTACATCGGCGTCACCCTGATCGAGGCCGAGGCCGGCGCCGAGCTCGCCGACGCCCTCAAGGTCACCTTCGAGAAGGACCCCGACCTCTACTACGAGGACGGCTACCAGGAGCTGGTCAACCGCGGCTTCAAGATCGACGTGGCCCCCATCGGCGACATCAAGTGGGTCGAGATCGACAACCACGACGACCTCGCCAAGGGCCGGGAGATCGCGTGCCAGTACTGACGAGGCTCATCCCCTCGCCGGTCGTCGTCGACATCCGGGCCGGGGCCCTGGACGATCTCGCCATGGTCCTCGCGGACCAGCGGATCTCCAGCTCCGGCAAGCTCGCCGTCGCGATCAGCGGCGGCTCCGGGGCGGCGCTGCGCAAGCGGCTCGCCCCGGCGCTGCCCGGCGCCACCTGGTACGAGGTCGGCGGCGGCACCCTCGACGACGCCATCAAGCTGGCCGACGCCATGAAGTCGGGCCACTACGACGCCGTCGTGGGCCTGGGCGGCGGCAAGATCATCGACTGTGCGAAGTTCGCCGCCGCGCGCATCGGCCTGCCGCTGGTCGCCGTGGCCACGAACCTCTCCCACGACGGTCTCTGCTCGCCGGTCGCCACCCTCGACAACGACGCGGGCCGCGGCTCGTACGGCGTGCCCAACCCCATCGCCGTCGTCATCGACCTCGACGTCATCCGCCAGGCCCCCGGCCGCTACGTCCGCTCGGGCATCGGCGACGCCATCTCCAACATCTCCGCCGTCGCGGACTGGGAGCTGGCCAACCGGGTGCGCGGCGAGGCCATCGACGGCCTGGCCGCCGCGCTGGCCCGGCAGGCCGGTGAGGCCGTGCTGCGCCACCCCGGCAACGTCGACGACGACGGGTTCCTCCAGGTGCTCGCCGAGGGCCTGGTGCTCACCGGCATCTCGATGTCCGTGGCCGGCGACAGCCGCCCGGCCTCCGGCGCCTGCCACGAGATCAACCACGCCTTCGACCTGCTCTTCCCCAAGCGCGCCGCCCCGCACGGCGAGCAGTGCGGCCTCGGCGCCGCCTTCGCCATGCACCTCCGCGGTGCCCGCGAGGAGTCCGCGCTGATGGTCGAGGCCCTGCGCCGGCACGACCTGCCCGTGCTCCCCGGCGACATCGGGTTCACCGAGGACGAGTTCGTCCGCGCCGTGGAGTTCGCTCCGCAGACCCGGCCCGGGCGGTACACCATCCTGGAACACCTCGCCCTCACCACCGACCAGATCAGGGACGCATACGCCGACTATGCAGAAACCGTCAGTCGCTGAACTCCGGCCGGTCGTCCACCCCGCGGGGGTGAAGGACCGGCGCAGCGGTGAGCACTGGGCCGGCCGCCTGTACATGCGGGAGATCTCGCTGCGGGTGGACCGCCACCTGGTGAACACCCGTGTGACGCCCAACCAGCTCACCTACCTGATGACCGTCGCGGGCGTTCTCGCGGCCCCGGCCCTGCTGGTGCCCGGGATCGCGGGCGCCGTGCTCGGCGCCGTCGCCGTCCAGCTCTACCTGCTGCTGGACTGCGTCGACGGCGAGATCGCCCGCTGGAAGAAGCAGTACTCGATGTCCGGGGTCTACCTGGACCGGGTCGGCGCCTACCTGTGCGACGCCGCCGTCCTCCTCGGCCTCGGCCTGCGCGCCGCCGACCTCTGGGGCGGCGGCCGCATCGACTGGCTGTGGGCCTTCCTCGGCACGCTCGCCGCGCTCGGCGCCGTCCTGATCAAGGCGGAGACCGACCTCGTCGGCGTCGCCCGCCATCAGAACGGCATGCCGCCGGTCAAGGAGGCCGCGGCCGAGCCGCGTTCCTCCGGCATGGCCCTGGCCCGCAAGGCCGCCGCGGCACTGCAGTTCCACCGGCTGATCCTTGGCATCGAGGCGTCGCTGCTGATCGTGCTCCTCGCGATCCTGGACCAGGCCCGGGGCGACCTCTTCTTCACCCGCCTCGGCACCGCCGTCCTCGCCGGCATCGCCGTCCTGCAGACGCTGCTGCACCTCGTGTCCATCCTCGCCTCCAGCAGGCTGCGATGAGCGCCCGGGGCCTGAAGGTCGGCGCGGTCGTCCTCACCATGGGCAACCGCCCCGCCGAGCTGCGCGCGCTGCTGGAGTCGGTCGCCAAGCAGGACGGCGACCCGATCGAGGTCGTCATCGTGGGCAACGGCGCGCCGCTGCCCGAGGTGCACGTCCCCGGGCTGTCGGTGCGGACCGTCGAGCTGCCCGAGAACGTGGGCATCCCGGCCGGCCGCAACGTCGGCATCGAGGCGTTCGGCCCGGCGGGGCGCGACGTCGACGTCCTCCTCTTCCTGGACGACGACGGCCTGCTGCCCAACCAGGACACGGCGGAGCTCTGCCGCCGCGCGTTCGAGGCCGACCCGAAGCTGGGCATCATCAGCTTCCGGATCGCCGATCCGGACACCGGTGTCACCCAGCGCCGGCACGTCCCCCGGCTGCGCGCCTCGGACCCGATGCGCTCCTCCCGGGTGACCACCTTCCTGGGCGGCGCCAACGCGGCCCGCACCCGGGTGTTCGCCGACGCGGGCTGCCTGCCGGACGAGTTCTTCTACGCGCACGAGGAGACCGACCTCGCCTGGCGGGCCCTCGACGCGGGCTGGATGATCGACTACCGGGCGGACATGGTCCTGCACCACCCGACCACCGCCCCCAGCCGGCACGCGGTCTACCACCGCATGGTGGCCCGCAACCGGGTCTGGCTGGCCCGCCGCAACCTGCCGGCCCTCCTCGTCCCGGTCTACCTCGGGGTGTGGATGCTGCTCACCCTGGCCAGGAAGCCCTCGATGCCGGCGCTCCGCGCCTGGTTCGGCGGTTTCAAGGAGGGCTGGACGACGCCGTGCGGTCCGCGCCGGCCCATGAAGTGGCGTACCGTGTGGCGCCTGACCCGGCTGGGTCGCCCGCCGGTGATCTGACAAGCTCTTGTCTGAGAGCATCGGGCGCTGCCGGGGGCCCGTCCCCGGCAGCGCACCTTGAGGACGAAAGTGTCAACAGTGAGCGAGACAACGCACGGCAGTGCGGTCGCCATGAGTGCTGCACCATCACCCGACGCCGGACTGTCGGCCGCCGAGCTGGCCAGGAAGTACGGCCTGTCGGTCAGCGGCGCCCGCCCGTCGCTGCCGGAGTACTCCCGGCAGCTGTGGGACCGGCGGCACTTCATCCTTGCCTTCTCCCGGGCCAAGATGACGGCCCAGTACAGCAAGGCCAAGCTGGGGCAGCTCTGGCACGTGGCCACGCCCCTGCTGAACGCCATGGTCTATCTGCTGATCTTCGGCTTGCTGATGCAGCAGAGCAAGGGCATGGGGATGGGCACCTACATCCCCTTCCTGGTGACCGGCGTGTTCGTCTTCACCTTCACCCAGAGCTCGGCCCTCTCCGGGGTCCGGGCCATCTCGGGCAACCTGGGGCTGGTGCGCGCCCTGCACTTCCCACGGGCCGCGCTGCCGATCTCCTTCGCACTGCAGCAGCTCCAGCAGCTGCTGTTCTCGATGTGCGTGGTCTTTGTGTTCCTGATCGGTTTCGGTCATATGCCGGCGCTGTCCTGGCTGCTGATCGTGCCGGTGCTGGTGCTGCAGTTCGTCTTCAACACCGGCCTGTCGCTGGTCCTGGCCCGGCTGGGCAGCAAGACCCCGGACCTGGCCCAGCTCCTGCCGTTCATCCTGCGGACGTGGCTGTACGCGTCCGGTGTGATGTACAACATGGTCGAGGCGCTGAAGAAGGCGCACGCGCCCGGCTGGCTCGTCGACGTGCTGAGCGCCAACCCGGCCGCGGTCTACATCGACCTGATGCGGTCGTCGCTGATCACCAGTCACGCGGCGAGCAAGCACATCACGCTGCCCTCGCACGTGTGGCTGCTGGCGGTCGGCTGGGCCGTCCTCGTCGGCCTCGGGGGCTTCGTGTACTTCTGGAAGGCTGAGGAGCAGTACGGCCGTGGCTGAGCAGAGCACCGCCCCCGACGGGGCCCCTATCCCCACCGTGATCGCGGACGACGTGCACATCGTCTACCGCGTCTACGGCGGCAACACCGGCCGGGGCAGCGCCACCGCCGCGCTCAACCGGATCGTCAAGCGCTCCCCGGGCGCCGGGGTGCGCGAGGTGCACGCCGTCAAGGGGGTGAGCTTCACCGCGTACCGCGGCCAGGCCATCGGCCTCATCGGCTCCAACGGCTCGGGCAAGTCCACGCTGCTGAAGGCCATCGCCGGGCTGCTGCCCACCGAGCGCGGCAAGGTCTACACCGACGGCCAGCCGTCCCTGCTGGGCGTCAACGCCGCGATGATGAACGACCTCACCGGCGAGCGGAACGTCATCCTCGGCGGTCTCGCGATGGGCATGACCCACGAGGAGATCCGCGAGCGCTACCAGGACATCGTCGACTTCTCGGGCATCAACGAGAAGGGCGACTTCATCACACTGCCGATGCGGACGTACTCGTCCGGCATGGCGGCCCGGCTGCGCTTCTCCATCGCCGCGGCGAAGAAGCACGACGTGCTGATGATCGACGAGGCGCTGGCCACCGGTGACCGGTCCTTCCAGAAGCGCTCGGAGGCGCGGGTGCGCGAGCTGCGCCAGGAGGCCGGCACGGTCTTCCTGGTCAGCCACAACAACCGCTCGATCCGGGACACGTGCGACCGGGTCCTCTGGCTGGAACGCGGCGAGCTGCTGATGGACGGGCCCACGGACGAGGTCGTCCGGGCCTATGAGAAGGAGACCGCCCGCTGAGGGCGGAATCGGGCCTCCCGCCGCGATCGCGCGGCGGGAGGCCCGTCTCCGTTTCCGTGTCGGAAAATGACATGGACGCGCATATTGACTGGGACGGGTCCGGCAAGGCGTGGCATTGTATGGATCAAGCACGGACCTCGGCGAAGACCGCGTGCTTGTACGGCGTACGCTGTAGCGTGCTGTGCCAGGGAGGCGCCCGGCGGTGCCGGGCACCGGGGGCGTTTCAGGGGCGGCTCACGGGGGAGCGGGGCAGGAGGCCGCGCTGCGGCGTGTCCGAAATAGGATGTTCTGGGTCGGCAGTGTAGAACGGGAGATGTGACGGCGATGGCTGTGATGGCTGCGGGGCCTCTCCAGATCAGAGGCGCATACGCCGTCTGTGGTCCGGGCAGCCCGCGATGACCGCGGGGACGGACGCGCACGCGCGTGCCGTGCTCGACAAGGCCGCGCACGAGAACTTCCCGGTCGCGCCGTTCTTCCTGCCGCGCGCCCGGCGTGACGACCTGATGGCGATCTACGGGTACGCGCGGCTGGTCGACGACATCGGCGACGGCGACGTGGCCCCCGGCGGGCGCGACGCCGAGCTGCTGGGCCTCGACCGCGAGCAGGCGGACGACCGGCTCGCGATGCTCGACGCCTTCGAGGCCGACCTGCGGCGGGTCTTCGCCGCCCACGGCACGGGCCCGCGCCATCCGCTGCTGCGGCGGATCCGGCCGATGGTCCGCCGGCACGGCCTCACCCCGGAGCCCTTCCTGGGCCTGATCGAGGCCAACCGGATGGACCAGCGGGTGCGCCGCTACGCCACCTACGACGACCTGGTCGCCTACTGCGAGCTGTCGGCGAACCCCGTCGGACGGCTCGTCCTCGGGGTCACCGGCACGGCCAGCCCCGAGCGGATCCGCCGCTCGGACGCGGTCTGCACGGCGCTCCAGATCGTCGAGCACCTCCAGGACGTGGCCGAGGACCTGGCACGTGACAGGATCTACCTCCCGGCCGAGGACATGGACCGATTCCGGGTGAGTGAGGCCGACCTCGCGCGGCCCAGTGCGGGCGCGTCGGTGCGCGCCCTGGTCGCGTTCGAGGCGGAACGCGCCCGGTGCCTGCTGAATGAAGGGACCCCCCTGGTGGGTAGCGTCCACGGCAGGCTGAAGCTGTTGCTCGCGGGGTTCGTGGGCGGGGGGAGGGCCGCGCTCCGGGCGGTCGCCGCCGCGGGACACGACGTACTCCCCGGACCGCCCAAGCCCACCAAGCTCAGCCTGCTGCGCGAGGTGGGGGCGACACTGCGAAGAGAGGGGTGAGCGGGACCGTGATCGGAACGCCACACGCGTCCGCACCGGTACTCGCCGCGTACAGCTACTGCGAGGCCGTCACCGGACAGCAGGCCGGCAACTTCAGCTATGGGATCAGGCTGCTGCCCACCGCCAAGCGGCGGGCCATGTCGGCGCTCTACGCCTTCTCCCGGCGGGTCGACGACATCGGGGACGGGCCGCTGGACATCGAGTCCAAGCGGCTCCGGCTGGAGGAGACGCGCGCCGTACTGGACCGGATAAGGGACGGCGGCGTCGAGGAGGACGACACCGACCCGGTGGCCGTCGCCCTGGCGCACGCCGCGCGGCGCTTTCCCATTCCGCTCGGCGCGCTCGACGAACTGATCGACGGCGTTCAGATGGACGTTCGCGGCGAGACCTACGAGACCTGGGACGACCTGGCGGTGTACTGCCGCTGTGTCGCGGGGTCGATCGGACGGCTCTCGCTCGGCGTGTTCGGCACCGTGCCCGGCGCGCGGGATGCCGAACGCGCCCCCGAGTACGCCAATACGCTGGGGCTGGCGCTCCAGCTCACCAACATCCTGCGTGACGTCCGGGAGGACGCGGCCAACGGCCGTACCTACCTCCCCTCCGACGACCTCGCCAAGTTCGGCTGCTCGGCCGGGTTCGGCTCCGCCGTCCCGCCGGAGGGCGCCGACTTCACCGGCCTGGTGGCCTTCGAGGTCCGGCGCGCCCGCGCGCTGTTCGCCGAGGGCATGCGGCTGCTGCCGATGCTCGACCGGCGCAGCGGTGCCTGCGTCGCCGCGATGTCCGGCATCTACCGCCGGCTGCTCGACCGCATCGCCGAGACCCCGCAGGCCGTGCTGCGCGGCCGGGTCTCGCTGCCCGGCCGGGAGAAGGCCCTGGTGGCAGTCCGCGGGCTGTCCGGTTACGACGCGCGCAGCGTCCACCGGCAGACCGCCAGGGGGCGCGCTTGATGAGCCCCGCCCGCGGCGGCGGGCCGGACGCGCGCCGGCCACTTGCGGGCGCAACCTCCGACGGCGCGGACGCGTCCCTGACAGCAGCCAGAAGGGTGGGAGCATGACGGAGACGGACGCACCCGCCGTACCCGCCGGCCGGTCGGGCCGCCCCGACGGGTCGGCCGCCGTGGTGGTCGGCGGCGGGCTCGCCGGGGTCACCGCGGCGCTCGAACTCGCCGCCGCCGGGCTCCGGGTCACGCTGCTGGAGGGCCGCCCCCGGCTGGGCGGCCTCGCCTTCTCGTTCCGGCGCGGGGAGCTGACCGTCGACAACGGCCAGCACGTCTTCCTGCGCTGCTGCACCGCCTACCGCTGGTTCCTCGACCGGATCGACGCGGGCCACCTCGCCACCGTGCAGGACCGCCTCGACGTCCCCGTCCTGGACGTCGGCCACCGCTCCGGACGCCCGCGGCTGGGCCGGCTGCGCCGGGCCGCGCTGCCGGTCCCGCTGCACCTGGCCGCCAGCCTGGCCACGTACCCGCACCTGTCGTTCGCCGAGCGGATGAGCGTCGGGCGCGCCGCGCTGGCGCTGCGCGGGCTCGACCCCGCCGACCCGGCGCTGGACGACGTCGACTTCGCCACCTGGCTGCACCGCCACGGGCAGTCGGCCCGTACCGTCGAGGCGCTGTGGGACCTGGTGGGCGTCGCCACGCTGAACGCCACCGCCGACCAGGCGTCGCTGGGGCTGGCCGCCAAGGTCTTCAAGACCGGGCTGCTCTCCGAGCCCGGCGCCGCCGACATCGGCTGGGCGGGCGTCCCGCTGGGCGAGCTGCACGACACCCGGGCCCGCGCCGCGCTGGACAAGGCCGGAGTGCGGGTCGCGCTGCGCACCCGCGTCACCGGGCTCACCCGGGCCGACGGCGGCGGCTGGCGGGTGGAGGCCGAGAGCGGTCCCGGCACCGGTGAGCGGCTGGACGCCGACGCCGTGGTGCTCGCCGTCCCGCAGCGCGAGACGCACGCGCTGCTGCCGGACGGCGCGCTGCCCGACGCCGGGCGGCTGCTGGAGATCGGCACCGCGCCGATCCTCAACCTGCATGTGATTTATGATCGCAAAGTCCTGCGGCAGCCGTTCTTCACGGCGCTCGGGTCTCCCGTGCAGTGGGTCTTCGACCGGACACACTCCTCCGGGCTGGCGGACCGCAGCGCGACCGGGCAGTACCTGGCGGTCTCCCAGTCGGCCGCGCAGGACGACATCGAGCGCCCGGTCGCCGAGCTGCGGGCGCGCTACCTGCCCGAGCTGGAGCGGCTGCTGCCGGCCGCCCGCGGCGCCGGCGTGCGGGACTTCTTCGTGACCCGGGAGCGGACAGCGACGTTCGCCCCCACACCGGGCGTCGGCCGGCTGCGGCCGGGCGCCCGGACCGACGCGCCCGGCCTGTTCCTGGCCGGCGCGTGGACCGCAACCGGCTGGCCCGCGACCATGGAGGGCGCCGTGCGCAGTGGTCTCAGCGCCGCCGACGCGGCCCTCTCCGGGCTCGGCCGGACCTATCGCAGCCCCGTGCGGGAGGCGGTATGACCCAGCGAGCCCTCCAGGCGCCCGCCCCCCGAACGGGGCGCGCGTGAGCACGATCACCAGAGGAGAGACCGTGACTTCGGCGATCCCAGCCTGCGATACCGGCGACGTCAGCGCCCTGTTGGAGCGCGGACGGACGCTCGCCGCGCCGGTGTTGCGTGCCGCCGTCAACCGGCTCGCGGCACCGATGGACACCGTGGCCGCCTACCACTTCGGCTGGATCGACGTCGACGGGCGGCCGACGGACGCCGACAGCGGCAAGGCCGTCCGCCCCGCCCTGGCCCTGCTCTCGGCCGAGGCCGCCGGCGCCGCCCCGGAGACGGGCGTGCCGGGGGCGGTGGCCGTGGAGCTCGTGCACAACTTCTCGCTGCTGCACGACGACCTGATGGACGGCGACGAGCAGCGCCGGCACCGCGACACCGTCTGGAAGGTGCACGGCCCGGCGCAGGCCATCCTCGTCGGCGACGCTCTCTTCGCGCTCGCGAACGAGGTGTTGCTGGAGCTGGGCACGGCCGAGGCCGGCCGGGCCACCCGCCGGCTGACCACCGCGACCCGCAAGCTCATCGACGGCCAGGCCCAGGACATCTCCTACGAGCACCGCGAGCGGGTCACCGTGGCGGAGTGCCTGGAGATGGAGGGCAACAAGACCGGCGCCCTGCTGGCCTGCGCCGCCTCCATCGGCGCGGTGCTCGGCGGCGCCGACGACCGCACGGCCGACGTCCTGGAGGCGTACGGCTACCACATGGGCCTGGCCTTCCAGGCGGTCGACGACCTGCTCGGCATCTGGGGCGACCCGGAGGCCACCGGTAAACAGACCTGGAGCGATCTGCGGCAGCGCAAGAAGTCGCTGCCGGTCGTGGCCGCCCTGGCGGCGGGCGGGCCGGCCTCCGAGCGGCTCGCGACCATCCTGGCCGAGGACGCCAAGCTGACGGATTCCCAGCTCGCCGACTTCGACGAGGAAGAATTCGCCAGCCGCGCGGCGTTGATCGAGGAGGCCGGCGGCCGGGAGTGGACCTCCCAGGAGGCCCGCCGGCAGCACGCGACGGCGATCGAGGCGCTGGACGGAGTTGACATCCCGTCAGAGATCCGGGCCCGTCTCGTCGCGCTGTCGGACTTCGTTGTAGTACGAAAGAGATGATGAGTATTCACCCGAACTAGCCATCGCGGTCGCCGGCCGGTGCGCTGCTCGCGTCGGTCGACGGAAACCCCAGGTACGGCAGTACGGCAGAGAAGCAACTCACTGCATTAGGGGAAACCATGACAGCGACGACCGACGGCGCCGGGGCACTGCTGCCCCGTGCGGCCGAGGCCGGTCACAGCGCCATCGCTGTGACAGAAGTGAAGGAGGAGGCGGCCGGCGGAGCACCGGCCGCCGTCCGCGCCGCCGCCGAGCGGGCCACCGCCCGGGCGACCGAGTACCTCCTGTCCCACCAGAACGAGCAGGGATGGTGGAAGGGCGACCTGGAGACCAACGTCACCATGGACGCCGAGGACCTGCTGCTCCGCCAGTTCCTGGGCATCAGGGACGACCGCACCACCCGCGCCGCCGCCCGCTGGATCCGCTCCCAGCAGCGGCCCGACGGCACCTGGGCCACCTTCCTCGGCGGGCCGGGGGAGCTGTCCGCCACCGTCGAGGCGTACGTCGCCCTCCGGCTCGCCGGGGACGCCCCGGACGAGCCGCACATGGCCGCCGCCTCCGCCTGGGTCCGCGAGCGCGGCGGCATCGCCGCCACCCGGGTCTTCACCCGCATCTGGCTGGCCCTCTTCGGCTGGTGGAAGTGGGAGGACCTCCCGGAGATGCCTCCGGAGATCATGTTCCTCCCCAAGTGGATGCCGCTGAACATCTACGACTTCGCCTGCTGGGCCCGGCAGACCATCGTGCCGCTCACCGTCGTCGGCGCCCACCGGCCCGTACGGCCCGCGCCGTTCGCCCTCGACGAGCTGCACACCGACCCCCGCCGCCCCAACCCGCCGCGCCCGCCCGCGCCGGCCGCCAGCTGGGACGGCTTCTTCCAGCGCCTGGACAAGGCGCTGCACGCCTACCGCAGGGTCGCCGTCCGCCCGCTGCGCCGCGCGGCGCTCAACGCCGCCGCCCGCTGGATCGTCGAACGCCAGGAGAACGACGGCTGCTGGGGCGGCATCCAGCCCCCGGCGGTCTACTCCGTCATCGCCCTCCACCTCCTCGGCTACGACCTGGACCACCCGGTGCTGCGCGCGGGCCTGAAGTCGCTGGACCGCTTCGCCGTCTGGCACGAGGACGCCGACGGCGAGCCGGTCCGGATGATCGAGGCGTGCCAGTCCCCGGTCTGGGACACCTGCCTGGCCACCATCGCGCTCGCCGACGCCGGCCTCGCCCCCGACCACCCGGCGCTGGTCAAGGCCGCCGACTGGATGCTCGACGAACAGGTCCTGCGGCCCGGCGACTGGTCCGTGCGGCGCCCCCGACTGGAGCCCGGCGCCTGGGCGTTCGAGTTCCACAACGACAACTACCCTGACGTCGACGACACCGCCGAGGTGGTGCTCGCGCTGCTGCGCGTCCGGCACCCGGACCCGGCGCGCGTCCAGGAGGCCGTCCGGCGGGCCATGCGGTGGACCGTGGGCATGCGGTCGAGGAACGGCGCGTGGGCCGCGTTCGACGTCGACAACACCAGCCCCTTCCCCAACCGGCTCCCGTTCTGCGACTTCGGCGAGGTCATCGACCCGCCCTCGGCGGACGTGACCGCCCACGTGGTGGAGGCGCTGGCCGTCCTCGGCAAACAGCACGACCCCCGGGCCCGCGGGGGCATCGAGTGGCTGCTCGCCGAACAGGAGGAGTGCGGCGCCTGGTTCGGCCGCTGGGGCGTCAACTACGTCTACGGGACGGGTGCGGTGGTCCCCGCCCTCGTCGCCGCCGGCCTCCCCGGCTCCCACCCCGCCCTCCGGCGGGCCGTCGCCTGGCTGGAGAGCGTCCAGAACGCCGACGGCGGCTGGGGCGAGGACCTCCGCTCCTACCGGGACGCCGACTGGATGGGGCGCGGGGAGTCCACCGCCTCCCAGACCGCCTGGGCCCTGCTGGCCTTGCTGGCAGCGGGAGAGCGGGACAGCCCCGCCGTCGAACGCGGGGTGGCCTGGCTGGCCGGGACCCAGCGCCCGGACGGCTCGTGGGACGAGCCCTACTTCACCGGTACCGGCTTCCCCTGGGACTTCTCCATCAACTACCACCTGTACCGGCAGGTGTTCCCGCTCACGGCCCTCGGCCGCTACCTGCACGGCGAACCCTTCGCTGCCCGGGAGGCGTGATGACCCCCGGCACGGAACCACCCGTAGCGCCCCTGCTGGTCGCCTGCGCCCTGGGCATCGAGCGCCTCGCCCTGCGCGGCGGCCGGCACGGCGCGGCGGGCTCCGCCACCATCCTGCGCACGGGCATGGGCCCGCAGGCGGCGGACCGTGCCGTGACCGCGGCGCTCGGCGGCGACGGCAGGTACGCCGCGCTCGCCGACGCCGCCGTGATCGCCACCGGCTTCTGCGCCGGCCTCGCCCCCGGGATGCACCCCGGGGACCTGGTCGTCGCCGACGAGACCCGGGACGCCGAGGGGTACACCGAGTGCGCCGGTGTGGAGCTCCTCGCCAAGGAGCTCGCCCGGGTGGTACCCAGGCGGACCATCCACACCGGCCCACTGGTAGGTTCCGACCATGTGGTGCGCGGGGCGGAACGATCCGCCCTGCACGCCTCGGGAGCGCTCGCGGTGGACATGGAGTCCGCCGCCACGCTCAGAAGCGCCGTCCGGGCCGGTCCGCGTCCGGTTGCGGCCGTCCGAGTGGTCGTGGACGCTCCCGAACACGAGCTTGTCCGCATCGGGACCCTGCGCGGTGGAATATCGGCATTCCGCGTGCTGCGCACCGTCCTTCCGGCCTTTTTTGCATGGCACCGTTCTTTGCTGCTCCCCAGGAGGTGAGCCAGATGGCAATGCCGCTTCGTCAGTCCATCCGCGTCGGTACCTATCTCGCTGAACAGAAGCTGCGCAGGCGGGAGAAGTTCCCGTTGATCGTGGAACTGGAACCGCTCTTCGCGTGCAACCTCAAGTGCGAGGGCTGCGGCAAGATCCAGCACCCGGCGGGGATCCTGAAGCAGCGCATGCCGGTGGCGCAGGCGGTCGGCGCGGTGCTGGAGTCCGGCGCGCCGATGGTCTCCATCGCCGGCGGCGAACCCCTGATGCACCCTCAGATCGACGAGATCGTGCGGCAGTTGGTGGCCAAGAGGAAGTACGTCTTCCTCTGCACCAACGCGATGCTGCTGCGCAAGAAGCTCGACAAGTTCACGCCCTCGCCGTACTTCGCGTTCGCGGTGCACATCGACGGGCTGCGCGAGCGGCACGACGAGTCCGTGGCGAAGGAAGGCGTCTTCGACGAGGCGGTGGCGGCCATAAAGGAGGCCAAGCGGCGCGGCTTCCGGGTCACCACCAACTCGACCTTCTTCAACACCGACACCCCTCAGACCATCGTCGAGGTGCTCAACTACCTCAACGACGACCTGAAGGTGGACGAGATGATGATCTCGCCCGCCTACGCCTACGAGAAGGCCCCCGACCAGGACCACTTCCTGGGCGTCGAGCAGACCCGGGAGCTGTTCTCCAAGGCGTTCTCCGGCGGCAACCGGAAGCGGTGGCGGCTCAACCACAGCCCCCTCTTCCTGGACTTCCTGGAGGGCAAGGCCGACTTCCCCTGCACCGCCTGGGCCATCCCCAACTACTCGCTCTTCGGCTGGCAGCGCCCCTGCTACCTGATGAGCGACGGGTACGTGCCCACCTACCGGCAGCTGGTCGAGGAGACCGACTGGGACAAGTACGGCCGCGGCAAGGACCCGCGGTGCGCCAACTGCATGGCGCACTGCGGCTACGAGCCCACCGCCGTACTGGCGACCATGGGCTCGCTCAAGGAGTCGCTGCGCGCCGTCCGCGAGACCGTCTCGGGCAACCGGGACTGACGCCGTGACGACGGTTTCGCTGGGAACGCCGTCCGTCCCCGCCCGGATCGCCGTCCGCCGGCCCAGCCGGCGGATCCGGGTCGGGTCGGTGGCGGTGGGCGGGGACGCGCCGGTGTCGGTGCAGTCGATGACGACGACGCGGACGTCGGACATCGGTGCGACGCTCCAGCAGATCGCGGAGCTGACCGCCTCCGGCTGCCAGATCGTGCGGGTGGCGTGTCCGACGCAGGACGACGCGGACGCGTTGAAGGTGATCGCGGCGAAGTCGCAGATCCCGGTGATCGCGGACATCCACTTCCAGCCGAAGTACGTGTTCGCGGCGATCGACGCGGGCTGTGCGGCGGTGCGGGTCAATCCGGGGAACATCAAGCAGTTCGACGACAAGGTCAAGGAGATCGCGAAGGCGGCCTCGGAGGCCGGCACGCCGATCCGCATCGGGGTGAACGCGGGGTCGCTGGACCGGCGTCTGCTGCGGAAGTACGGCAAGGCCACTCCCGAGGCGCTGGTGGAGTCGGCTTTGTGGGAGGCGTCGCTGTTCGAGGAGCACGGCTTCCGCGACATCAAGATCTCCGTCAAGCACAACGACCCGGTGGTGATGGTCAACGCCTACCGGCAGCTCGCGGCGCGGTGCGACTACCCGCTGCACCTGGGTGTGACGGAGGCGGGTCCCGCCTTCCAGGGGACGATCAAGTCGGCGGTGGCGTTCGGTGCGCTGCTGGCGGAGGGCATCGGCGACACCATCCGCGTCTCGCTGTCGGCGCCGCCGGCGGAGGAGGTCAAGGTCGGCATCCAGATCCTGGAGTCGCTCAACCTGCGTCAGCGCCGGCTGGAGATCGTCTCGTGTCCGTCGTGCGGGCGGGCGCAGGTGGACGTGTACAAGCTGGCGGACGAGGTGACCGCGGGTCTGGAGGGCATGGAGGTGCCGCTGCGGGTGGCGGTGATGGGCTGCGTGGTCAACGGTCCGGGTGAGGCGCGTGAGGCGGACCTGGGTGTGGCGTCCGGCAACGGCAAGGGGCAGATCTTCGTCAAGGGCGAGGTCATCAAGACCGTCCCCGAGTCGAAGATCGTCGAGACCCTCATCGACGAAGCGATGAAGCTGGCCGGTGACATGGCGGCGGCGGGTACGCCCTCCGGGCCGCCCGCCGTCACCGTGGCCGGCTAGCGAGGACCGACACGGGACCCGGCGCGAGGGGCCGGGGACGACCCGGGGAGCCGACGGGGCCGGAGGGTGCCCGGAGAGATCCGGACGGCACGGAAGGCCCGGTCGGGGACCCGGAACAGACAAGGCCGACTGAGCTAAGGAGGGGGCCGGCGTGTCGTTGCTGGAGAACATCCGCGGTCCGCGGGACCTGAAAGCGCTGGGCGCGGAGGACCTGGACGAACTGGCGGAGGAGATCCGCCACTTCCTGGTGCACGCCGTCGCCAGGACCGGCGGCCACCTCGGCCCCAACCTCGGCGTCGTCGAGCTCACCATCGCGCTGCACCGCTCCTTCGACTCGCCCTCCGACCGCGTCCTCTGGGACACCGGACACCAGTCGTACGTCCACAAGCTGCTGACGGGCCGTCAGGACTTCTCCAAGCTCCGCAGCAAGGGCGGCCTCTCCGGCTACCCCTCCCGCGAGGAGTCCGAGCACGACGTCATCGAGAACAGCCACGCCTCCACCGTCCTGAGCTGGGCCGACGGCCTCGCCAAGGCCAACCAGGTGCTCGGCCACTGGAACCGGCATGTCGTCGCCGTCATCGGCGACGGCGCCCTCACCGGCGGCATGGCCTGGGAGGCGCTCAACAACATCGCCGCCGCCAAGGACCGGCCGCTGATCATCGTCGTCAACGACAACGAGCGGTCGTACGCCCCCACCATCGGCGGCCTCGCCGACCACCTGGCCACCCTGCGCACCACCGACGCCTACGAGCGGTTCCTCGCCCACGGCAAGGAGACGATCCAGGGCCTGCCGCTGATCGGCAGGCCCCTCTACGAGTCGCTGCACGGCGCGAAGAAGGGCTTCAAGGACGCCTTCGCCCCGCAGGGCATGTTCGAGGACCTCGGCCTGAAGTACCTCGGGCCGATAGACGGGCACGACATCGCCGCCGTCGAGTCCGCGCTGCGCCGCGCCAAGCGCTTCCACGGGCCCGTCCTGGTGCATGTGCGGACGGAGAAAGGGCGAGGCTACCGGCCCGCCCTGGAGGACGAGGCCGACCGCTTCCACACCGTCGGCGTGATGAACTCGCTCACCGGCGCGCCGCTCACCCCCGCCACCGGCACCTCGTGGACCTCGGTCTTCGGCGACGAGATGGCCCGCATCGGCGCCGAGCGGCCGGACGTGGTGGCGCTCACGGCCGCGATGCTCCATCCCGTCGGCCTGACGAAGTTCGCCGAGCGCTTCCCGGAGCGGGTCTGGGACGTGGGCATCGCCGAGCAGCACGCCGCGACGTCCGCGGCCGGGCTGGCGACGGGCGGGCTGCACCCGGTCTTCGCCGTCTACGCCACCTTCCTCAACCGGGCCTTCGACCAGGTGCTGATGGACGTCGCCCTGCACCGGTGCGGCGTCACCTTCGTCCTCGACCGGGCCGGTGTCACCGGCACCGACGGTCCGTCGCACAACGGCATGTGGGACATGTCCGTCCTCCAGGTCGTCCCCGGCCTGCGGATCGCCGCCCCGCGCGACGCCACCCGGCTGCGCGACCAGCTCCGCGAGGCCGTCGACGTCTCCGACGCCCCCACCGTCGTCCGCTTCCCCAAGGCGACCGTCGGGGCGGACATCCCGGCGGTGGACCGCGTCGGCGGCATGGACGTCCTGTACCGCGCGGAGACGTCCGCGGAGACGTCCGACGACGTGCTGCTCGTCTCCGTCGGGACCATGGCCGAGGTCGCGCTGGAGGCCGCCGACCTGCTGGCCGCCCGCGGCACCGGCTGCACCGTCGTCGACCCGCGCTGGGTCAAGCCGGTCGACCCCGGACTGCCCGCCCTCGCCGCCGGACACCGGATGGTGGCCGTCGTCGAGGACAACAGCCGCACCGGCGGCGTCGGCTGGGCCGTGGCCCAGGCGCTGCGCGACGCGGACGTCGACCTGCCCGTCGAGACCATCGGCATCCCGGAGCAGTTCCTCGCCCACGCGAAACGCTCCGAGGTGCTGGCCGACCTGGGCCTCACCCCCGCCGAGATCGCCGGCCGGATCAGCGCGGTCCTGGCCCGCAAGGAGAACGCATGACCGTCGGACCCACCGAGGACACCACCGCCATCGAGGACACCACCACCAAGGGCTTCGACCTCGCCCGGCTGCTCGCCGAGCGCGGGGGCGAACGGTACGAGCTGCACGCCCGGCACCTCAACCACCAACTGCCGCGGATGCTGCACACCATCGGCTTCGACAAGGTCTACGAGCGGGCCGAGGGCGCCTACTTCTGGGACGCCGACGGCGACGACTACCTCGACATGCTCGCCGGCTTCGGCGTGATGGGCCTCGGCCGCCACCACCCCGTCGTCCGCAAGGCCCTGCACGACGTGCTCGACGCCTCCCTCGCCGACCTCACCCGCTTCGACTGCCCGCCGCTGCCCGGCCTGCTGGCCGAGAAGCTGCTCGCGTACACCCCGCACCTGGACCGGGTGTTCTTCGGCAACAGCGGTACGGAGGCGGTCGAGACGGCTTTGAAGTTCGCCCGGTACGCCACCGGCAAGCCGCGCGTCCTCTACTGCGCCCACGCCTTCCACGGGCTCACCACCGGCTCCCTGTCCGTCAACGGCGAGAGCGGGTTCCGCGACGGCTTCGCCCCGCTGCTCCCGGACACGGCGATCGAACTGGGCGACCTGGACGCGCTGGAGCGGGAGCTGCGGCGCGGCGACGTCGCCGCGTTCGTCGTCGAACCCGTCCAGGGCAAGGGCGTCCACCTGCCCCCGCCCGGCTTCCTCCGCGCCGCGCAGGAACTGCTGCACCGGCACAAGGCGCTGCTCATCGCCGACGAGGTGCAGACGGGGCTGGGCCGTACGGGGAAGTTCTTCGCCTACCAGCACGAGCAGGGCGTCGAGCCGGACCTGGTGTGCGTGGCCAAGTCGCTGTCCGGCGGCTACGTCCCCGTCGGCGCCACCCTGGGCAAGGACTGGATCTTCAAGAAGGTCTACTCCTCCATGGACCGCGTCCTCGTCCACTCCGCCAGCTTCGGCTCCAACGCCCAGGCGATGGCGGCCGGACTGGCCGTCCTGTCGGTGATGGAGGACGAGCGCGTCGTCGAGAACGCCCGTGACACCGGTGATCTGCTGCGGTCGCGGCTGTCCGCCCTCGTCGACAAGTACGAGCTGCTGCACGACGTCCGCGGCCGGGGGCTGATGATCGGCATCGAGTTCGGCCGGCCGAAGTCGCTGGCGCTGCGCGGGCGGTGGACCATGCTGCAGGCCGCCCGGAAGGGGCTGTTCGCGCAGATGGTGGTGGTGCCGCTGCTCCAGAAGCACCGGATCCTGACGCAGGTGTCGGGGGACCACCTGGAGGTCATCAAGCTGATTCCGCCGCTCGTCATCGGGGAGCGGGAGGTCGACCGCTTCGTCGCGGCGTTCACCGCCGTGATGGACGAGGCGCATGGGGGCGGGTCGTTGATGTGGGACTTCGGGCGGACGCTGGTGAAGCAGGCCGTGGTGAACCGGTGAGGGGTGCCCCGGTCCCTCCCCCAGAGGGGGCACCCCCACTTCGCCGATTCCCGGGGGCAAGCCCCCGGACCCCCGAAACCGCGCTTCGCGCGGTTGTCCTCAAGTGCCGGACGGGCTGAATTCCGGCCCGGGCGCACGATTCAGCCCGTCCGGCGATTGAGGGCGAGCGGCGAAGCCGCGACAAGCGGGGTCTGGGGCCGCAGCCCCAGGAAACGGCGAAAGGGCGGGACCGGGGCACCCTCAGGCCGTCAGGCCGTCAGCAGACGCTCCCGCAGCCGCTCCCGGTCCTCCGCCGGGAACCCCAACCCCTCGGAGAGGTACCGCTCCACCGACCCCCACGTCTCGTCGATCGTCGCGAACGCCTCCGCCAGATACTCCGCCCGCGCCGCGAACAACGGCGAGAGCAGCTCCGTCACTTCCGCCGGCAGAGCGACCTTCCGCCGCACCGGGAACCGCCGGTGCGGTGCGTCGGACAGCAGGTAGTCCGCCTCGACGGCGTCGCGTGGGACGCCGAGGGCGAGGAGGGTGACGGCGACGGCGAGGCCCGCCCGGTCCTTGCCGGCGGCGCAGTGCAGGAGGGCGGGGACGTCGCCGTCGGCGAGGGTGCGCAGGACGCGGGCGTGTTCGGTGGTGCGGTGGGTGATGATCGACCGGTAGGAGGCGGTCATGCGGGCGGCGGCGCGGCCGTCGGAGAGGACGGTGCGTAGTTGCTCCGGGGTGCCCTGGTGGACCATCCGCCAGAACTCGTCGCCGTCCGCCTGGTCGCTCATGGGGATGTTGACGTACCGGACGCCGGGCAGCGGCACGTCCGGGCCCTGGCTCGCGATGTCGGCGGCGTTGCGGAAGTCGAGGACGGTGTGCAGGCCGAGCGAGCCCAGGAACGCCGTGTCCGGCCCGGTGGCCCGCGCGAGGTGGCCGCTGCGGAAGAGGACGCCGGGCCGTACGCGCCGTCCGTCGGCGGCCGGGAGGCCGCCCAGGTCGCGGAAGTTGCGGACCCCCGCGAGCAGGGGTTCGGTCGTGGGGACCTGCGGCGTCTGGGGCACGGGCGCTCCTCGGGTCGTCGGCGGCGCCGAGGGGCACACGGCGCCGCTCCGACCTTACGTCCGCCTTATTCCGCATGAGGTGACTCAATCGGGGTGGGATACATCACGGCACGTCAACCCCTGGTTACGGTGGCGTAGGTCACTCACGAGCAGGAATGATGTGCTGACGTGGCAGACGATTCGAATTCAATGAGCAAGAGCGCGATCGGGTCGTACGCAGCCGTCGGGGACAGCTTCACCGAGGGCGTCGGCGATCCGGGGCCCGGCGACTCGTTCATCGGCTGGGCCGACCGACTGGCCGTACTCCTGGCCGACGAGCGGGAGGAACACACCTTCCGGTACGCCAACCTGGCGGTGCGCGGCAGGCTGCTCGACCAGATCGTCGAGGAGCAGGTGCCGCGGGCGAAGGAGCTCGCGCCCGATCTGGTGACGTTCTGCGCGGGGGGCAATGACATCCTGCGGCCGGGTTCCGACCCGGACGACGTGGCCGAGCGGTACGAGGCGGCGGTGGCCGATCTCCGGGCCTCGGTCGGCACGGTGCTGGTGTGCACCGGCTTCGACACCCGGGACGTGCCGCTGCTGAAGCACCTGCGGGGCAAGATCGCCACGTACACGGCGCACGTCCGTGCCATCGCCGACCGGCACGACTGCCCGGTGCTCGACCTCTGGTCGCTGCGCTCGGTGCAGGACCGGCGGGCCTGGAGCGAGGACCGGCTGCACCTCTCGCCGGACGGGCACACCCGGGTGGCGCTGCGGGCCGCGCAGGTGCTGGGCCTGGCGGTGCCCGCCGACCCGGACCAGCCGTGGCCGGCGGAGGACCAGCGGACGCCGGCCGAGGTGCGGCGGGACAACATCCACTGGGCGCGGGAGCACCTGGTGCCGTGGATCGGGCGGCGGCTGCGCGGGGAGTCGTCGGGCGACCACGTGGAGCCGAAGCGGCCGGATCTGCTGCCGCTGTAGCTGTCCACGGGGCGGACGGCGCACGGATCGGGCCCCGGTCCTTTCCCGTGAGGGGGAAGGGCCGGGGCCCGATCCGTCGGATGCGGTCCTCAAGTGGAGGGGGCGGGCGTCCCGCCTATGGACAGAGCCGCCGGTGCGGCAGGTCGGCCCAGACGATCCGGCCGCGCCCCGCGTCGTCCGGCCGTACCCCCCACGCCTGTGAGAGGGCGCCGACGAGCAGCAGTCCCCGTCCGCTCTCCTCGTCCGTCCCGCTGAAGCGCGCCCGCGGTTCGGTGGGGGCGCAGCCGTGGTCCGCGACCTCTATGCGCACCAGGGCCTCGTTCACCCGCAGATGGCAGCTGACCTTGTCGCTGTCCGTGTGCCGCACCGCGTTGGTGAAGAGTTCCGACACCACCAACCGGGCGTCGTCGCAAGCGGTTTCGTCGATGCCCCATTCCCGCAGCCGGGTGAGGACTCGTCTTCGCGCCTCCGCCACCGAGGCGTTGAGGGCCGGGAAATTGAACCCGTAGGCGTAGGCGGCCTGCGGGCGCCCGCCGAAGCAGCCGCCGCGGCGCCCCAGCAAAGGTGCGTCTTGGGAGGGGACCACTCCGCAACTATGTGCGATGCGAGTCAGGTGTGGCAAGCTTCAGTCTGTAAATTGCAGAATCGAAAGCACAGCCTGTCGGCTTTGCGAACTGCGTGGCACACTGCTGGGCATCAGGACGGCAGTTGGCGCGGCAGGAGGAGGGGACAGTGGGGGACGCGCGGCCGGCAGGGGCTCCGACCGTGCTGCGTGTCGTACTCGGCAAGCGGCTGCACGATCTGCGGGAACAGGCGGGGCTCTCCTTCCAGGAGGCGGGCCGGGCGCTCGACGTCACGCACGCCACCATCCGCCGGATGGAGAAGGCCGAGGTCGGCCTGAAGGTCCCGTACGTGGAGAAGCTGCTGCGGATCTACGGCGTCGAGGACCCCGCCGAGGTCGAGGGCTTCCTCGCCCTCACCCGGGAGGCCAACCGGCCCGGCTGGTGGCACCGCTTCCGGGACGTGCTCCCCGAGTGGTTCAGCGCGTTCGTCAGCCTGGAGGGGGAGGCCAACCTCATCCGCGCCTACGAACCGCACTACGTCCCCGGGCTGTTGCAGACGGAGGCGTACGCCCGCGCGGTGCTCCGCGCCGGGCAGCCGCACGCGCCGGACGCCGAGATCGAGCGGGCCGTCACCGTCCGCCGCGAACGGCAGAACCTGCTCGTCCGGGAGAAGGCGCCCCTGCTGTGGGTGGTGATGGACGAGACGGTGCTGCGCCGCCCCATCGGCGGCCCCGAGGTGATGCGGGCCCAGGTGGACCGGCTCATCGAGGCCACCGCCTTGCCGAACGTACGGCTCCAGGTCATCCCGTACGCCGCCGGGCCGCACCCGGCGATGTACGGGCCGTTCCACATCTTCCGGTTCCCCATCGAGGAGCTCCCGGACATCGCGTACGCCGAAAACCTCATCGGCGCCTCCTATTTCGACCAGCGCGAGGACGTCTCGGCCTTCCTGGAGGCACTGGACCGGATGTGCGCGCAGGCCGCGCCGGCACACACCACCAAGGCATTCCTGGGTGGCATTCGTAAGGAGATCTGAACCATGGATCGCATATACAACGGCATGCCCGCCACCGACCTCGGCACCGAGGGCTGGCGCAAGCCGTGGAGCGGCGGCAACGGGGGAAGCTGCGTCGAGGTCATGCGCCTGAGAGACGGCCGGGTCGCCCTGCGCCAGTCCACGGACCCGGAGGGGCCCGCGCTGATCTACACGCACAGCGAGATGGAGACGTTCATCAGGGGGGCCAAGGCCGGCGAGGCGGACTTCCTGCTCGCCGGCGCGGCGGAGGGGCCGCGGCCGTGAGCGGCGGAGCGGTGGCGGGCCGACGGCCGGGCGGCGCACGGTGCTTCGGCGCCTTTCGGAGCGCGCCGCGCCGCTGACGACGGCAGAGGCGTCCCGCTCCGCCGGTGCCGCGCACCGGACGAGACGAGGGGTCCGCACGGCGGGGACCCCGGCGTCGTCCCGGTGCCGCGGCGCCCGTACGGTGAACCGCGGGCCACGGGGGTGCCGGCGGTGAATCGGCGGGTACGGCGGAGTGGGGCTCGAACAGGGGAAGCGGTACGGCCGTCGGCCGGTCCGGGGGAGGGGAACCCGCCGGACGGGCCACGGGGCCGGACCGTCGCACGACCGCAACGACCGGAATCGGCCGGGCACTTGCGGGATCCGCACAGTTCGGAAGGGGCAGGGAGTGACGGAGCAGGGCACGGGCGGCGGGGGATTCGCGGCCGAGGAGATCGACACCAGCCGGCCGCACCCGGCCCGGATGTACGACTACTACCTGGGCGGCTGGGACAACTACGAGGTCGACCGCGCCGCGGCGGAACGTTTCATCGAGGTCATACCCGACATACGCCCCGGCGCCCGGGCCAACCGCGACTTCCTGCTGCGCGCGGTGCGCAAGGTCGTCCGGAGCGGTGTGCGCCAGATCATCGACATCGGCACCGGCATCCCCACCTCCCCCAACACCCACGAGGTGGCGCAGGAGGCCGACCCCGACGTCCGCGTCGTCTACGTCGACAACGACCCGATCGTGGCGACGCACGCCGGGGCCAAGCTGACCAACAACGGCAACGCGAGCTTCCTGCTCGCCGACGTGCGGGAACCGGAGCGGATTCTCGCCCACCCCGAGCTGCGCCGCATGATCGACTTCGATCAGCCGGTGGCCCTGCTGCTCGTCGCCCTCCTGCACTTCATCCCGGACGAGGAGGACCCGGCCGGGATCGTCACCGCCCTGGCCGAGGCGCTGCCCGAGGGGAGCTGCCTCGTCCTCAGCCACGGCACCACCGACTTCCACAGCGAGGCCGCCCGGGCCGCCGCGGACGCCTACAAGAACGCCACGGCCTCGGTGACGCTGCGGACGTACGCGGACATCGTCCCGTTCTTCGACGGCTTCGAGCTGCTGGACCCCGGCGTCGTCCAGGTGCCGCTCTGGCACCCGGACGGCGAGCCGCCGACCCCGGCGGAGCTGGCCAAGGTCGGGTTCTACGGCGGGGTGGGGATCAAGGGCGGCCGGTGACCGGGCCCCCGGCCGGGATGTCACAGCTGTCCTTGAAGCCCTGACTGGTCAGTCCCAGCGCGGCGTTGGTGCGGGAGCGGAGGTTCTCGACCGAGATCATCTGGGTCAGCTCGACGAGCTGGGCGTCGTCCAGGTGCTTCCGCAACCGCTCCACCAGGGCGTCGTCCACCGTCGGAGGAGTCGCCGTCATCGCCTCCGCGTACTCCAGCACGTCGCGCTCCAGCGGCGTGTAGACGTCGCTGTCGCGCCAGCGCGGGACGTCGCGCAGCTTCTCGTGCGCCATGCCGTGCTGCCGGTTCTCCCAGTAGCCGAAGTCCATGCACCACGAGCAGCCGATGGACGCCGCCGAGGCCATCACGGCCAGCGCCTTGAGGCCCGGGTCGAGCCGCTTCCAGCGGCCCACGGCCAGCTCGAAGACGGAGGTGGCCAGCAGCACCCCGCCGTGGTGGCCCATGGCGAGCAGCGGGTCGAGCACCTTGCCGTAGGCGCGGCGGCAGTACCGGGCGGCGAGGCGGGTCAGTGGGGTGGCGGGCGGGTTCAGGGAGACGCGGGCCATGGCGGTGCCGTTCCTCTCGGGTCGCTCGGACCGGCGGCGGGACGTGCGTTCCGGCCGCCGGGTCCGTGTTTTGCGGTCGCTTGCGATCGCTTGGAATCGCTCGTGACGCTTGTGGTCGCTTGTGGTCGCTTGTGGTCGCTTGCGGGAGGGGGACGGGCGAGGGCGCGCGGATGTGACAGGTTCGGGGAAGAGAATTCCCGGGCCGTCGCGTGTTTCGGGCCCCCGCCCTTCGTACGACCGGGTGCGCCTAGCCTGGACCCATGCACGACGAGCTGTTCCCCCGGGCGCCGGCCGAGGTGGCGCCGGGAGCCGTGCACGTCCCCGGCTGGCTGGACGAGGCCGCCCAGCACCGGCTCCTCCGGGCCTGCCGGGAGTGGGCGAGACCGCCCGCGGGCCTGCGGGCCGTCCGGATGCCGAACGGCGGCGAGATGTCCGTCCGCACGGTGTGCCTGGGCTGGCACTGGTACCCGTACGGGTACGCCCGGACGGTCGTCGACGGCGACGGCGCCCCGGTCAAGCCGTTCCCCGACTGGCTCGGCGCGCTGGCCCGGGACGCGGTGGCGCGCGCGTACGGGACGCCGGCCGGCCCCGAGCCGTACGACATCGCGCTGGTCAACTTCTACGACGCCGGCGCCCGGATGGGCCTGCACCGCGACGGCGACGAGCGGTCCGCCGCCCCCGTCGTCTCGCTCAGCCTCGGCGACTCCTGCGTCTTCCGGTTCGGCAACACGGAGACCAGGACGCGCCCGTGGACGGACGTCGAGCTGCGCAGCGGCGACCTTTTCGTCTTCGGCGGACCGTCCCGGTTCGCGTACCACGGGGTGCCCCGGACGTTCCCGGGCACGGCTCCGGCGGGGCTCGGGCTGACCGGGCGGCTGAACGTCACGCTCCGGGTCAGCGGGTTCTGAGACGGGGACCAACGAGTTGTGAGGCGTTTGCATTAGCCCGCGTCTGCAACTATTGTCGGAGCAGCTAAGCGGCGCATGCAAATAGGCGTGCGGTGCGGCCCCGGCCCGGCGGGCCCAGACCCCGCCGCGTACCCGGCCGCGCGGCCCCTTCGACGCGTCTCCCCGCGCCCGGGCCGCCGCGCAACGCGGACACCGATCGAAAAGGCACCACCATGTCCCTCAAGGAAATCCTGCCCGGCCGGCTGGGCTTCGGCACCGCCCCCCTCGGCAACATGTTCCGGGCGATCCCCGAGGAGGACGCCCTCGCCACCGTGGAGGCAGCCTGGGACCAGGGCATCCGGTTCTACGACACCGCTCCCTTCTACGGCGCCGGCCTGGCCGAGGAGCGCCTGGGCAAGGTGCTGTCCGGCAAGCCCCGCGACTCCTACGTGCTCTCCTCCAAGGTCGGCCGGGTCATCCTCGACGAGCACGAGACCGCCACCCCCGACTTCGGCGAGAAGGGCGGCCTCTTCGAGCACGGCAACCCCAACAAGGTGCTCCACGAGTGGACCGCCGAGGCCACCGAGCGCTCGATCGAGGGCAGCCTCAAGCGCCTGGGTGTCGACCGCCTCGACATCGTCTGGGTCCACGACATCGCCCAGGACTTCCACGGCGACGCGTGGGTCGGGAAGTTCGAAGAGGCCCGCACCGGGGCCTTCCGCGTCCTGGACCGGCTCCGCGACGAGGGCGTCATCAAGGCGTGGGGCCTGGGCGTCAACCGCACCGAGCCCATCGAGCTGACCCTGGCCCTGGACGAGCCCCGGCCCGACGGCTTCCTGCTCGCCGGCCGCTACACCCTGCTCGACCACGCGCACGCGCTGGGCCGCCTGCTCCCCATGGCCCAGGAGCGGAACGTCGACATGGTCGTCGGCGGTCCGTACAGCTCCGGCGTCCTCGCCGGCGGCACCCACTTCGAGTACCAGCAGGCCCCGCCGGAGATCGTCGAGCGCGTCGGCAGGCTCAAGGCCCTCACCGAGCGGCACGGCGTGAGCATCAAGGCCGCCGCCCTGCAGTTCTCCCTCGCCCACCCGGCGGCCGCCGCCGTCATCCCCGGCGCCACCCGGCCCAGCCGCATCGCCGAGGACACGGTCGCGCTGAACGAGGACATCCCGGCCGCGTTCTGGGCGGAACTGCGCGAGAGCGGGCTGGTCGGCGCGGACGCCCCGCTCCCGGCCTGACCTCCGGGCCGGCCCGACCTCCGGACCCGGGCCGGCCTCCAAATCCGGCCTGAGCTCCGGGTGGGCCTGGCCTCCGGACCCGGCCCGACTTCCTTTCCCGGCCCGGCTTCCGGACCCGGCCTGACCCCCGGATCCGGCGCCTCCCCGGCGGGAAAACGATCAACGATGGCGCGGGCGGGCGGGACCGTCCGATAATGAGACGGACCGTTCCCCATGCCTGGAGGTGCCGTGACCGGCTTCCGCGTCCCCAGAAACCCCCTCGACGCGCTCCGCCCGGCCGCCTTCGGCGCCGACCCGTCGGGGGAGCGGATGGCCCGCATCCTGCGCTCGCCGCACTTCGCGGGCGGCGTCTTCGTCAACCCCCCGGGCCCCGAGCGGACCCCGAGCACCCGCTCGATGCTGGGCTACCTGCCCACCTACTTCCGCAAGGAGGAGCGGGTCCGCCGCGCCCCCGCCCACCCCATCCCCGTGCACCCGACCACCGTCGCCGACCTGGCGGAACCCGCCGAGTCGGGGCTGCGGCTCACCTGGATGGGCCACTCCGCCGTGCTCACCGAGATCGACGGGCACCGGGTGCTCATCGATCCCGTCTGGTCCGAGCGCTGCTCGCCGTTCGCCTTCGCGGGCCCCCGCCGGCTGCACCCGGTGCCGATACCGCTCGCCGAGACCGGCCGGGTGGACGCCGTGGTCATCTCCCACGACCACTACGACCACCTGGACATGCCCACCGTCCGCGCGCTGGCCCGGACCGGCACGGAGTTCGTCGTACCGCTCGGCGTCGGCGCGCACCTGGAGCACTGGGGGATCCCGGCGGGGCAGATCACCGAACTCGACTGGCACGAGACGACGTTCGTCGGCGAGCTCACCCTCACCGCCACCCCCGCCCGCCACTTCTGCGGACGGGCGCTGCGCAACACCCAACACACCCTCTGGGCGTCCTGGGTCATCGCCGGCCCCCGGCACCGCGTGTTCCACAGCGGTGACACCGGTTACTTCCCCGGCTTCGCCGGCATCGGCGAGCGCTACGGCCCGTTCGACGCCACCATGATCCAGATCGGCGCGTACAGCGAGTTCTGGCCCGACATCCACATGGAACCGGAGGAGGGCCTGCGCGCCCACCTCGACCTCCAGGGCTCCGCCCCCGCCGAGCGCGGCGTCCTCCTCCCCATTCACTGGGGCACCTTCAACCTCGCCCCGCACCCGTGGGACGAGCCCGCCGAACGCACCGTCACCGCCGCCCGCCGCGCCGGCGTCCGCTACGCCGTCCCCCGCCCCGGCCAGCCGTTCGAACCGGCGGCGGGACTGCGCCCGGACCCCTGGTGGCAGACCGTCGCGGCGGAAGCCCCCCAGGAACGCGGCGCCGGCCGGGCCCCGGCTCCGGCGGCACGGCTGGACCTCGCGGCCGAACGCTGAGAGGGGGCTTCCCGGTTGAGCAGTTTTAACCTGCACCTGCGGCGGGTCCACGACGAGCGCCTCCCGGCCCGGATGCGCCGCTCCGACCTGCGCTCCTGCCTGGTGCACTTCGCGCCGTACGGTTTCCACGCCACGTACCACCACCTCACCCTGAGCGCGCGGATCCCGGAGAACGTCGAGGACGACCCCGCGTCCCTGATCCGCGCCGCCGACGAACTCCACGCCGCCCGGTGCCTCTGGAACGCCCACGTCCGGGCCCGCGCGGCGGACCGGCTGGCGGAGAAGGCACGGGGACGCCGCCACGACCCCACCGGCGCCGCCTGGCGCGCCGCGCACGGCTGGCGCACCTGGCGGCAGGGCTGGAACAACATCGCCTTCTGCCCCGACTGGACGGTCCACCCGACCGAGCCCCTGCCGGTCGTGATCGAGCGCGTCATCCACTGGACCCCGCCGACGGACGCGTCGCACGCGCCCACATGCCGGGCCTGCGGATACGGCGGCGGGACGCGGGGTGAGCCGGGCACCGGCTCGCCGGCGACGGCGTGCGGGCGGTGCGGCGTCGGGGCGGTGTGAGAACGGGAGCGGGAGGGGCGGGCGGAACCGGTCGTGTCAGCGGCGACGCGTTCCGGTTACGCCAGTCCGCCGAGGGTGTACCGGTCGAAGGCGTCGTACAGGTCCTCCTCGTCCACGACCACGGCGTCGATCGAGGGAGCGGCGGCCGTGGCGAGGAGGGTGGTGAGGCGGGCCAGGGCGGGGAAGCGGGCTTCGGCGTCGGGGTGGACGGACCGGGCGCCGGCGAGGAGGGGGGCCGACGCCGGGTCGCGGACGCGGAGGCCGCCGGTGAGGTACACGGCGTACGGCTGCGCGGCGATCCCGGCGAAGGTGTCGCCGGTGGCGAGGCTGCGCAGGCAGTCGGCCAGGGGAGAGGCGGAGCGTGCCGGGTCGCGGTCGTGTTCGGTGTGGTCGACCGCGTGGTGCGGCACCGCGCGTACCCGGTCGACGACCTCGCGTCGTACGGACGGGGCCAGCCCGATCCAGTCCGCGTCCGGTGCGAGGCCGGTGAGCGCGTCGGCCGCGCGCTGCTCGGCTTCCTCCAGGCGTCCGGTGTCCACGGCGAGCGTGGTGAGGGCGAAGGCCGGGTCGGGGCGGCCGGTCCGGCCGGTTCGGTCGGTGACCGCGAGGAAGAGGGTGTGCCCGGTCATGTCGTTCGCCTCGCCGGTGGTCGGTGGGGGCCGGTAGGCACGGGGGCCGTACCGGCCGTGGTCGTGCCTACTTCTTGATGCAGATCTTGCCCTGGCTGTGGTTCTCCAGGGAGGCGCTGTGCGTCTTCCCGTCGGCCTTGATCGTGAAGGTGGCCTTTGCCGAGTAGGAGTAACATTCCCCCTTCGGCGGAGGCCAGTTGGCCACGACCCGTGCCTTGAACTTGTTCTTGCCCGAGCCGCTGTCGTGCGCGACCTGCGTGCCTTCCTTGTAGAGGGTGACGGATATCGAGTACTCCGGCATCTTCTGCTTGCAACCCTTGAGGTCGGCGTGGACGTTGATGACGTCCGGGTTGGTGTGGGACTCGTGCGGTGAGTCGAGCGCGGCCTCGCACTTGTCCCAGACGGTGGCCGACGACTGGGTGGCCGGCGCGACCGGAGCCGCGGCGTGCGCCTGGAAGGGGACGATCAGGCCGGCGGCGGCGAGCGCGCCGGTGAGCGTGCCGGTGAGGATGTGCCGTCTCATGATGCACCTCCGGAAATCGGGAATACCCGGCGAACTTATGGCCCGCTCGCCCACAACGACACCACATATCAGGCCAATTGCCGCCACCGCGGCCGGCGTCGACCGGCTCCTCACCCGGCCGAGCGGCGCGAGGCGCCGCGGCGGGGGCGCGCGGAGGCATGGGCCGACCGGAAAGGGCGGGAGTCGTCGGAGGGAACGTTCCTCCGCGCGTTCCCCGCGCATTCCCCGTGCGTTTCCCTGTGTGTTTTCCCGTGTGCTTTCGGAATCCGGCGAAAAGCGCGGTCGGCTCCGACGCGTCGGCAACCGGCCCTGCGCGGCACGGCGGTTGGCACGTGATGCGCCTGGATCGATGAGCGATTTTAAACCGGCCTGTACACCCTTGAGCATGAAGGACCCCATGGTTGCCACGCCCTCGCCCGACGGCCGGGTGTCAACTGGAGGCGATCGGAAAGCCGACTCGGACCGGACCGCCGTCCGCGTGGATCCGGCCGTTCGAAAGGACTGGCATGGCAAGCACCCGCAAGGCACGCGTCCTCACGTTCATGGCTGCCGTCCCGTTCGCGGCGGCGCTCTTCATGACGGGAGCGGGAGCCGCTTCGGCCGCCGAAAACTCCCCGACCGACACCCGGGTGGGCAGCGCGACGGCCACCGGCCCGTGCGGCCACGACTGCGAGCACGGACGGCACGACGAACGGAAGGGCCACAAGGACGGGAAGGGCCACGAGAGCGGGAAGGGCCACAAGGAGGGGAAGGGCCACGACGACCACGGTCGGGGTGACGACTGCGACCACGGCCATGGGTGCGGGGACGGCGACCACCACGGCCGGGGCGCGGACTGTGACCACCACCACGGCCGGGGTGAGAACTGTGACCACCACCCCAGCCGGGGCGCGGACTGTGACCACGACCGTGGCAAGGGCGAGGGCCGCGACCACCACCACGGCCGCGGCGAGGACCGGGACCATCACGGGCACGGCGGGCACGGCGACCACCACGGCGACCACGGCAAGTAGGTGAGCCGGGCGCCGCGCGTCCCCGACGCGGTGGCCACGCGTCGCCGCCGGCCCGCCACCGCTTGAACCGTCGCGCGGCGGTCCCCGGCCACCTCCCGGGCACCGCCGCGCGCGTAGGCCCGAGAGCTCTCGGAGCGGCGCGGACCGGCCGGCCGGCCTCTCAGTGCCCCCGGCCTCTCAGTGCCCCGGGTCGCAGCACGAGTCGCGCCGCAGCAGCCGTCCCACCTCCAGCCATTCGCCGTGCGTCGAGCTGCCGTGCCGGGCCGCCGGGGCCGCGTCGCCGGCGTAGGCGTCGAGGAGCTTCCGCTGCTCGAAGGGGAGGCCGCCGCGGAGCACCGACTCCGTCCGCACCAGCGAGTCGAAGTCGGTGAACGGGTCGCCGTCGACGATCGTCATGTCGGCGAGCTTGCCGGTCTCCAGGGTGCCGAGGTCGCGTTCCGCGCCGAACACCCGGGCCGGGATCGCCGTCGCCGTGCGCAGCGTCTCGGCGGGGGAGAGGCCGTGGCGGTGCAGGGCGCGCAGGCCCATGTGCAGGGAGAGGCCCACGGGGACCAGCGGGGCGTCCGTGCCGAGGGCGACGAGACCGCCGCCGGAGAGGATCCGCCGGTAGACGTCCACCTCGGTGCGGAGCGTGGCCAGTTGGTCGCCGGTCGGCCGTTCGGCTGCGGTCTTGCGGACGAGGTCCACATCCCACGGCGGCATCAGCCGCGTCACCCGCGGGTCCTCGGCGAGGCCCGGCTGTTCGCCGATGAGCGGGGTCGAGGTGAAGATGGTCGCGATCATGTGGAAGTCCGTCCGGGTGTAGATCTCCCGCACGTCCTCGTACGCCCGGCCGCTCGCCGACGTGGCGTGCCCGAACTCCAGTCGCTGGGTGGCCTGCAGATGGGTCGTCAGGTCCTGGCCGAGCTGGACGCCCGGGGTGCAGAGGTGCGAACCGGTGCGCACCCCCAGCACGTCGTGGGCGTGCCGGGCCGCCTCCTCGATCACCCAGCCGGGCGCGCGGACGTACGTCTTCACGAAGTCCCAGTCGAGGGCCGCGGCCCGGGACAGCGACCGGCGCAGGCCCTCGCGGGTGCGGTGCGCCCGGCCCATGCTGTACGCGACCCGGCTGCCGTCCAGCAGCTCGCCGCAGGTCAGCAGGCGCGGCCCGGCGAGCTCGCCGGCGTTCACGGCCTCGCGGATCCGGGCCTGCTCGTAGGAGGCGCCGCCGAGCGAGACGGCCGTGGTGATCCCGTAGGCGAGTTGGAGGGCGGTCTGCCGGCCGCCGTAGGTGATCTGCCAGGGGTGGGTGTGCGCGTCCCACAGGCCGGGGAGCACCGTCCGCCGGGACGCGTCCACCCGGCGCCGCGCGGCGCGCCCCGCCCGGTGCGGCTCGACGGAGTGCACCCGGCCGTCCCGGACGAGGACGTCGACGTCCTCCCGGACGGTGTTCCCGGTGCCGTCCCAGAACCGTCCGGCGTGCACGACCGTGTCGACGGGCGTGGGGCGGCGGTAGTCGAGCCGGACGGGGACGGTCCGCGCCTCGTTTTTGTCGACATCCAGGAGGCGCAGCTTCCCGGCCGACAGGTAGAGGATCCGGCGGGAGTCCGCCGACCAGGACGGGTGGTCGGCCGCCTCGCCGGTGAGCCGGCGGGGCGCGCCCGCCGGGGTGCCGTCGGACTTCACCGGCAGCAGCCACAGCGCGGACTCGCTGATCACCGCCATGTGGCGGCCGTCCGGCGACCACACCGGGCCGGAGTCGTAGCGGTCGGAGACCGAGGCGTGCGGGGCCAGGGCGTGCAGTCGCGACGTGCCGTCGGACGTGTCGATGACGCGGATGAGGTTGTAGCCCTCGCGGAAGCGCTGGTTCAGCCGGTTGCGGTCGCAGTACGCGACGTACCGGCCGTCGGGCGACCAGCTCGGCCGGCCCGGCAGCCCGCCGCCGCCCATCGGCGCGGCCAGTACCCGGTCGGTGCCGGCGGCGAGGTCGCGGACCAGGAGGTTGCCGGAGAGGTCGAGGCAGGCCAGCCGCTTGCCGTCGGGGGAGAGCGCCGGGCTCACCCGGCCGCCGCCGGCCAGCTCGGCGTCCTCGCCGGAGTCGAGGTCGTGCCGGCGGACGGCCAGCAGCCCGGAGCGGTCGTCGGCGTAGACCAGCGCCTTGCCGTCGGGTGTCCAGGACGGGCCGAGGAGGTAGCGGGTGGCGTCGGCGCGGACCACGCGGCGGGGCGCCGCGCCGCCGTCGACGTCGGCGACCCAGAGCGCGTTCAGCGCGGCGAACGCGACCCGGCGGCCGTCCGGGGACAGCGCGGGCAGGTGCACCGCCCGTACCCGGCCCACGCCGCCGACCTCGACGTCGTACCGCTTGACGCGGTACCGCGGCCGGTCGACCGGCAGCTTCGCGGCGAACGGGACGGTGGCGACGGTCGTCGCTCCCGGCTCCTTCCCCCCGCTGGAGGGCGTGACGCGGACGACCCGGAACTGCCCCTCGACGGTCAGCAGCAGCTCGTCCCGCGAGATCCACCGCGGCGGCACCGGCTCCACGTCGCCGTCGACGGGCACGGCCGCGCCGTCGACGACCAGGGCGCAGGACGCGGTGGGGGCGGCGGTCGTCCGCAGGTACGCCAGCCGTCCGCCCGGGCTCACGGTCGGCGTCATGACCTGCGCCTTCGCCGTCTCGGTGTGCTCGACGCGGACCGGGCCGCGGCCGTCGGCGGGCACCGACGCCACCGTCCGGGACACCAGCGCGTCCTTGGTCGCCTGGCCGCGGACGAACAGCAGCCGCTTGCCGTCCGGCGACCAGACCGGGTCGAAGTCCTCCCACCCGCCGTCCTGGAGCGGCCCGTCCTGGTCCTTGAGCCCGGTCACCCGGGTCAGCGCGCCGGTCCGGACGTCCACCGTCCAGATCCGGTACGGGCTGCCGGCCACCGGGTCGCCCTGGCGCTCCGAGGCGAACGCGATCCGGGTGCCGTCGGGGGACCAGGAAGGGCCCCGGTCGTCCCAGGGGCCGTCGGTGAGCTGCCGCAGCCCCGTCCCGTCGGGGCGGAGGGTCCAGATGTGGAAGCCGCCGCCCCGGTACGCGCAGACGGCGAGCAGCCGGCCGTCCGGGGAGTGCACGGGCCGCGTCGGCTCCAGGTCCGGCGGCGTGATCGCCACCGCGTCCCCGCCCTTGCGGGGCAGCGACCACAGGACGTTCTGCACCTCGGCCACGACGCGGTCGCCGAAGAGCGACGCCGAGCCGTTGGTGGCGGCGGTGAAGGACAGCACGGGCGCCCCGGAGCCCGCCCCGGCCGGGGAAACCGGTGCCGCCTCCGCCGGCGTCGGAACCACCCCGACCGCCCCGGCCATCCCGGCCACGGCCGCGGTGCCCGCGGTGGCCTGGAGGAATCTGCGCCGGGAGAGGGGAGAGAGGCGAGTGCCCGAGGGGCCCTGGACGTCCAACTGTCCTCCTGGGGTGCGGGAGTTGCGCGGGGCGCGAGAGGAAGATCTCGATCGGATCATCGTTCACGGTGCGGGGGCCGGGGTCAACACCCCACGGGCCCGCCGGCCCCCCGCACCCCCTCCGCGGATCACCGCAGGCCGGTCACAGCCCCTCGACCTTGAACGCGTCCTGCTCGATGAGCAGCTTGTCGAGCCGCGCCTTGTCGACCCGGTTGGTGATCTCGTCCACCTCCTGCCGGTCCCGCACGCACTTGGCCAGCGTGAACGCCGACGACACCACGAAGACCAGCCCCAGCCCCAGGAACCCCCGCTCCCAGGCCCCGACCGGCAGCCGCACGATCCCGACCGCCAGCGCCACCAGCGACAGTCCGAACGAGAGGGCGGCCTGGACGTAGAACGCGGTGGTCGTCGGCCGCTGTATCGATGGAGTACTCATGCCCCGAAGCGTCGCGGACCCGGCCCACGGCCCACATGAGTACCGCTACTCATCTCCCCCCGCCCCGCCCGGGCCCCGGTACCCATGCCCGGCCCCCGCCCCCGCCCGCCCATCCGTGCGCGACCACCCCACGGCGTGCGGTATTGTTCTCTTGCGCGGTCGGCAAGGGCACCAGCCCGAGCCGGACGAGCACCGGGACGTGGCGCAGCTTGGTAGCGCACTTGACTGGGGGTCAAGGGGTCGTGGGTTCAAATCCCGCCGTCCCGACCAGCGATTTTCGCAGGTCAGAGGCCGTTCTCGTAGGGATGCGAGGGCGGCCTTTCTGATGTTGTGTCGGCTTGTGGTCGCAAGGTGGTCGCACGCGCGCACGGCTGCTTGGACAGTTCTGGGGTAGTTCCTGGCGCTGGTGGGCTGTCTGATGGTGGTCATCTGGTTGTGCAACTGGGGGATGTGGTCGCAGGGCGGTCGCGCTGCTGGGATCGGTCGTGGGGGAGTGGGTGGCCGGTCGGCCTGGGTGAGGATTTTGTCGATAATGTCGACGGCTTCGCGGGCTGCCTGGGTGGTGAGGTGGCTGTAGACGTTCGCCGTGGTGGAGAGCGTCGAATGGCGGAGCGTCTTGGAGACCACGGTGAGCGGTACGCCGGCGTTGATCGAGATGGTGGCCGACAGGTGTCGGAGATCATGGATCGTCGTGCGGGAGATACCGGCTTCGCGGCACAGGTAGTGGAAGTGGTTGAGGACGTACTGCGGGTGCAGCGGCCGGCCGTCGTCGCGGTGGAAGACGAAGTCGCCCTCGAGACCGTTGGCGGTTGACGGGCATCTCTCCTGCCTGCGGTGGCGGAGGGCGGCGGCGACGCGGCTTGAGATGGCGACCCAGTTCCTGCTGTTCCTGGTCTTGGGTGTGGTGATCACCAGGCGGTTGTTGTCGATCGCGGAGAGCGTGGTGCGTATATAGAGGACGCGGTTGTCCAGGTGGACGTCCTCCCAGCGCAGCGCGAGCGCTTCTCCCTTGCGCATGCCGGTCCCGATGAGAACTTCGACGAGGTCGGCCATGAGCGGATCCGCGGCGTTGCAGTACCGCAGGAAGCTGACGGCCTCGTCGATGGTCCAGATGTGGCGTTCGGCAGCGGCTGGGCGGGGGATGATCGTGGGCCGTGCGGGGTTGTGCTCAAGCCGGTGGTGACGGACGGCCTCGCCCAGTGCACTCGACAGCGTGGCGAGGATGCGGTGGACGGTGACCGGACCTCGTCCACGCGAGAGCTGGGCTCGGACGAAGGCGGCGATATGCCCGTAGCCGAGGTCGTCGAGCTTGAATTTCCCCAGCGCGGGGACGAGATCGTTGTCGACGTAGGCGCGGTAGCGGACCGTGGTCGTCGGCTTGAGCGTCATGGCCTTGGCCTGCAACCAAGCGGTCAGGCAGTCGGCGACGGTCTCGTTTGGATCGGCCAGAAGTCCGGCGCCCGCAGTCTCGATCAGCCGCCGCAGGGCCTGTGCAGCTGTGTCCCGGTCGGGGAAGCCACCGCGCCGGACGGTGTGGCGGCCGGGAGCGTCCTGAGGAATGTCGACGGCGAACGTCCAGGCACCGTGATCAGGATCGGCGAGGAGGCGCGGACAGCGTGATCCGAGCTGTTTATGCAGGTGGTCCCGGCAGCCGCAGCGCCGGTAGACGCGCCCTCGAGAAGTGGCGGAGCGCATAGTGATCGCTTCCAAAGGTTGCGCATTGAACTGCTACATCCAGTGTCTATCCAGGCGTGGCGGTTCCCGCGACCACATGCGACCACGTCGACGTCAGCGCAGCCCTGACCTGCTGCGATCCCTTGGTGGGGCGCAGGGTCTGCCCGGCAACTTTGCCGCCACTCTGGTAGGAAGGCCCGCCCGAGATCGGCAGTGAGTCAGGCAACAGCGTTTGGATGAGGGGCCGGGGCTCGAAGTCTGGGTCGCCTTCGGTGGCGATCGTGAGTTGTCCCTGAGCTGTGTCTAGCCGCAGTTCTCCAATGCCGTCACAGACAGATGCTCTGGTTGATGACGATAAGAGCGGTATATGTGTGCTCGGGCCTGGATCATTTTCGGCCGAAGAGCGGGTGCCGCGCCGGTTCGGGTGGAGGGTGAGCGATTCTGGTGCCGAGTGTCGGCTGGCGCGGCCGTCCGGAGCCTGGGAAGGGCGGAAGCACTGGTGGCAGTCGATCCGTTAGACACAGCCTGGAAGGTCCAATCGGCTCTGACCGATTGGACGGGGAAGGCGGATACCAAGGCGTCGATCGCGCTCAGTCTGCAGTCGGCGCTGCTGGCGTTGGTCGGGGTGCTGACCGTGGCCAGCCACGGATTCCGCACAGGATCGGTTCTGGCGCAGGTGCTGGGGTGGGCAGGCATTCTGACGCTCCTGGCGGGCGCCTGCCTCGCAGCAGCGGCTGTGTCTCCCAATCTGCGGTCCGAGCGACGAGGCCCGGAACCTGACGGGGACTACTTGTTCTTCGGCCATCTGCGTCACTTCGAGCCTGAGCAACTGGAGGGCGCGTTACGGGAGAGGGATCCTCTGGCCGCGTTGTCGCGGCAGATGGTGGTCATGAGTGAGATCGCCTGGGCTAAGCACCGCCGGGTGCAGTGGTCGTTCGCGGCAGCGGTATCCGGCTCAGGCGCGCTGGCCATCGCCGCGGTGATCGGTTAGCAGCAGCGCGGATCGAGAAAGCAAACGGGGGAGCTGTGAACTTTCGCGGTGTGGTGTCGGGAGAGGCATGGACGGATCTCGTGAAACGGGGGCAGCGCCGACAGTACCCGCGAGGGGCGGTGCTGTTGAGACAAGGGGAGACCGCGAATGTCGTCATCGCCCTCGCCGAAGGCATCGTCAAGGTCGTACAGACAGTTCCGAGTGGGGAAGGTGTCCCACTCGCTCTGCGTGGTGCGGGCGAGGTTCTGGGGGAGATGGGGGCGCTCCTGGACCGGCCCAGATCGGCCTCGGTGACGGCTGTGACCACCTGCACCGGGTACGTAGTGCTCGCGCACGCGTTCCGCGGCTATCTCGCTCGGTACTCCTTGGAGGGAGCCGTGTACCGGCTCGCCGTTGAGCGCATGCAGGAGAACGAACATCTGCATGCCGCCTTGACCCGATTGCCGATTCGGGCACGTGTTGCGCGCGTGGTCAGCCATCTGGCAGTCGAGGTTGGCGTTCCTGATGATCACGGAGCTGTCTGCGTACAACTGGGCATGGACCGGGAGGAACTCGCCGTCATGGCGGCGATGAGCCGTTCATCTGTGATGGCTGCTCTCCGGGACCTCCACGCCACCGGGGTGCTGACCCTGGGGCGTGGCCGTCTGGTAGTTAACGACGCCGCCGCTCTGGCGAGGCTCTTCGAGGAATAGGGCATGGCAACGACATCGCAATGTGGCCCACGTCACTGTTGGAGGGTCCAGTGCTGGACGATGCCCCTCGCCGTCTGCCGACACAGTCAATTGCGACCACCTTGCCAGCACCTTTCACGAAGAAATGAGGGAGTATATGACCTCGTCCTGGGAGCCGTTGTGGCCCTACCGCGCAGTCCTCGCGGTCGACGCGAGAAGCTTCAGTGCGCACACCAGCACCGGAATGCAGCAGGTTAACGCAGACATCCAGCAGGTACTGGCACAGGCACTGTCGGCAGTGGGCCTGAGCGCGAGGTGGGAGCAGCGAGCATTCCCACAGCACACTGGGGATGGCTACGTCGCCGGCGTGGACCCGGAGGTGTTGCCTGCGCTGGTCGGGTGTTTCCCGGATGCCCTCAGCTGGGTTCTGCACGATCATCGGACGCACAACCCCGGCCAGTCAGCCCTGCAGTTACGCGTCAGTATTCATGTCGGCCCGTTGCCTCCCACCGGGCTCGGCGTTCCGATGGTCGAGACCCACCGGCTGCTTGATCACCAAGCACTGCGCGACCTGCTGGCACGTGCTAATCCGGAGCTGACCAATACAGCTGTCGTCATCTCGCAACGTGTCCATGAAGACGTGTTCCACAGCGGCCTGGCGACGGGTGGCATCCTTCCTGCGCACTATGCGCGAAGCCTCGCCAAGGTCAAAACTTTTGAGCAGCCCGCATGGCTACATGTACCGGGCCTCGACTGGGGGCTGGCGGATCCTGCCATCTTCGAAACATCGGACGCTGGCACGGAGCAGTCGTCTACACGAACGCCCGATCAAGCCCAGACGCCGTCGCCCACTCCCGCAGCGGTGTCGTTCACACAAAACGGAAACGGTAACTATCAAGGCCAGCACCAGCACTTCAACGGATTCGGGGGGCGGAAGTGACCGACGATTCCTACTTCGCGCGGGCCGGGGAGTCTGGCCGGGATGCGAACCCCAGTGCTCGCGCCGAAGACACCAGCGACGATCAGGGCGACGGGCTGCCTACTGTGCCCGAGTATGAGGAACCGTCACCGCCAGTGCAAGGCAAGCAGCACTTCTCGAGCATGGGTTGGATCGGCCGGTTGCCAATGGGAGACACTCATCCAGCCGAGACCACTGGAGATCCCGAGCCCGAGCAGGAAGCCTCCGATGGAAGGGGGTACGGCCAGGACGTTATCGACCCGGCTGCCATGGCGCCCCTTGCTGCGGACGGAATCCCCAGCCCACGAGGAGAAGGCGGTCCTCTTCTTCCTAAGACGTGGCAGCCCGGCAACGTAGACGACTTGTCCGGAGCCCCGTTGGATCGGCCGGACTCACATCCTTATGGCGGAGAACCGGATGCAAGTTCTGGAACCCGGCCACATTCCGAAGCGCACTGGGGAAAAAAGGACGAGCACGGCCGGACTGACGCTCCCGCCGTCCCCACGGGCGAGCCCGCCTGTGAAGACGAAGCCGACGAAGAGACCGAAGGGTCCACAACTGCGGAACCACCGGAGACAACGAGTGGAGATGCAGAGCCTGGTGATCCTGCCCGACCCGCCAAGCAGCTGACGCAAGACGTGGCCCCTGGCGGCTACGGTTTCCAAGCGGACACGCAGAACTTCTATGGTAACGACTATGTGCGTCCGCAGCCGGTCTCCATGACCGACCTGCAAGCCTGCGCTGAGGACCGCTTCGTCGTACCACGTGACAGTCGGCGATGGGAGCTGGCCCAGCAAGCCCTCGCTCAGTATGGAGTCGTTGTCCTGTGCGCGCTCCCAGGAAACGGACGACGGACGGCAGCGCTTCGCCTGCTCAGTACGGTGGGTCCTTCTGCCGGCACGTCGCTTTTCATAGACCTGGAACCCGAGTGGTCCAAACCTGACGTGACGAAGCTCCCGGTCGGTCCAGGCCACAGGTATCTCCTGGACCTCTCAGAGATGCCTGAACCTCCCGGCCAGCGTTTCGGTGACGCGCTGCGCGATTACGGAGAGACTGGCAGGGTCGCGAATCGCTACCTCGTCGTTCTGGCCACGCCGCAGAGCTGGCAGGGGCCGTGGACGGAAGCAGCGCGACCGTTCACGATGGGACTCCCTTCCCCCGACGCGAAGCCACTGGTCGGTCACGAGCTGCGGCGGCGAGGCGCCAGCCACAGGATCAGCTGGCTTGACGACCGAGCCTTTGAAGGTATTTGGGAATCCAACCCGCCTGCTCAGGACGCACGCCGACTGGCCTGGATCATCCAAGAGGCAGCGGAAGGTGATGACAAGAGCGCCATCGTCGACGAATTCCGGGGCTGGCACCAGCACATCGGTGCCCTCCTTAGCCCGTCGCAACAGGGGCCCGGGGAGCCCACGCTCGTGGCCACGCGCTCCATGGTCTGGGCTGGCGCACTGCTGCACGGCGGGACGAAACGGTCGGTCATCCAAGCGGCCGATATGCTGCTGGACAACCTGAAGCTTTCCCGCGAGCCGGTGGACGTCCTCTCGGATGCGACCTCCAGCCGACGGCTGGAAGCCGCGCACCTCACGCCCAACGGTGATCACGTATTCCACAACACAAACAAGCACGACCTGGCGCCAGCGATTCTGCGACACCTATGGGAGGAGTTCCCGACCCAGCGGGAACTGCTGCGCACCTGGGCCGTTGCCGTGGCAGCCGACCAGAGCTTGCCTGACAACGACGCGCGGATCGTCGCTAGTTCGCTCCTCAACCTGGCCACGGAGGTACACGACAACACCATCATCGACAGCATCGGAAGAGACCTCGCCGAGCACCGTCGCTCGCTGGCTGTCGAAGTCCTCACCTCCGCAGCCCTGGACCCTGAGATCGGAAGGTACGTCAGGAACCGGCTGTACCGATGGATGACTGTAAAGAAGCCACCAGCCGAGCTGGTCGCTCTGGTCACGGAGATCTGCGGTGGAGAACTGGCGCTCCGCCAGCCGGCAATTGCTGTGACTCGTCTGGCCCGGGCCGCGACCCATTCCGCGTATTCCTCCCAGCCGATGGTAGAAGCCTTCGCGAAGCTCAGTGAAGTCAACCCGGCTGAAGTGGCCAAGGCGCTCAAGACCTGGCTGGAGGAGCAGCAACCCAAGCGGCACGCCTTAGTCTCCTTTCTGGCCCTCGCCTCCAGCCCCGTGGGGGCACGGCTCTTGCTCGACACGACGAATGAGCGTGACGGGCGAGCGCGCTTCGTACGGGCCTGGCAACAGTTACTCAAGGACGATGACGCATGGGAGGCCGCGGACACACAGCTGACCCGGTGGGGATCCGACGCCGAGAAGGGGGAGCTTCCGGACGATCAGCTGATTGACCTGCTGGCGGACGTGTACGAGCCCAAGATCTACCGGAGCAGCCTCAAACGCTTCTTCGCGAGGGACGAGGAATTCCAACAGACCTTCTGGGGCAAGATCCTCGAAGCAGCGGTCATCCGGAACCACGAGCGCCACAAGGAAGCCGCCGAGTGATGTCCTATTTCGGGCTACGGCGGAGCATGCGCCTGCGCATCTCCGCCACCTGGCCCACAGCACTCTTCGGCGTACGCTACAGCGCCAGTGGCGTACTGCGCTGCCGCCCCGACGCCGAGCTGAGAGAACGGGGTCGGGGCATCGTGCGTTCCGTGGCACGAGAGTCACTCGACGGTATCGCTCGCCACATCACGGGCGAGTACATGCCATCGGAGCTCGATGAGGCGCAGAATGCCTTGGCGCTCCGGTTGTCCGAGTGGGGACCAGCAGCGGAAGGCTCTGCGGTGGAGATCAGAGCGAGCATTGCACTCCGCCTCGCCCCCGACGACCGCGCGCGCTCTCAGTCGTACGAAGATGCTCGTCGAGAGCAACAGCTGCGACATCACCTCGACGTCGACCGGATCAGCCATCTGAGGAGAGAAGTACTCGTCAATGCTGATGCGGCGCGTGCCTGGTGGATCGACCTTCACAGAGAGGGCAACCTCCCTATCTCGTGGGACGAGTTCAACGCCCAGATATTGCCGTATGTGCACAATGCGCAGGACCCTCAGTCCAAAGCTATGCGTGCTGCCGTCGTCCTCGCCCAAGTCATGGAGAGGCTGGAGAGCGATCCGGCTCGCCACCAGCAGTTCCTGGCCACAACGCGTGTCGTGCTGCAGCAGATGAACTGGGACGACCTAGCCGACGAGCTCTGACTGGGACTTTAACCCATTGTGCATGGTGCTCGGCGGGCCGGAATGGAGGGCGTTGTAATGCCCACCACCTGCGCGTACGCCTGACCGGCGCGGCGGGTGAGGAGCGTGCCCTCCGTGTGGCGGGCACAGGGATCGGCACCTCGCCGTCTCGGAGGCAAGGAATTCTCCAGACGTCGGATTCTGGGACCCTCTTCCGTTCCTGAAGAGGATTCGAGCACGACTGAACGGGGGCTGAGGGGCGCAGGGCTCAGAGTCTGCCAGTCGGGCAAAATGTTCATCCACGCTCCAAATAGCGACCCTTCTAGTAATTCTTTAGTGGAATCATATCCCTCAGGAAGGCGACAAGTTGCGTAAAAAGGTCGACGAATTAGAGGCTTTTGCTGACATGCAGAAGGCCGGGTTAGAACCGCTGGTCCCATACCCGGGTCGAACGAACCTTCCCTGGCCATGCCGTTGCGTGACGTGCGACAAGCAAGTCAGCCCCCGGCTCGGCAATATCCGTGGCGGTCAGGGTGGATGTTCGCATTGCGGAAAATCAACACGGGGCCTCTCGCGGCGCCTCCCTGAAGGTCAAGCCGTAGCCGACATGCGCAGAGCCGGACTGGAGCCCGTGGAGCCGTTTCCAGGGACGCAGAAGCCGTGGAGAGCGCGGTGTTCAACATGCGGAAACACCGTTGCCCCTAGGCTAAATCATGTCCGCAACAGAGGAAGCGGCTGCCGATACTGCGCTGGGAACATCCGAGTCGGATCTGACATCGCTACTGCGGAGATGCGGGAGGCTGGCCTGGAACCTCTCGAACCATACACGGGAGCGAACTATCCCTGGAGGTGTCGCTGCCTCACCTGCGGAAAGGAAGTCAACCCGACGCGGAGTGGAGTGCTTAGAGGACGTGGCTGCCGATACTGTGCAAGGAACGCTCCGATCGAGCATGAGGTTGCCGTTGCCGAGATGCGGGAGGCTGGCCTGGAACCTCTCGAACCATACACGGGAGCGAACCATCTCTGGAGGTGTCGCTGCCTCACCTGCGGAAAGGAAATTACGCCCAGGCTGGTCACTATTCGTAGAGGGAATGGCTGCCGATACTGTGCAAGGAACGCTCCGATCGAGCATGAGGTTGCCGTTGCCGAGATGCGGGAGGCTGGCCTGGAATCTCTCGAACCATACACGGGAGCGAACTATCCCTGGAGGTGTCGCTGCCTCACCTGCGGAAAGGAAGTCAACCCGACACGGAGCAAAATTCGCAGCGGGCGCAGTTGCCTGTACTGTGGAGGGAGAGCGCCAATCCATCCCTCAGTCGCCGTCGCCGACATGCGGAAGGCGGGCTTGGAGCCCTTAGAGGAATATCCCGGCCGACTTACTCCATGGCGTTGCCGCTGCATCTTGTGCGGCAGAGTAGTGAAGCCCACATTGGGTAACGTTCGTGGCGGTCGGAGCAGTTGCCGCTACTGCTCAAATTCCAATTTTGACTTCAGTGGGCCTGCAATCCTCTACGTGATAACCCACCGTGAACTCGGGGCCCATAAAATTGGCATCACTGGGGTCGCTTCCAGAACTGATCGCCTCGCCGTGCACCGCCGCTATGGGTGGGATGTTTTTAAAATTTTCCGGATCGCCACGGGGGAGGATGCCTACCTCGTAGAGCAGGCCGTTCTCTGTCGTCTGCGAAACGAGCTCGGACTCCCTCAGTATCTATCCGCGGCCTGCATGCCTCAAGGCGGCGAAACGGAGACGGTAGACGCGAACGAAATCCCCCTCATTCAACTGTGGCGAATTATAGAGGCCGAAACTAAGAAAGTGACCTCTCCTGAATGAGCGCCGACTGCCTTGCGACGATCAGAAGATAGCGGAGACCGCTACCCCGACCCTTCGACCTCCTACCTACCAACACCGCCGGGACGAGCCCTTGCTGGCCCTCCTGAGCCAACTGCCCCGCAGTCCCTGCCCCTGAGCCACGAGGCAAAGGCGGCCGGGCGATCTGGTCGGCGGGCTGCGGGATCACTGCCGGATGTTGCGCCTGCGCAGGTGCTCTCGGATAGTTCGGGACGAGTAGGCACCGTCCGCCAGAACCGTGTGGGGCCGGAAGCTCGGTCGGCCGATTGCTCTCGGCATGCGCAGTGCGGCCATGAGCGCTCGAATGCGGGTGCGTCGCCGGCCTTGCCGGGCGTGAGGACGAAGCACAACGGGCGGCAGCGGCCGTCGACCGCGAGGTGGATCTTGGTACTCAGGCCGCCGCGGGAGCGCCCGATCGCATGGTGGTCGGGCTTGTCGGCCGAGGCCTTTTTCTGTGGGCCCCGTCATCGAAGTGTGCGATCGAGGGCTTGAGCGCAGTGACGGGCGTATGGTCGGCGGCCATGATGTTGGCGAAGACCAGTTCGCCGTGGGACTCTGTGGCTCGGTACCCGCCTACCGGGCGCTGGAGTTGTGCGGCGATCTCGTGGCCGTTCGGTCCACGGTGTGTCGGCGCAGGTGTCGACTGGTTCACGGTCGTAGCGTCGGCACGTGCGTAATAAAGGCGCGTTGCCTCGGCTGCTTCCGTCGCTGTACTGTCCCCCGCCATGGGGGCGGGGTGCACGACGGTCGACAGGGGCATGTACACGTGGGTGTCGCTCGCTGTGACCGGAGCTCATGCTCACACGGCCGGCGGCCCTTCGCCCACATTTTTGCACCATGCGCCACCTTTGTTCGTGCGGGTGCCATGCCGGTTCGCGGCCTTGACCACGAGGGCGTCACCGACCGCAGGGCAGGCGTTGTGCGCAATCGGCCGCGCCGCTTTCGGCTCGCGCGGTGGCCTTGTGGCCAGCTGACAAACCCTGAACTGCGGGAGGCGACCAAGGTGATGGAGACCCTGGGGACCAGTTGGGGACCACACGTCATGCACGTAAACGGACAACCAGCGCGTTACTGAACGAACTGTCACGGTGATTTGCCCTGGTTATCTGTGATATGGCGACCTTGTACTTGACTGGGGGTCAAGGGGTCGTGGGTTCAAATCCCGCCGTCCCGACCGGGAAAACGCCCTCTGATCTGCGGGAAAACGCAGGTCAGAGGGCTTTTTTTAATGGTCTGGCGATCGGCTACCTGATGGGGCGTCAGACGCTTGGAGACCACTTGGGGGCCACGTCCCGGAAAAACCGCTGATCAGGCCCTGTGCCTCTGGGGACCAAGATCACTTGGCAATTCGGGCGTTTGTGGACTTCTCACAAGGCATGGAGGCCGGCTGGCAGCGGCTTTGCGAGGGCGGGGCGCTGCGGAGTGGCTCACAAGGGACTCGCCGGCGGCTGGTAGCGCTTGCAGGCCGGGGTGCGGGTGGCGCCGGGCCGTCCGCAGGGGGGCCATGCCCGGCGGCCACGCGCAAGATGTGCGGGGCACGCCTGCGTCGGCCATCCAGGTCAGAGGGCCGCCAGGTCGAGAGGCGGTAGGTAGCCGAGGCTCATGGCGCCTTGTGCCTATGCGTCGGTACCGATGATGGAATCGCGCTTTTCGAACCAGGCGAGGGAAACGCGGATGGCCTCTTCGAGGGTGTACCGCGGGTGCCAGTCGAGGAGAGCGGCGGCGCGTTCCTCCCGAGAGTAGGTGCCGGTGTTGTCACCGGCCTATGCAAGAGCGTACGGGAGCGCGCGGCAACAGCAGGCGCGCGAGCACCATCGTGCGCCCGGCGGCGCTACGGCGATCGGCTGGCGTACGCGACCAAGGGCGGTGTTCCGGAGTGCCCCTCCGGGGCCTGTCCCGTTGTGCCGAGCCACGTCGTCGAGGAGACCGCCGCCCGATCAGTCGGCGGCTACCGGATCGTTCCCGACCGGGTAGGGCACGAAGGTGCTGCTGTTCTGGTCGATGAGCAGCGGACGGCCGAGTGGTGGTGTGGCCCGCTGGGAGCAGTCGAGGCGTTCACAGACCCGGCACCCCATGCCGATGGGGGTGGCGACGGAGGGATTGGCCAGGTCGAGGCCGTCGGAGTAGACGAGCCGGTGGGCATGACGGATCTCGCAGCCGAGGCCGATGGCGTACGTCTTGCCGGGTTCGCCCCAGCCGCCGCGGTTTCGGGTGACGGCTCGCGCGGTCCACAAATACCGTTGGCCGTCCGGCATTTCGGCGACCTGGACGTGAATGCGCCCGGGGGTGGCCAGTGCCTCGTAGACGTTCCACAGGGGGCAGGTGCCGCCGGCCCGGGAGAAGTGGAAGCCGGTCGCGGACTGGCGTTTGGACAGATTCCCGGCGCGGTCGACGCGTACGAAGGAGAAGGGCACTCCGCGCAGCCTCGGCCGCTGCAAGGTGCTCAGTCGATGGCAGATGGTCTCGTAGCCGAGACCGAAGTGGTCGGTGAGGCGTTCGATGTCGTAGCGCGCTTCCTCGGCCGCCGCGTGAAAGGCGGCGTAGGGCAGGACAAGGGCGGCGGCGAAGTAGTTGGCGACGCCGATCCGGGCGAGGGCGTGGGGTGTCGATCCGGGCGGGAAGTCCTCGCCGGCCAGCCGGTCGATCCCCTCGCCGTATTCGAGCAGGGCGAGTTGGGTCGCCATGCGGAACGCGCGCTGGCCGGGCCGTAGCCGCGCGGACAGGTGAAGGGTGCGGCTTCCGCCGTCGTAGCGGTGCAGTCGCGCGCCGGGCTCCGTGGCCAGGTGAACGCCGTGTGCCGTGGCGAGTCTCGCGGTGAGGGCCCTGACCACTTCTCCGGGTCTGATGCCCATCTCGCCGGCCAGGCGTTCGGCCGCGAGGTCGGTGTCGTGGAGGTAGTTCTGGCGGCGGTAGAAGAAGTCGCGGATCTCCTCGTGGGGTGTGGAGGTGGTTGCCCCACCCTGACCCCGGCCCCGGTCCCGGCTGTCCGCCGCCCCGGCGAGGCGCTCGGAGAGCTGCTGGTTGCGACGGCCGAGTTCGAGCAGCACCTGGGCGACCCCAGGGAGCCGGGCGGCCAGGTCGTGGAGATCGGCGGCGGACACCCGGGACTCGGCGATCTCCCCGGCGAGCGCCTCTCGAAGGTCGGCCATCAGTCGTGTCGTGTCCCGTTCCGAGAAGAACCCGGGGTCCACTCCGAACGCCTCGGTCAGCCTGAGCAGCACGGGCACGGTCAGCGGCCGGGAGTCGTGCTCCATCTGGTTGAGGTAACTCGCGGAGATCCCCAGTACCCGGGCGAGATCCGCCTGGCTCATCCGGCGTTCCTCCCGCAGCCGCTTCAGCCGCGCACCCGCGTACGTCTTGCTCACCGAACCGCTCCTCCCGGCAGGGAACCCGATCCGGTCAGCCTAGGGGAACAACCCACCCCTCAAGGCTTCGCAAGGTTGGCAAAATTCGGCAGGAAGATTTGCAAAGGTTGGCATACATCCCCGGTTGATGGCACTCAGTGCCAGTGTCAGAGTCGTGGTGCGGCCCGCCGGACCCGGCGTGCGAGGCCCGGTACCGGAGCTCCAACTCTGTCCTGGCGTCGATGACTCCGGCGTCGGAAGAGGCCCGCACCGGCAACGTTGCTCAGCCCCGCTCCCGGCGGTGGCGGGCCGCATATCCCAGCGATACGACATGCAGTGCCACCTCTGTTCCTACGGGCTACAGGGGTTGGCAGCCGGCACAGAACCGAGGAGACGGTGACAGTCATGGCAGAAGCGAGGGCACTGGCGGCCGAGGACCTGACACGCCGCTGGTCCACCGACCCCCGGTGGCAGGGCATCGAGCGCACCTACAGCGCCGACGAGGTGATCCGCCTGTCCGGCAGCGTCCGCGAAGAGCACACCCTGGCCCGGCGCGGCGCCGAGCGCCTCTGGCGCCAGTTGCACGAGCAGGACTACATCCACGCGCTCGGCGCGCTCACCGGCGGTCAGGCCGTCCAGCAGGTCAAGGCCGGCCTGCAGGCCATCTACCTGTCCGGCTGGCAGGTGGCCGCCGACGCCAACCAGGCCGGCCACACCTACCCGGACCAGAGCCTGTACCCGGCCAACTCGGTGCCCCAGGTGGTGCGGCGGATCAACAACGCGCTGCTGCGCGCCGACCAGATCGCCACCGCCGAGAACGCCGGCGACACCACCGACTGGCTCGCGCCGATCGTCGCGGACGCGGAGGCCGGATTCGGCGGGCCACTCAACGCGTTCGAGCTGACCAAGGCGATGATCGCCGCCGGTGCCGCGGGCATCCACTACGAGGACCAGCTCGCCTCCGAGAAGAAGTGCGGCCACCTCGGCGGCAAGGTCCTCGTCCCGACCTCGCAGCACGTCCGCACCCTGAACGCGGCCCGCCTCGCCGCCGACATCGCCGACGTGCCCACCCTGATCATCGCCCGCACGGACGCGCTCGCCGCCACCCTGCTGACAACCGATGTCGACGAGCGCGACGCCGAGTTCGTCACCGGAGAGCGCACCGCCGAGGGCTTCTACCGGGTGCGCAACGGCATGGCGCCGGTGATCGCCCGCGGCCTGGCGTACGCCCCCTACGCCGACCTGATCTGGGTCGAGACCGGCACCCCCGACCTGGAGCAGGCCCGGGAGTTCGCCGAGGCCATCCACGCCCGGTACCCGGGCAAGATGCTCGCCTACAACTGCTCGCCGTCCTTCAACTGGAAGGCGGCCCTGGACGACGACCGGATCGCCAAGTTCCAACGGGAGCTGGGCGCGATGGGCTACCGCTTCCAGTTCATCACCCTGGCGGGCTTCCACTCCCTCAACCACGGCATGTTCGACCTCGCCCGCGGCTACGCCGAACACGGCATGACCGCCTACGTCGACCTCCAGGAGCGGGAGTTCGCCGCCCAGGCGCAGGGCTTCACCGCCGTCAGGCACCAGCGCGAGGTCGGCACCGGCTACTTCGACCTGGTCTCCACCGCCGTCAACCCCGCGTCCTCCACCACCGCCCTGACCGGGTCCACGGAGGAAGAGCAGTTCCACTAGGCCGCCGAGCCGGATCCCGCGGACCGGCCGGCCCCCAGCCGGCGGAGGGGGGCGAACCGTCTCCGTCCTCCTCCGCTCCGACCCCTCAGGAGAGCCCGATGACCACCACCGCACTCACCCGGAAGGTCCGTGTCCTGGCCGCGCCCGGCCATCGGCACGACGAGATCCTCACCCCCGCCGCCCTGGACTTCGTCGGCCGGCTCGTCGAGGCGTTCGCATCGCGCCGACAGGATCTGATGAAGGAACGCCGCCGCCGGATGCTGCGACTGGCGTCGGGCTCGCCTCTCGACTTCCCCGTGGTCACCTCGGCCGTCCGCACCGACCCGGGCTGGCGCGTCGCACCGCCCGCCCCCGGGCTGACCGACCGCCGCGTGGAGATCACCGGTCCGCCCGACCGCCGGATGGCCGTCAACGCGCTCAACTCAGGCGCCCACGTGTGGATGGCGGACTTCGAGGACGCCAGCGCGCCCCTGTGGGACAACCTGGTCGGCGGACAGCTCACCCTGCTCGACGCCATCGAGCGCCGCATCGACTTCACCACGCCCGAGGGCAAGGAATACCGGCTCGGCGAACGTCTCGCCACCATCATGGTCCGCCCCCGCGGCTGGCACCTGGACGAGGAGCACCTGGAGTACGACGGCCGCCCGGTGCCCGCCGCGCTCGTCGACTTCGGCCTCTACTTCTTCCACTGCGCCCAGCGGCAGATCGACGCCGGCCACGGCCCGTACTTCTACCTCCCCAAGCTGGAGAACCACTACGAGGCCCGGCTGTGGAACGACGTCTTCCTGCTCGCCCAGGAGCTGCTGGGCATCCCTCGTGGTACGGTCCGCGCCACCGTTCTCATCGAGACGATCACCGCCGCGTTCGAGATGGAGGAGATCCTCCACGAACTGCGCGAGCACAGCGCCGGGTTGAACGCGGGCCGCTGGGACTACCTGTTCAGCCTGATCAAGACCTTCGGCCACCGCACCGACTTCCTCCTTCCCGACCGCGCGAAGGTGACGATGACCGCGCCCTTCATGCGGGCCTACACCGAACTCCTCGTCCGCACCTGCCACAAGCGCGGCGCCCACGCCATCGGTGGCATGGCCGCCCAGGTCCCCGGCAAGGACCCGGCCGTGAACGAGGCCGCGTTCGCCAAGGTCCGCCTGGACAAGGAGCGCGAGGCGGAGGACGGGTTCGACGGGTCCTGGGTGGCCCACCCCGCGCTCGTCCCCGTCTGCCGCGACGCCTTCGACAACGTCCTCGGCGAACGCCCCCACCAGCTCGACCGCACGCGTGACGACGTCGAGGTGACCGCGGCCGACCTGCTGTCCGTCCGCCGGATCGGCGGGCCGCCCACCCCTGAAGGGGTGCGCACCAACATCTCCGTCACCCTGCGGTACTACGCCGCCTGGCTGCGGGGCCAGGGAGCGGTCGCACTCGACGGGCTGATGGAGGACGCGGCCACCGCCGAGATCGCCCGGGTGCAGATCTGGCAGTGGCTACGGCACCGGGTGATCGACCGGGAGACCGTGACGGAGCTGCTCGACGACGAGGTCGCCGCGCTGGGCGCCGACTACCCGTGGGCACCCGTCGACGACATCCGCGCACTCTTCGAACGCACGGCGATGACAGGCGAGTTGCCCCTGTTCTTCACCCCGGACGCCTACACCCGCCACCTCGTGCGCCGCCCGGCGGAGCGGGCGTGAGCGCGGGCATCGCCCGCGTCGGCGTGGTCGGCGGCGGGCAGATGGGCGCGGGGATCGCCGAGGTGTGTGCGAGGGCCGGGCTGGACACCGTGGTGTGCGAGGTGGACGCGGTCGCCGCCCGCGCCGCCCGGGACCGCGTGGCCGCCTCCCTGGACCGCGCCGTACGACGGGGCAAGCTGATCCGCGAGGCCGCCGACGCCGCTCTGGACCGGCTCGTCTTCACCGGCAGCCTGGGCGACCTCGCCGACCGGCAGCTCGTCGTCGAGGCCGTCGTCGAGAACCCGGACGCCAAGGCCGAGATCTTCGCCGCCCTTGACAAGACCGTCGAGGACCCGGCGGCGGTCCTCGCCACGAACACCTCCTCCCTGCCCGTCATGCGGCTCGGCATGGCGACCACCCGCGCCGACCGGGTGATCGGCCTGCACTTCTTCAACCCCGTGCCGGTGCTGCCGCTGGTCGAGGTGGTGACCTCGCTGCACACCTCGGCCGAGACGACCGCCCTGGCCGAGGACTTCGCGGCCCGTACGCTCGGCAAGACGGTGATCCGCTCCCAGGATCGGGCGGGCTTCGTCGTCAACGCCCTGCTCATCCCGTATGTCCTCGCCGCCGTTCGCATGGCGGAGTCCGGCTTCGCCACCGCACAGGACATCGACACGGGCATGGAGCTCGGTTGCGCCCACCCCATGGGCCCGCTCAAACTCGCCGACCTGATCGGCCTGGACACCGTCGTCTCCATCGCGGAGTCGCTCTACGACGAGTTCCGCGAACCCCTTTACGCGCCACCGCCGCTGCTCCAACGGATGGTGGAGGCAGGGCTGCTGGGCCGGAAGGCCGGCCGGGGGTTCCACATCTACGGCCACGGTCGAGCGGCTCGGGGCACGGGCTGAGGGAACCGCACGACCGCCGGGGTGAGGGCCTTGGCAGGGGCGCGGGGGAGGGGCGGGAAGCGCGGGTGCGGCGCTTCCCGCCCTCTCTGCGTTCCGCTTCCGGTCTGCCATGGCGGGCGTGGAACGGCGAACCGGCCCACAGGAGATCCCGCCGCCCTCTGGCCAATGGCAGGACTTAGGTATACCTAAGTTTCGGGCGCGACACAACATCTGGGATGTGTGCGGTCGCTGGATTCCTAGATGTAGTGTTGGCGGTGCTGGTGGTTCGCCGGGCATCTTTGTGTTTGGCGTCGCAAGAGGGAACCCGGTGGGAATCCGGGACTGCCCCGCAGCGGTGAGCGGGAACGACCGCCGTCATACGCACTGGGCCCAAGAACGGGGTCTGGGAAGCGACGGCCAGTAGGAGCCTCGTACGACACGAGACGCGCCCGTGAGTCCGAAGACCTGCCACCGGTGCGCACGCCGGACAGCGGTGTGCGCGCTCCGAGGCCCCGAGGGAGGGCCAGGTGGCAGACGCACGGCCCCGGGTGAGGCGTATCGGTTTTCCCGCCACCCGGTCTCCCGCCGTACGCGCCCCGCCGTTCCTCCCCTCCCGGCCCTCGGGCGAAGACGGGAACGAGCGAGAGGAGGCGGCGAACGATGAGCGGTCTCGTGTATTTCTCCAGCGTCTCGGAGAACACCAGGCGTTTCGTGGAGAAGCTGGGCCTGCCGGCCACACGCATTCCCCTGCATCCGCGCCGTACGGGCATGCCCGAGGTGACCGAGCCGTATGTGCTGATCACGCCGACCTACGGGGGTGGCGAACGGGCCGGCGCGGTCCCCAGGCAGGTAATCCGCTTCCTGAACGTCGAGGCCAACCGGGTGCTGCTGCGCGGGGTCATCGCCTCCGGCAACACCAACTTCGGGGCCGACTACTGCCTGGCCGGCCGGGTGATCTCGGCGAAGTGCAGGGTCCCGGAGCTGTACCGATTCGAACTGCTGGGCACAGACCGCGACGTCCGCGCCGTAAGGGAAGGGTTGCGGGAATTTTGGACACGATACTCGTCGACGGCGGAGCGGCAGGCGGCATGAACACCCTCGTCACACCGGTCACGGCGCTCGCGGGCCGGCGCGAGTCGGTCGGCACGCGCAAGGACTACCACGCGCTGAACGCCATGCTGAACATGTACGACTGCGACGGCCGCATCCAGTTCGACAAGGACCGAGAGGCCGTCCGCCAGTACTTCCTCCAGCACGTCAACCCGAACACGGTGGTGTTCGGGTCGCTGAAGGAGAAGATCGACTACCTCATCGGGAACGACTACTACGAGGAGGCGCCGATCCGGTGCTACCGGTGGGAGTTCCTGGAGGACCTGTACCGGCGGGCGTACGCCCACGAGCACCGCTTCCGCACCTTCCTCGGTGCGTTCAAGTACTACACGTCGTACTCGCTCAAGACCTTCGACGGTTCCCGCTACCTGGAGCGGTACGAGGACCGGGTCGTCGCCACCGCCCTGTTCCTCGGCGCCGGTGACGAGGCGCTGGCCTCCCGGCTGGTGGACGAGATGATGACCGGCCGCTTCCAGCCGGCCACCCCGACCTTCCTCAACGCGGGCAAGGCCCAGCGCGGAGAGCTGGTCTCCTGCTTCCTCCTCCGGGTCGAGGACAACCTGGAGTCCATCGGCCGCGGCGTCAACTCCGCCCTCCAGCTGTCGAAGCGGGGCGGCGGCGTGGCGCTGCTGCTGACGAACCTGCGGGAGCAGGGTGCCCCGATCAAGAAGATCGAGAACCAGTCGTCCGGAGTCGTCCCGGTGATGAAGCTCCTGGAGGACTCATTCTCGTACGCCAACCAGCTCGGCGCGCGGCAGGGGGCGGGCGCGGTCTACCTGCACGCGCACCACCCGGACATCATGCGGTTCCTGGACACGAAGCGGGAGAACGCGGACGAGAAGGTCCGCATCAAGACGCTGTCCCTGGGTGTGGTCGTACCCGACATCACCTTCGAACTGGCCAAGCGGAACGAGGACATGCACCTGTTCTCGCCGTACGACGTGGAGCGCGAGTACGGCAGGCCGCTGTCCGACCTGTCCGTCAGCGAGCACTACGACGCCATGGTCGCCAACCCCCGCATCCGGAAGACCGCGCTGAGCGCGCGGGAATTCTTCAAGACGGTCGCGGAGCTACAGTTCGAGTCCGGTTACCCGTACCTGCTGTTCGAGGACACGGTGAACCGGGCGAACCCGATCCCGGGCTGGATCAACATGTCCAACCTCTGCTCGGAGATCCTCCAGGTCAACACGCCCAGCACCTACGACGCCTCGCTGGGCTACGAGACGGTCGGCCGGGACATCTCCTGCAACCTGGGCTCGCTGAACATCGCCGCCGCCATGGCCTCACCCGACCTCGGCGCGACCGTCGAGACGGCCGTGCGCGGACTGACCTCCGTCTCCGACCAGTCGCACATCGACGCGGTGCCGTCCGTCGCGCGCGGCAACGACCTCTCGCACTCCATCGGCCTCGGCCAGATGAACCTGCACGGCTACCTGGCCTCGCAGCGCATCCACTACGGCAGCGAGGAGGGCGTCGATTTCACGAACCTGTACTTCTACGCCGTCACCTACTACGCGCTGCGTGCCTCGAACCGGATCGCGATGGAACGCGGCAGGGCCTTCGACGGCTTCGAGGAGACCGCCTACGCGGACGGCTCCTACTTCGACAAGTACACCGAGCGGGCCTGGGAGCCGGCCACCCGGCGGGTGCGCGAGCTGTTCGCCGACGCGGGGATCACCCTGCCCACGCAGGCGGACTGGCGTGAACTGAAGCGGTCCGTGCGGGAGCACGGCATCTACAACCAGTACCTCCAGGCGGTTCCCCCGACCGGTTCCATCAGCTACATCAACGACTCCACCGCCTCCATCCACCCGATCGCCTCGAAGGTGGAGATCCGCAAGGAGGGCAAGCTCGGCCGCGTCTACTACCCGGCGCCGCACCTGGACAACGACAACCTGGAGTACTTCCAGGACGCGTACGAGATCGGCTACGAGAAGATCATCGACACCTACGCGGCGGCCACCCAGCACGTCGACCAGGGCCTGAGCTGCACGCTCTTCTTCCGGGACACGGCCACCACCCGCGATCTGAACAAAGCGCAGATCCACGCCTGGCGTAAGGGCGTCAAGACGCTCTACTACATCCGGCTGCGCCAGGAAGCGCTGGAGGGCACCGAGATCGAGAACTGCCTGTCCTGCACCCTGTGACCGCCCCCGCCCCCGCCCCCTTCCGCGACACCGAGGCACCGACGATGACCACCGCCCCCGCCGCCCCCATGACCGAAACCTCGGTCACCCCTCCCGCCTACCGCCACGACCCGGCCGCCCGGTTGCGTCCGGTCAACTGGAACCGCGTCACCGACGAGAAGGACCTGGAGGTGTGGAACCGGCTCACCGCCAACTTCTGGCTTCCCGAGAAGGTCCCGCTCTCCAACGACGTGAACGCCTGGCAGCAGCGGCTCACCGCCGAGGAACGTACGCTCACCATGCGCGTGTTCACCGGCCTGACCATGCTCGACACCGTGCAGGCCACGGTCGGCGAGATCGTCCAGATCCAGGACGCCCGTACCGAGCACGAAGAGGCCGTCTACACCAACATCGCCTTCATGCAGGCCGTGCACGCCCGCAGCTACTCCTCGGTGTTCTCGACGCTCTCCACCACACCGGAGATCGACGACGCCTACCGCTGGGCGGTGGGCAACGACGTCCTCCAGCGCCGCTGCAAGGCGGTCCTGGCGCATTACTACGGCGACGACCCGTTGAAGCGGAAGGTCGCCTCCACGCTGCTGTCGTCGCTGCTGCTGTATGCCGGCTTCTACCTGCCGCTGCACTTCTCCACCCACGCACTGCTCACCAACACCGCCGACATGATCCGCCTGATCCTGCGCGACAAGGCCGTGCACGGCTACTACTCCGGCTACAAGTACCAGCGTGGCCTGGAGAAGCTCGACGAGGCCGGGCGGGAGGAGATGCGGGCGTTCACGTACGAGCTGCTGGACGAGCTGTACCGGCTGGAGCTGCGGTACTCGGGTGAGCTGTACGAGCCGCTCGGGCTGATGGACGACGTGGCCGTCTTCGTCCGCTACAACGCGAACAAAGCACTGATGAACCTGGGGTACCCGGCCCGCTTCGGAGCGGACGAGACCGAGGTGAACCCGGAGATCCTGGCAGCCCTGTCACCGGGCGCGGACGAGAACCACGACTTCTTCTCCGGCTCCGGCTCCTCTTACGTCATGGGCAAGGCGGAGGACACGGCCGATGACGACTGGGACTTCTGAGAGGCTGACATGGCGGAGAGGCTGATATGACCGGCGAATCCGGAGTGCCCGCTCCCTGCACCCCGTCCGGCCCCTACGGCTCGTGTGTGCTGCTCAAGCACGGTGAGGTCTTCCTCAAGGGCCGCAACCGACACCGTTTCGTCGAGCGGCTGCACGACAACCTGCGTCTCGCACTGCGCGGCATCGGCGGCTCGACCTGGATCAAGACCGCCCAGAACGTGACCGTACTGGGCGGCCAGGTACCCCAAGAGGCGTTGCTGGAACGGGCGCGCAAGGTGATCGGCTTCAACTCCGTCGAGCCGGCCGTGCGGGTGGCCAGCGATCCGGACGCCATCACCGCGGCGGCCGTCGACGCGCTGGGAGGCACCCGGCACGGCGCCACGTTCGCCGTGCGGACCAAGCGGCGTGACAAACGGTTCCCGCTGACCTCGTCCCAGGTGGACGCGCACCTCGGAGCCAGGATCCTGGCCGGGGTTCCGGGACTGCGCGTGGACCTCGCCCGTCCGGACGTGACGCTGGCGGTGGAGATCGACCGCAAGGAGACGTACCTGTCCTGGGAACGGCTCCCGGGCCTGAGCGGGCTGCCCGTCGGCTGCAGCGGCCGGGCCCTGGTCCTGCTGTCCGGGGGGTACGACTCTCCCGTGGCCGCCCTCCGAGCCATGAGACGAGGCCTGGCCTGCGACTTCGTGCACTTCAACGGCGCTCCCTACACCAACCCGTCGTCCGTGTACAAGGCGTACGCCCTGGCCCGGGAGCTCAACCGCTACCAGCCGCCCGGGTCCCTGCACGTCATCGCGCTCGGACAGGGCCCCTGACAGCGGACTACGCGGCGCCCGGCACCGCCCGCCGGCCCGGACCGTCGTACGAGGCCAGCGGGCGGATCAGCGCGTTGTGCGCCGACTGCTCGGTGATGTGCGCCGTCCATCCGGTGATGCGGCTCATCACGAAGATCGGCGTGAAGGCGGGGATGTCGAAGCCCATGAGGTGGTAGGCGAGGCCCGCCGGGTAGTCGAGGTTGGGGTGGATGCCCTTGCGGTCGACCATCGCGTGCCGCAGGGCGGTGTGCAGGGTGGCGAGCCTGGTCACCTCGGGGTCGGCGGCACGCGCCGCCAGCCGGTCGAGGGCGTCCTGCATGATCGGGACGCGGGAGTCGCCGTGTTTGTAGACCCGGTGGCCGAAGCCCATGATCTTCCGCTTGGTTGCCAGTGCCTCGTCCAGCCACGTCTCGGCGCGCCGCGGGTCGCCGATCTCCAGCAGCATGTGCATCACGGCCTCGTTGGCGCCGCCGTGCAGCGGGCCCTTGAGGGCGCCGATCGCGGCCGTGACCGCGCTGTAGAGGTCCGAGAGGGTGGAGGTGACCACACGGGCGGTGAACGTCGAGGCGTTGAAGCTGTGTTCGGCGTACAGGATGAGCGAGATCTCGAAGCAGCGCACGACGTCCGGGGCGGGCACGCTGCCGAAGCACATGTGGAAGAAGTTCTCCGCGTACCCGAGGGAAGGGTCGGGCGGGACCGGGTCCAGGCCCCGGCGCCGGCGCTGGTCCGCCGCGACCACGGTCGGCAGCCTGGCCAGCAGGGTGAGGGACTTGGCCCGGTGGGCGGCGGGGCTGCCGTCGTCCTCCGTGGGGTCCTCGGCACCGAAGAAGCTGACCGCGGTGCGGAGCACGTCCATCGGGTGGCAGGTCTCGGGCAGCCGGGCCAGCAGTTCTCGCGTGGTGCGGTCCAGCGGGCGCAGGGCGCGTTCGCGGGCCCGGAAGTCGCGGAGCTGTCCCTTGTCGGGGAGTTCGCCGTACCAGAGGAGGAACGCGACCTCTTCGAAGGAGCGGCGGGCGGCCAGGTCCTGGACCGGGTAGCCGCGGTAGGTGAGGGAGTTGGTCTCCTGGATGACGGTGGAGATCCCGGTGGTGTCGACGACGACACCGGCGAGGCCGCGGTGGATCCCGGGCGCGGTGGTGGTCATGGGTTGCCTGCCTTCACGGGTCAGGTGCCGGGCCGGTCGCCGGGCGGGAGGGTGAAGTCGAAGACGGCCGAGTCGAAGGCCGAGTACTCCTCGTAGCGGAGGAGTTCGTACAGCCGGGAGCGGGTCTGCATGCCCGGAAGCAGGGACTTCTGGGTGCCCTCCGCGGCGATGGTGCGGAGCGCCTCCTCGACCGCTCCCATCGCGATGCGCAGCAGCGTCACCGGATAGAGGGCGATGTTGTAGCCGAGGTTCTCCAGGGTGGCCGTGTCGAGGAGGGGCGTCTTGCCGAACTCGGTGAGGTTCGCGAGCAGCGGCACGTCCACCGCCGCGCGGAACGCCTCGTACTCGGAGACGTCGGCGAGGGCTTCGGGGAAGACCGCGTCCGCGCCGGCGTCGACGTACGCCTTCGCCCGGTTGATCGCCGCGTCCAGCCCCTCGACCGAGCGGGCGTCGGTGCGGGCCATCAGCAGGAAGTCCGGGTCCCGGCGGGCGTCCACGGCCGCGCGGACCCGGCGGACCATCTCCTCGCGGGGCGCGATGGTCTTGCCGTCCAGATGGCCGCATCGCTTGGGGTTGACCTGGTCCTCCAGGTGCAGCCCGGCCAGGCCGGCGTCCTCCAGGAGCTGGACGGTGCGGGCCGCGTTCATGGGTTCGCCGAAGCCGGTGTCCGCGTCGACGAGAACGGGGAGGTCGGTGACGCGGGTCGTCTGCTGGGCGCGGGCCGCGATCTCGGTGGACGTGGTCAGACCGATGTCGGGCAGGCCCAGGTCCGCGGCGAGCACCGCGCCCGACAAGTAGACCGCGTCGAAGCCGGCGTCCTGGATCAGCCGGGCGGACAGCGGATTGATCGCGCCGGGGGTACGCAACAGGCGGCCCGAGGCCAGCCGTTCGCGGAAGGTCCGTCGGCGCTCGGCCGGTGTGGTCCGCGTGTGCGGCACCATCAGAACAGTCCCTTCGGCAGGCTCGCGTCGTACGCGGCGACGGCGTCGGTGTCGACGGTCGGGAACAGGCCGTCCAGGCGGTCCGCCGGCAGGTCGGCGAGGCGGGCGGCGGTGTCCAGGAAGGCGTCCTGGGCGGACGCGGTGACGATTCCGTCGGTGAGCGTGCGGAACTTGCCGACGTACGCGGGGCGGTCGAAGGGCCGGGCGCCGGCCGGGTGGGCGTCGGCGACGGCGAGTTCGTCCTCGACCACCGAACCGTCGTCGAGAGTGATCACCGCGCGTCCGCCGAAGGCGCGGCGGGCCGGGTCGGGGTCGTGGTAGCGGCGGGTCCACTCCGGGTCCTCGACCGTCGTGATCTTCTGCCACAGAGCGACGGTCTCCGGGCGCCGGGCGCGCTCGGGGGCGTAGGAGCGTTCGTGGTGCCACGTCCCGTCCTCCAGCGCCACGGCGAAGATGTACGGCACCGAGTGGTCGAGCGTCTCCCGGCTGGCGGTCGGGTCGTACTTCTGCGGATCGTTCGCACCCGAGCCGATCACGTGGTGGGTGTGGTGACTGGTGTGCAGGACGACCGAGCGCACGTTCCGGAGCGGTCCGGTCTTCTCCCGCAGCCGCCGTGCGAGGTCGATGACCGCCTGGGCCTGGTACTCGGCGGAGTGCTCCTTGGGGTAGGTGTCGAGGATCGCGCGACGCGCCTCACCGGACTCGGGCAGCAGGACCGTGTAGTCGGACCCGGGACCGTCGAGCATCCAGGCCAGGAAGCCGTCCTCACCCTCGTAGACCGGCGAAGGGGAGGTCTCGCCGCGCATCGCCCGGTCGACGGCCTCGATCGCGGCCTTGCCGGCGAAGGCGGGGGCGTACGCCTTCCAACTGGAGATCTCGCCCTTGCGCGACTGCCGGGTGGCGGTGGTGGTGTGGACGGCCTGCTGGACGGCCTGGTACACCGTCTCGGTCGGCAGCCGCAGCATCGCTCCCAGCCCGCCCGCGGTGGCGGCGCTCAGGTGGGCCACGTGGTCGATGCGGTGCTCGTGCAGGCAGATGCCCTTGACCAGCGCGACGTGGATCTCGTACGCGGCGACGACCCCGCGCAGCAGGTCGGCGCCGGTGCGGCCGGAGTGCTGGGCCACGGCGAGCAGCGGCGGGATGTTGTCGCCGGGGTGGGAGTAGTCGGCGGCGAGGTAGGTGTCGTGGAAGTCCAGCTCCCGCACCGCGGTGCCGTTCGCCCAGGCGGCCCACTCGGGGGAGACCCGGATGGACGTGCCGAAGACGGACGCTCCGGGCGTTGCGGTGCGGTGCGCGGTGGCCTGGGCGCGGGCGACGGCGACCGGGCGGCGCAGCAACGACGCCACGGCCACCGAGGCGTTGTCGATCACCCGGTTGACGGCCATGGCGGCGCTGTCGGCGTCCGGTTCCTCGGTGCCGGTGGCCACGGCCGCCAGTTTCCAGGCGAGCTGGTCCTCGCGCGGAAGGCGGTCGGCGCTGTGGTGGACACGGACGTGATGCTCGATCACGGGGCTCCTCACGGGTGCGGACGATCCTGGTGAGCGCTGGTCTTATCGACCGTGCCCGCATCGAGGCCGCCAGGCCACCTGTCCACACTGCGGAATCCCTCCATCCCTGAGCTGCGAATCCGCGAAACCTGCGAAGAACGCGGATGCTAAGTTCGCAAGCAGCCTCTGCAGGAACCTCCCCACTTCCCGGCTTGCGACAAGGATGTGCGCCATGCCACGAGGAGCTGCCGACCGCAAGGTCTACGCCCACGCCAAGCTGCGACGGCTGCGCCGCGAACACGGCATGAACCAGGTCGACATGGCCCGCGCCCTCGGCATCTCCACCAGCTACGCCAACCAGATCGAGCAGAGCCAACGTCCGCTGACCGCGTCCGTGCTGCTGCGGATCGCGGAGGTCTTCGGGGTCGACGCGGAGTTCTTCTCCGAGGCCGAGGAGGACCGGCTTGCCACCGACCTGCGCACGGCGCTGGCGGACGAGGCGTGCGGGGTGCCGCTGCCCGCCCCCGAGGAGATCGTCGAGGCCGCGCGCGATCACCCCGACGTGGCACGCGCCCTGGTCGTCCTGCACCGCCGCTACCGCGACACGGTGGAACAGGCCGCCGCCCTCGGAGCACCGGGACCGGCCGGTGGTCTGCTGTCTCCCGCCGAGCCGCACGACGAGGTACGGGACTTCTTCTACGCCCACCACAACCACTTCGAGCCGCTCGACACCGCGGCCGAACGGACCGCCGACGCCCTCGACCTGCGTCCGGGCAAAGCAGCCGATCCGCTCACGGCGCTGCTCGCCGAGCGCCACCGCGTCCGCGTCGTCCAGGCCGCACCGGGGCGGGCCGGCGACGCACGGCGCTTCGCTCCGGATACCGGGTTGCTGTTCCTCTCCCCGTGGCTCAGCGACGGCCAGCGCGCCTTCCAGCTCGCCACCCAGCTCGCCCTGCTGGAGCACGGCCCGCTCCTCGGCCGACTCGCCGACAGCGCCACCGAGCTGACCTCGCCGGAATCGTCGGCGCTGGCCCGTATCGGACTCGCGAACTACTTCGCGGGAGCGCTCCTCATGCCGTACACCGCCTTCCACACGGTGGCCGAAGAGGTGCGCTACGACATCGAGCTGCTCTCCGCCCGCTTCGGCGTCGGCTTCGAGACCGTCTCCCACCGTCTCAGCACCCTCCAACGCACCGGACGACGCGGCGTACCGTTCTCCTTCCTCCGGGTCGACCGGGCCGGGAACATCTCCAAGCGGCAGTCCGCCACCGACTTCCACTTCTCCCGGCTCGGCGGCACCTGCCCGCTGTGGACGGTGTACGAGGCGTTCTCCGCGCCCGGCCGGATCCTCACCCAGGTCGCCGAGATGCCGGACGGCAAGCGGTACTTCTGGGTCGCGCGCACCATCACCCGAGGGGGCTTCGGCCATCACGCCCCGCGCGCCGAGTTCGCCGTCGCCCTCGGCTGCGAGCTGCGCCACGCCCACCGGCTCGTCTACGCCGAAGGCGTCGCCCTCGACGACCCCCGCGCCGCCACCCCGATCGGCCTCGGCTGCCGGATCTGCGAACGCCGCGACTGCGCGCAGCGAGCCCGGCCGCCAGCGGGCGGGCGGTTGGCCGCCGACCCCAACCGGCGGACGTACGTGCCGTATCCGGTGGAGAGCACCGGGGTGTGATGGCGTCCTTCAGCCGGATGTCCCGCGGGCCGGCGCAACAGCTCGGCGACGGCTTGGTGCAGGCGGCCCGTGATCCCCTGTTCTCGTAGTCGTTCCGACGGAGCGTGAGCGGCCCCGGACTGCTTCCGGAGCCACCCACGCCCCGCGTGGTTCAGCGGTGCCGGAAGACGGGTGACCGCTTGTCGGCGAAGGCGGTCATGCCCTCCTTCTGGTCAGCGGTCGCGAACACCGCGTGGAACAGTCGGCGTTCGAACCGGACGCCCTCGGTGAGCGTGGTCTCGAAGGCGCGGCCCACGGCCTCCTTCGCCATCATGGCCACCGGAAGCGACATGCCCGCCACGGTCTCGGCGACCGCCAGTGCCTCCCCGACCAGTTCGTCGGCCGGCACGACCCGTGAGACCAGTCCGGCCCGCTCCGCCTCGGCGGCGTCCATGGTGCGCCCGGTCAGGCACAGCTCCATGGCCTTGGCTTTGCCCACCGCACGGGTCAGCCGCTGGGAGCCGCCGATACCGGGGATCACACCGAGCTTGATCTCCGGCTGGCCGAAGACCGCGGTGTCGGCGGCGAGCAGGATGTCGCAGAGCATGGCCAGCTCACAGCCTCCGCCGAGGGCGTAGCCCGCGACGGCGGCGATGGTCGGGGTGCGTAGCTGTCCGAGCCGATCCCAGGCGGCGAACCAGTCGGTGAGGTACATGTCCATGTACCCCTGGGGCTGCATCTCCTTGATGTCGGCGCCGGCCGCGAAGGCCTTCGCCGAGCCGGTGATCACGATGCAGCCGCAGTCCGGGTCCCTGTCGAGGGTCTCGGTGGCGGCCACGACCTCGTTCATCACCTGGAGGTTGAGCGCGTTGAGGGCTTTCGGCCGGTTGAGGGTGAGCAGGGCGGTGCGGCCCTTGCGTTCGACCAGGATGGTCTCGTGGGCGGTGGTCACGTGGCTTCTCCGCTCCGGTTCCTGATGGTTCGTATGATGCCCGAGAAGTCCTCCGCGTCACCGACCCGTTCGGCGTAGGCCGCGTACAGCTCGGAGGCGCGGAGACCGAGTTCCACGCGCACGCCCCCCTCCTGGGCCGCGTGGGCGGCCAGGCCCAGGTCCTTGGCCATCAGGGAGGCGGCGAAGCCCGGCCGGTAGTCGCGGTTGGCAGGACTGGTCGGCACCGGGCCGGGGACGGGGCAGTTGACACTGAGGGCCCAGCACTGCCCCGAGGCCGTGGAGGCCACCTCGTACAGCGCCCGGTGGGACAGCCCGAGGCTCTCGCCGAGGACGAACGCCTCGCTGACAGCGATCATGGAGACGCCGAGGATCATGTTGTTGCAGATCTTGGCGGCCTGTCCGGCACCCGGTCCGCCGCAGTGCACGGTCTTCCGGCCCATGGCCTCCAGCAGCGGGCGCGCCTCGGCGAACCCACCCTCGTCCCCGCCGGCCATGAAGGTCAGAGTGGCGGCCTCGGCACCGACCACCCCGCCGGACACAGGCGCGTCCAGGGCGCGCATCCCGGCGGCGAGGGCTCGTTCATGAGCCGTGCGCGCGTCGGCGACGTCGATGGTGGAGCAGTCGACGAAGAGAGTGCCGGGGCGGGCGGTGGCCAGGATGTCGTCGTAGAGGCCCAGGACATGGCGTCCGGCAGGCAGCATCGTGATGACCACGTCGGCGGCGCCGACGGCCTCGGTCACGGACGCGGCGGGCTCGACACCGGCTCCGGCGGCGGCCTCCACGGCCGTGAGGTCCAGGTCGTGGCCGATCACGCGATGGCCGGCCTTGGCCAGGTTGGCGGCCATCGGGCCGCCCATGTGTCCGAGTCCGATGAACGCGACGGTGCGGCTCACCAGACCACCTCCTCGGTGGTGTCGGGGACGGCGATGATGCCCGGTTCACGCTCGCCGAGAGGGGTGAAGAAGCGCTCGACGTCCGCGTCGGTGACGTCGCCGAGGGTCGCCGGTGACCAACGGGGATCGCGGTCCTTGTCGATGACCTGGGCGCGGATGCCCTCCACCAGGTCGGGGCTGCGCAGGCATGCGCGGGAGACGCGGTATTCCTGGTCGAGGACCCGCTCCAGCGAGCCGAGCCGGCGGGCGCGGCGCAGAGCCGCCAGAGTGACCTTGAGCGCGGTCGGGGACTTGGTCAGCAGGGTCTTGGCGGTCTCCGTGGCGGCCGGTGCGTCCTGGGCGTGGAGTCGTTCGACGATGTCCTCGACGGTGTCCGCGGAGAAGCAGGCGTCGATCCAGTCCCGTCGGCCGGCCAGTTTCCCCGGCGGCGGGTCCTGGACATGACGGCCGAGCGCCTCGCGTACGGGCAGCTCGGCGAGGTCTTCGACGAGGGGCCGGAGCGAGGCCGAGGGGACGTAGTGGTCGGCGAGCCCACAGAGCAGGGCGTCCGCGGCGTCGACCGGCGTGCCCGTCAGCGCGAGGTGGGTACCCAGTTCTCCAGGGGCGAGGGCGAGCAGGTAGGTGCTGCCGACGTCGGGGACGAAGCCGATGCCGGTCTCGGGCAGGGCGACCCTGGACCGGTCGGTGACGATACGGACGCTGCCGTGCGCGGAGATGCCGACGCCGCCGCCCATCACGATGCCGTCCATCACGGCGGCGTACGGCTTCGGGTAGCGGGCGATCCGGGCGTTGAGGCGGTACTCGTCACGCCAGAAGGCGGCCGAGGCGGTTCCGCCGGTGTCCCGTGCGTCGTCGTGAATGGCCCGGATGTCACCGCCGGCGCACAGGCCGCGTTCCCCTTCGCCGGTGACGACGACGACCTCGACGGCCGGGTCGTGCTCCCACTCCGTAAGGGCCTCGTCGATGCGGAGCACCATCTCATGGGTGAGGGAGTTCAGGGCCTTGGGACGGTTGAGGGTGATGTGGGCGGCGTGACCACTCGTATGGAACAGGACGTCACTCACCCGAACGCCTCCGTCAGGCCGCGGGCCACGATGACGCGCATGATCTCGTTGGTTCCTTCCAGGATCTGATGGACACGCAGGTCGCGGACGATCTTCTCGACGCCGTACTCGCTGAGGTAGCCGTAACCGCCGTGGAGCTGGAGCGCGCGGTCGGCGACCGAGTAGCCGGTGTCGGTGGCGAACCGCTTCGCCATCGCGCACAGGTACGGCGCTTGTGGATCGCTCCGGTCGAGTGCCTGCGCGGCCTGCCGCACCAGAGCGCGGGCGGCGGCGAGTTCGGTGGCCATGTCGGCGAGGCGAAAGCGCAGGGCCTGGGCGTCGAGGAGCCGCGCGCCGAACGCCTCCCGGTCACCGAGGTAGGCCAGGCTGCGGTCGAGGGCGCTGCGGGCACCGCCGAGAGAGCAGGCGGCGATGCCGAGACGGCCGCCGTTGAGGCCGTTCATGGCGATCCGGAAGCCGTCACCCTCACGACCGAGGAGCCGGTTCGCGGGGAGACGAACCCCGTCCAGGACCACCTGGCGGGTCGGCTGCGCGTTCCAGCCCATCTTCCGCTCGTTCGGCCCGAAGGAGAGTCCGGGGTCGTCCTTGTCGACGACGAACGCGGACACTCCGTCGGCGCCCTCGCCACCGGTGCGGGCCATCACCACATACAGCTGGGCGGCGCCCGCGCCGGAGATGAACTGCTTGACACCGGTGAGCACCCAGCCGTCACCGTCCCGTACGGCACGGCTCGTCAGGGCCGCCGCGTCCGAGCCCGCTCCGGGCTCGGTCAGGCAGTAACTGGCGAGGTCCTCCATGGCACACAGACGCGGCAGCCACATTTCGCGCTGGGCCTCGTCGCCATAGCGGTCGATCATCCACGCGACCATGTTGTGGATGGAGAGATAGCCCGCGATGGACGGGCAGCCGGAGGCGAGGGTCTCGAACACGAGGACGCCGTCGGCTCGGCCGAGGCCCGAACCGCCGGACTCCTCACGGACGTAGACACCACCGAGGCCGAGCCCGGCCGCCTTGCGCAGCACCTCCACGGGGAAGTGCTTGTCGCGGTCCCAGTCCAGCGCGTGCGGGGCGAGATGATCCTGGGCGAAGTCGAGCGTGGTCTCCACGAGGGCCCGCTGGTCTTCCGTGAGCAGGGTGTGGGTCATGGCCGCTCAGCCCATCGTGGGGATCGTGAAGCTCGCGCCCTCCCTGAGGCCGGCGGGCCAGCGCGAGGTGACCGTCTTCGTACGGGTGTAGAAGCGGATCGCGTCCGGTCCGTGCTGGTTCAAGTCGCCGAAGCCGGATCGTTTCCAGCCGCCGAAGGTGTGATAGGCGACCGGGACCGGGATGGGTACGTTGACACCGACCATGCCCGTGTTCACGCGGCGGGTGAAGTCGCGGGCGGTGTCGCCGTCCCGGGTGAAGATCGCCACCCCGTTGCCGTAGAGGTGTTCGCTGGGCAGGCGTAGTGCCTCCTCGTAGTCCGCGGCGCGTACGACGGACAGGACGGGGCCGAAGATCTCCTCCTGGTAGACGCGCATGGACGGAGTCACCCGGTCGAAGAGGGAGGCGCCGGCGAAGAAGCCGTTCTCGTGCCCCTCCAGAACGAAATTCCGCCCGTCCACTATCAGTTCAGCGCCCTCCTCGACACCCAGGTCCACGTACGACCGGACCCGGTCGACCGCATCCCGGCCGATCAGAGGACCGAAGTCGGCCTCGGGGTCGTCGCTGCGGCCGATCCGCAGCCCACCGATGCGCTCCTTGAGCCGGGCCACGAGCGCGTCGGCTGTGTCCTCTCCCACCGGGACGGCGACGGAGATCGCCATGCAGCGCTCACCGGCCGAGCCGTACCCGGCACCGATCAGGGCGTCGACCGCCTGGTCGAGGTCGGCATCCGGCATCACGATCATGTGGTTCTTGGCGCCGCCGAAGCACTGGGCGCGCTTGCCGTGGGCGGCCGCGGTGGTGTAAACGTGCGCGGCGATGGGAGTGGAGCCGACGAAGCCGAGCGCCGCCACGCGGGGATCTTCCAGGAGGGTGTCGACGGCCTCGCGGGCACCGTTGACGACGTTCAGCACACCGGGCGGCAGACCGGCCTCCAGGAACAGTTCGGCCAGCCGCAGCGGGACCGACGGGTCGCGTTCGGAGGGCTTGAGGATGAAAGCGTTTCCGCAGGCCAGGGCAGGGGCTGCCTTCCAAAGGGGGATCATCGCGGGAAAGTTGAACGGTGTGATGCCGGCGACCACTCCGAGCGGGGAGCGCAGGGAGTGGACGTCGATGCCGGTCCCGGCGTTGTCGGTGAACTCGCCCTTGATCAGGTGCGGGATGCCCGCCGCGAACTCGACGACCTCCAGACCGCGCTGGAGGTCGCCGTGGGCGTCGGCGATCGTCTTGCCGTGCTCGGCGGACAGCAGCCGGGCCAGGGCGTCCTTCTCCTGCTCGACGAGCTGGAGGAACCGCATCAGGACCCGGGCGCGGCGCTGCGGGTTCCACTCGCCCCACTCCCGCTGGGCGTTGACGGCCTCGGCGACGACCGCCTCGGTCTCGGTGCGGTTCGCGAGGGGCACCAGAGCCTGGACCTCGCCGGTATTGGGGTCGTATACCTCGCCGAAGGCCCCCGAGGTGCCCGGGATGTGTTTGCCGCCGACAAAGTGGGTCAACTCGCGCACGGAGGCGCGTTGGTGCTCGCGGACCATGACTGCCTGCTCTCGTCAGGAGGGATCCGGGATGGCGCGCCGGCCCGTCCGTGGACGCGGGTGGCGTACGGACGCGGGGGCGCGAGAGCGCGTATGGCCGGAGCCCCGTCAGGGGGCGGGCTCACCAGGGTCGTGGATATACACCGGTGCCATGCGTGTCAGCTCCATCCTCGTGGACAACACGGAACATCCCGCGGCCGGTATCCTGACTCCCGGATCAGCGCGCGCCATCCGCCTTCCCGACATGGTGCTCGTCAGTGGCGTCCTGCTCGACGGCGTACTCCCCGGTCACAGTGGCGGGACCGTGCCGGAATCACACCGGCTTCCCTGCACCGCGGGCCTTGTGCTCGCGACTATATAGTTGGACGTCCTAGTAAATCCAGTGCGTGCTTGCTCCTGGGTGCCTGCCTCGAGGGCATCGAGGGCGGTCCGCAGGTGAGACGAATCGGACATGGGCTAGCCGTGGCGATATTTGTCATGGTCTGGTCCGCGGAAGGCCGCAGGACAGAGGGCGTTCCTCAGGGGCCTGGCGCCCTGGCCGCCTGGTCGAGCATCAGGTGCCCAGGGGCTGAGGGACCTGCCGGCGGCGAGGAGCGCCTGCAGGTCGGGGTGCAGGTAGCGCTGGGTCGTCCGCAGGGAGCCGTGTCCGGCGATCACTCGGAGGACGTGCAGGGGCACGCCCGCGTCGGCCATCCAGGTCAGCCCGGTGTGGCGGAGGCTGTGACGGCGCAGATGCTCGTAGCCGAGTTCGGCGACGACCTCGTCCCAGTGCGTGGCGTCCCGCAGGACGGCGGTGGTGATGCGCCCGCCGCGCGGGCCGGTGAACAGCCGGGCGTCGGGGTCATGACCGGCGACTAGGAGGCGCTGGGCCACCAGGGGCCGCACTTCTTCGATCAAGGGCACGCGGCGGGCGGCCTTGTCCTTGGTGCCTTTGTCGATCAGTCCGCCCGGGGCCGGCGTGGTCTGCCGTCGGACGGTCCAGGTGCGGCGGTCGATGTCCCGGGCGCGGACGCCGGAGACTTCGCCGATGCGGGCGGCGGTGCAGGCGGCGAAGCGGACGGCGCCCCCCAGCCGAGGTACTGGTCGGCCGATCGTGCGACGAGGACGTTGGCCAGGACGTCGAGGGCGTCCCAGTCACGCAGGGTGAGGGAACGGGGGTCGTCGAGTTCGTCTTCGACCTGCTGGTACGTCCGCTGCCAGCCGGTGATCTTGGCCGGATTGACGTCGATGATGCCGTCGCGGACGGCCTGCTCCATGACCCGGTTCAGCGGGGCGATGGAGTTCTTGACCGTGGAGCGGCCGTGGCCGTCGGCGATCCAGCCGTAGACGGTACGGTCGACAACTCCGTTGGTGATGACGGGTATTTCGAGGTGGCCGATCGCGGGAACGACGCACAGCCGCCAGCCGGCCCCGTAGGGGTCCATGGTCTTAGGCTCCAGGCCGCGCATGGCCAGGTCCCATTCCAATTCCCCGTATTCCGAAAGGGGCATGGTCGCCACTGCGGGGCTGACGCCGCGCTGCGCGATGCGCTCCATTCGGTCGACCCACGCCTGCGCTTCGTCATCGGTGGAGAGCATCCGCGAGCGGGACAGGCGCTCGCCCGACTCGGGGTCGAACCAGCGGACACGCGCCCGGTGGGGGTTGGGGAAGCCTTCCCGGTACTCGACGTCCACTGACAGCTTCACGCCGATCGGCGGAACCTGTTTCATCATCAAGCGGGCCTCGCCGGGTCGATCCGGCAGCCTGCGAGCCACTGCCGAACGTCATGGGCGCTGTACAGCACCGCGCGCTGCGAGAGCCGCACGAAGGGCGGCCCTTGCGGCGGCCTTGCGGTACACCACCGGCGGAGCGTGGAGGGGTCACGCTTGGGGAGGCGGGCGACTTCCTCGGTGGAGAACCATTCGGAGTTTGCGGCGTTCATTGCGTTCGCCGAAGCGTCGGCTGGTTCGCAGCGGATGCCGGCGTGATCAACCAGGGGCTCTTCTACCTGTCCTGGCTCGTGGACCACAAGGCGGAGGTTGGGCACCTGGTCCGCGACCGGCTCGGGGCAGCGGCCGCGGCCCAGGTGCTCTGGAGCGCGCCGAGGCTGATCTGCGTCGCCGGCAACTTCACCCGTTACGACGTCCATGCCGTCCGCGAGCACCGGCGCAGCATCGACCTGGTCCGCTACCGCTTCTTCGGCACCGACCACTTCGGCCTGGAGACTGTCGCCTCCGTCGCCGCCCAGACGGCGGTGCCGCGCACCCGCCGGGCGAGTGAGACCGCGGCACCTGGTGCCCGTGTGGCCGAGGGGGCGATGGGGCGATGGAGGAGCTGTACGCCGAGGTCGATCAGGTTCTGCTGGGGCTCGGCGACGACATCACCAAGGTCCAGCGCAAGAGCTACCGCGCGTACCAGCGCCTGCGGAACTTCGCCTGCCTCTGCCCACCGCAGAAGAACAAGCTGCTCGTCTACCTCAGGGCCAATCCCAAGGAGGTCGACCTCGTCCCCGGCTTCACCCGAGACGTCACGGGACTCGGCCACCATGGGACCGGCGACCTGGAAGTGCAGCTGCGCACGGACCGCGACCTGGAGCGCGCCCAGGATCTGTTCCGGCTCAGCTACACAGCGGCGTAGGCGCCGGCTGGTGCTTGGCCTGTGCCCGGGCGGCGTGCGACGGCGGATGGAGTTGTTGGTCGGTCTCGTTGGGGCCTCTCGACGTGACGGTCATGGACTGGCGGTGGATTTCCTATGGTGCAGTGGATCCCCGGTTTCGCTAGGCAGTGTCTGATGGCTCTTGGCCAGCTGATGGGTCTGCTGTCGTCCCGGGCAGCAGCTGTGCATGGTGCGGCGGCATGTACTGACCAACGCTCAATGGCAACACCTTGACCTTCCGATGCCGGAGGCCGGTGGGGCAGGTGGACAGTGGGCCCGATCACCGGACGCTGCTCAACGGAGTGCTGTACCGGACTGGGATTCTCTGGTGTGAGGGGACACTGCGCGGCTGACCGCCGGGAGAGCGCCTCCTAACGCAACTTGGCGCTGTCTCTGGCGAGCCAGCGTGCACATGAGACGGAGGGGGTGGGGCAGTCATCGAGCGTCGTCCCCAGCTACCGCGACAGGAGTAGTTCATGCGAGGTCACATCACCAAGGCCCTTGGCGTGCTGGCGGCAGCGGGTGCCCTCTGCCTGGCCCTGCCCGGCTCGTCATACGCCGCATCAGGCCAGCTCGTCCTCAACGGACGCATCTTCGATAACCCCACAGGCTGCTTCCGCAACCTCAACGCCCCACTGTCGGTCCAGAACAAAACCACCACGGCAGCGCACGTCTTCACCACGATGGACTGCACGGGCCCGGCCCAGATGGTTCCCCCGAGGCAATCCACCGTCGTCCCTCGCGGACGCAGCGTCAGCATCTAAGACCCACCGGACAAGCTCCAGAGCGTGTCTGACGTGAACGGCCCACTCGGGCATCACGCACGGAGCCAAAGACGGATGGCAGCGGTGGTCACCGTACCTTGAAACACGTAGGCCCTCTTCTCGTATCGCGTCGCCACCGCCCGGAAGCCCTTAAGCGCCAGAATGGTTCGCTCCACTTCACTGCGCCGTGCATAGCGTTCCCGGTCGAAGCCGGTGGGCCGGCCGCCTCAGCTACCACGCCGTCGGCGGTTGGCCTGCTGATTTCTGGGCTCGGGGATGGTGTGCCTGATCTGCCGCCGACGCAGATAGCGGCGGTTGCGCAGCGAACTGTAGGCGCGGTCGCCTCCCAGGTGGTCAGGGCGCGTGCGCGGGTGTCCGCCACCCGGGCGCGGGACACGGATGCGGTCCAGGACCGGGATCATCTGAGGCGCATCGCCCCACTGCCCAGGGGTGATCAGTAAGGCCAGCGGACGCAGGCCCCCTTCACGGGCCAGGTGAATCTTCTGGAGAATCCACCACGGGACCGGCCCAGCCCCTCGTCATTCCGGTGGTGGGCCGGCCGGGCGCGCTTGCCCGATACCCTCGCAGGCCGCCTACGGGCACCGGCGGCATGCTGATGAGCCCGGCAGACAGTCGAGTCCACACTCAGAGGTCGTTTTCGTTTTTATTGCCTGCATATGGGGCGGTTCTGGAGGTGTGGTATTGCGGTGCGGAAGAGGTAGCCGGGTGTTGTCGGGGCCTGTGTGCTTGGCGAGGTGACAGGTGGGGCGGGATGTGACTTGTGCCTGTCTCATCCCAGGAAGCCCGGTCCTTCCTGGCTGTGTGCTTCTGTCGCCACTGCTGTGCGCCTGGGCGCACTCGATTCGCGGCGGTACGCCAAAGGCATGCCGACGCGACGCCCGTATCCGAGTGATCTGTCCGATGCTCGCTGGGAGTTGATCGAGCCAGTGCTCTGGGCCTGGCGCTTCGAGCGCGGCGGCAGGGCCCTGGACTTCGGCCGGCCGCCCGAGCGCGATCTGCGCGACATCATGGACGCGATCTCGTATGTGGACCGCACCGGCGTGCAGTGGCGCTACCTCCCGCACGACTTCCCGCACTGGAACACGGTCTACGGATACTTCGCCAAGTGGCAGCAGGAAGGCGTGTTCGCTCAGCTCAACGGCTTGCTCAGGCGGCTGCTGCGGGAGAAGGAAGGACGGGACGCCGAGCCATCGGCCTGCGTGATCGACGCCCAGAGCGTCAAGACCTCCACCAGCGTCCCCGCCGCCGGCCAGGGCGTCGACGCCGGGAAGAAAAATCTTCGGGCGGAAGCGGAGCATCGTCACCGACACCATCGGTCTCCTGCTGGCCGTGCTGGTCACCGCGGCAAGCGTGCAGGACTCCGTCGCCGGCACCCGGCTCCTGGACCAAGTCGCCGCCGAACACCCCGGCATCCGCAAGGTGTGGGTCGACGGCGGCTACCGCCAGCACCTCGTCGAGCATGCCGCCACCCTCGGCATCGACATGGAAATCACTGCCCGCGCCCCTGGGGCCAGAGGATTTACCCCGATCCCGAAGCGGTGGGCGGTCGAGCGGACCTACGGCTGGCTGATGCTTCACCGACGTCTTGCCCGTGACTACGAGACCCTGCCCGCCCGCTCCGAAGCCATGATTCGCCTTGCCATGACCGACCTCATGGCCCGCCGTCTCACCGGCGAAAACACCATCTCCTGGCGCGACCCGACACCACAGACCAAGCACCAGATTCCGGGATCAAACACTGGGATAAAACGACCTCTCACCATCGACCAGTCGATCCGTCCTGCGGCATCAGCGTCGCCCTGGACGGCCCGAAAGGTCTGGTCCCATGTGCCGTCCGCCGACCATCTGCGGTGACGGGAGTAGACCGTCTGCCATTTACCGAAGCGCGAGGGCAGATCCCGCCAAGGGATACCCGTCCGCAGCCGGAAGAAGATCCCATTGATCACGCGCCGGTGGCTCTTCCAACGCCCGCCTCGCCCAGCATTCCTTGGGAGATGGGGCTCCAGACGCGCCCACTCCTCGTCGCTCAAATCACCCCGCCCCACAACCGGCGGAACGAATCACGCCTCCCCCTGGTCACCGACCCGTCAGACACGCCCTAAGCTGAGAATCACGGACTGGGAGGGCTGGGGACGCGGACCATGCGGGTACGACCAAGCCACGCTGCTCGCCTACAGCCTGCTCCGCCCCGACACCGCCGCCCACGTCCGAACGTGCTTCCCCGAACTCGGCAGCGCAGCCACCTGGGCAGGGGAGGCCGCCATCGCCGCCAAGCTCCTGCAAACCGTCGCCCGCGGCGACAACGAGGAACTGGCCGGACCGTTGGAAGTCTGGGCTGGGCAGCTACGCAAGCGCGTCGGCTGCGTCGTCGACTCCGGCGTGGCCACCACCTGAGGGTGCGACTAAGCGCGCCGCGAGCCGTGTGGCCACCCGGACGAGCCCGGCGACGGCCCGCGACCGGCTGTGGGGCGGCCAGGCGATCACGGTCGTGACCGGTGGGGCGTCCGGGACCGGCACGGTGGTCAGACCGTCGCGCAGGTGGGTCCGGCTGGACTCCGGCGCCATCCAGCAGGTGCGGCCGAGGGCGATCAGCTGCTGCAACTGCGCGTGGTCGCGGGCCTGGGGGCCGAGGCCGTCCGGGTAGGTGCCGTCAGGGCGGGGCCAGCGTGGCATCGGCAGGTCGGGCAGGTGGGTGACGTCGGCCGCCCGCAACCAGTCCCGGCCGCCGAGGGGGTGCCCCGCGGGCAGGATCACCACCTGCCCCTCGGTGCGCAGTTCCTCCGTGTCGAAGCCGGCCGTGGAGTCGAAAGGCCGGTGCAGCAGGGCCACGTCGGCCCGGCCGTCGCGCAGCACGCGTTCCTGCTCGCCGATGCCGCACAGGAGAAGGTCGACGGGGACGGCGTCGGGTTCGGCGGCGTAGGCGTCGAGCAGTTCGGCCAGCAGCTCACTGGTCGCGCCGGCCTTGGTCGCGAGGACGACGCCGGCGCGGCCGGTGGCGGCGCGGCGGGTACGCCGTTCGGCGGCCTCGACCGCGTCCAGCACGGCCCGGGCCTCGCGCAGGAGCACCGATCCCGGCTCGGTCAGGGTGACCGCGCGGCTGCTGCGCTCCAACAGCTGCGCCCCGAGACGCCGTTCGAGCTGCCGGATCGCCCGCGACAGCGGGGGCTGCGCGATGCCGAGCCGCTCGGCGGCCCTCCCGAAGTGCAGTTCCTCGGCGACGGCGACGAAGTACCGCAACTCCCTTGTCTCCACGCCGCCATCGTATGGCCTGCAGCGCCTCACCTCGGTCGATACCCGGGCGGTATCGCCGGCGACCCGATTGGTTTTGGCCGTCCGCCACCCGCCCCGGGCAGGATCGAAGCCATGAACGAACAGACGATCGCGCTGGTGACCGGCGCGAACAAGGGCATCGGATTCGCGATCGCGGCCGGCCTGGGCGCCCTCGGCTGGCGGGTCGGGGTCGGCGCCCGTGACGAGGCGCGGCGCGAGAGTGCCGTGGCGAAGCTGCGGGCGGCCGGCGCCGACGCGTTCGGCGTGCCGCTCGACGTGACCGACGACGCGAGCGTGACCGGCGCCGCCCGGCTGATCGAGGACCGGGCCGGCCGGCTCGACGTCTTGGTCAACAACGCCGGGGTCACCGGCAGCGGGCCGCAGGCGCCGACGGAGGTCGACCTCGCGACGGTGCGAACGGCCGTGGAGACGAACGTACTCGGCGTCATCCGCGTCACCAACGCCTTGCTGCCGCTGCTGCGCCGCTCGACGTCACCGCGGATCGTCAACATGTCCAGCGGCGTCGGCTCCCTCACCCGCCAGAGCACCCCCGGCGCCGAAACGGGCCCGATCTCCGCCGCGTACTCCCCGTCGAAGACCTTCCTGAACGCCGTCACCGTCCAGTACGCCAAGGAGTTGCGCGACACGAACATCCTGATCAACGCCGCCTGCCCCGGCTACTGCGCGACCGACCTCAACGGCTTCCGCGGCGTCCGCACCCCGGAACAGGGCGCGGCGATCGCCGTCCGCCTCGCGACCCTGCCCGACGACGGGCCGACCGGCGGGTTCTTCGAGGACGCGGGGGTGGTGCCCTGGTGACGGGGGTACGAGGCGGAGGCGCGCGTGCCGGTGACAAGTCCCCGCGAGGCGTGGGGCAGGGGAACGGGGGCGGCAGGTACGGGGAGGACCGGTCAAGCGAGTTGAACTGTTCACGGGTTTCGACAGCATCAGCGTCAGTGGGGCTCCGTCTCGGACGCTGTCACGAAGGGGCCTGCAGCTCGTGTGACGTCGGTTCGCTCCTTGCGTGTAGTCCGGTGCAAAGGAGGTTGAATGCCTGGAGGGTTGCCGAGGCGATGGAGTCGCGGGCGTGCGCGGGTGGCTCGCCCGACATGATGCGTCGTCGGAGCTCGCGCAGGGCCGCGCGGTGTGTTCCGGCGATGGCGCCCGCGAGGAGGACTGAGAGCGGGTGGCCGGCACTGCCGGGTGCGTCCGCGGTGTCCGGCGGACGTTCGGTCAGAGCGGTCGCCAGGGCGGCCTCGATGCGTTCGCCGATCTCTCGTTCGCGGGCGCGTAGGGCCGGGCTGTCCTGGATAGCCTGCCAGAACGCGGACGCGCCGGGCTGGAGTCCGAGCATCGGGTGGTCCTGCCGTAGGGCGGTCAGCAGGTCGTCGCGGACGGCCGCGACCGGGCAGGTGCCCCGTGGTCGGTCGCGCACCAGGGCGGCGAGGTGGTTCTCGACCTCGGCCTGGCGGTCGAAGAACAGGTCTTCCTTGGTGGGGAAGTAGTTGAACACGGTGTTGGTGGACACACCCGCATGCCGTGCCACCTCCGCGACCGTGACCTGGTCGAAACCGTGCTCCAGGAAGAGTCCCAGGGCTGCGTCGGCGATCGCCGTACGGGTCCGCTGCTTCTTGATCTCTCGAAGGCCTCTACCCGGCGACGGCCGGCACCAGGAGCACGACGAGCCGCCGGCCGCACACTCGGAGGACCGCCACCCGGCACCGCACCCGCACCGCCTCGGGACCGCACCCGCACCGCCACCCGGCGGCTCGGGTGGCGGTGCTGTGGCGGTCAGGGTGCGGTGCGGGTGCAGTGCCGGGTGGCGGTCGTTCTGCCCCCAGGCGTCCGGGATTCGCGGGGGTTCTGCGGAGAAGTTGTCGGCACCCGAAGACGCCCTTGCCCCGGCCCGGAGCACGCCGGTACCTCCGCGCCTCCGGGGGTGCCCGGCGGCTCGGCGGGGCTGCCGCGAGGGTCGGGTACAGCTGCTCGGCTGCTCGGCGGCGGCCGGGACCGCCGGGGCGGGGTGCCAGAGGCCGGTGCTGCGCCCGCTTGACGCCGCGTCGACCGCCTCCTGGGCGTACTCGACGGTCTCGGCCCAGCGGGGCGCGGCACCGTCGCGGTAAGGACCGGAGGTGATCGCCCGGAGGCGGTCGCTGATCAGCACCACCGTGCCGTCGTCGGTGTCGCCGAGGCCGTCCTCGCGCTCCCGCTCGTGCACGAGCGCCTGCTGAGTAATCGGTGGCTCAGGACACCCGGTACCCCGCCCGCCCCCGGTCTCGCGCGAAGGCGGGGAGCGGGTTCACTTCCCCGCGATCGCCTCCTCGATCTCCCTGCGGATCTCCTCGGCCGGGTAACGGTCTGCCGTCCCGTACGGGCTCAGGACGAGGTCCGCCGCGGCCGGGCCATCCTCGAGAACCTCCACGGCGAGGACGGTGCTGCCCGGCGGAACTTCTTCGGCGAGTATCTCCCGAGCGACGTTGGCGGCAGTGGCCTCGCGGGCGTCGTGCAGGCCGCCGGCTAGTCCGCCCGCCCCGAAACCGATCATGACGCCGAGGGGACCTCCGAGGATTCCCAGGAGGCCGCCGACCAGGCCGCCGATAGCGAAGGAACGGGCGGTGCCGGTGTTGTCGACGGCATCCGGCAAATCGAGGTTACCGTCGGTCCCCCGGCAGATCACGACACCCTCGCGGAGCGTGAGGCGGCCGTCGGCGTGGGCGGCGCGCAGGCCCTCCAGGGCCTCGTGGCCGCTATGCGGGTCAGCGACGGCCAGGAAGAGGACGTTGTGGTCTTTCATGCTTCCCACTGTCGGCGCCGAACGGCGGGCCCGCACCTCAGGTGCGGATCTCCGCGGTGCGCCCCGTGCAATTCAAGGTTGTCTGGGGCAACGGCCGTCCGATCGCTAAGCGGAGTGCTCGCTACCGTGAATGGCTGGACCGATGTTCCCCACGGCCGCACTCGGCAGGCCGCTCGTCTCCCGGTCTTCGCCCAGCACGGCGGCACAGGCCTGGTCGGCGTCGCCGGTGTAGATGATCGCTCCTTCGTCGACGGCCGGGGGCTCGAAGCGGGCGAAGAAGTCGTCCAGCGCGGAGGCGGTCACGGTGAGGGCGTTGGCGTCCTTGCGCTCGTTGCGGGCGGCCAGGCGCAGCAGCAGCTCGTCCTTCTCGACGGGCAGGTACACCAGCCGCCACCGGCCGCCGGCGGCCTCGACGAGCTTCTTCCAGGCGTCGCGGTCGGCGCGGAGCCACAGGCCGTGGTCGAGGACGACATCGTGCCCGGCAGCGAGGTGCTCGGCCAGCTGCCGTCGGACAGCGTCGACCACGGGGCGTTCGCGCTCGAAGTAGGTGTGCTCGGCGTAGTCGACGCCGTAGCGGCCGTGGAGGCGATGGACCTCCTCGTCGACGGAGAGCCGGATGAGACCGCGGTCGGCGAGGGCCTGGGCGAGGGTGGTCTTGCCGGAGCCGGTGATGCCCACCAGCAGCACCGCCGTCGGCTCGCGCTCCGTCACGTCCGCCTCCTGCCTCTCGCCGGTTCCGTGCCCCCATTGTCGCCGACCGGGCCCCGCTACCGTCGGCTGTTCGCGGCAGGCGGGCGCCATCGGGTGACGATGCCGCGGGCCTCCGCCGGCCACCCGGCTGGTAGACCGTCGAGGGTGACGCGGCGGAAGCCCAGGCGGGGATCGGCGACGTCGATCCGCCCGTGATGCCGGTCGACGTGGTCCAGCAACCGCCCGGCCTCGTCCCGTACGGCCGGACTCTGCTCGGCCCAGGCTCCGGAGGTGAAGCAGTCCACCCGCCGGCGGAGGTCGTCCAGGACGCCTGAGCGCCATTTGAAGTGGTGCACGCAGGCCAGCGCGTCCGGGTCGGACTTGTGGCCGGGGGCGCGGTGGTTCCCGGAGGCCACCGGGATGCCCGAACGGGCGAGGACGACCTTGCGGGGGTCGCCGCGCAGGAGCCGGTGGGTGAGGTGTCCGCCGAGGGGGAACGCGCGGTCCAGCCCGGTCTCCGGCCGCCAGTGGGCGAGCCGTCCGTCGGCGGCGACGCGGTCGAGCATCAGCCCGCCGACCACCACCCGCCCCTTCTTCTCCGCCGTGGCGGTCACCTCTGCGAGCGGGGCCGGGAAGGTCTGGAGCTCGTCGGAGTCGGCCAGCAGGTGCCAGCCGGGCCCGGCCTGCTCCCGCAGCGCGTCCCGGAGAGCGGTGTTGGTGTGCTCGTGCCACGGGCCCGTGCTGACCGTCGCCGGGACGATGCCGAGTTCGTGCGCAGTAGCCAGCAGCTCGTCCCGCCACGCGTCAGGGACGTGATCGGGGAAGTGGAAGGCGAGGCGGAAGTCGGTGATGCCGAGCGCGCGGTAGTGGGTGGCCCAAGCGGTCAGCAGGACCGGTTCCACGGGGCCGATCACCGCGATCAGCGCGGGCAAGGCGGGCGTCATCGCAGCTCCTCGGTCAGGCGGGTGTAGGTGGTGGTGAGGAAGGCGGCCTGCTCGGCCGCCGTGGCCATGCCCACCGCAGCGCCCGCCCCGGGGCCGGGCCGGGGCAGCGGCCCGGCAGCGAGAGCGTCGAGCACCAGGGCGAGGGCGCCGGGATCGCCGGCCGGGAAGAGCCGGGCCCACGGCTCCGCGGTGAGGCGGGCGGTGAGGGCCGGGTCGTGGTCGGAGACGAGCAGAGGGACGCCGAGCCGGACGGTGTCCATGACCAGCCCGGACTCCTTGCCCACCCCGGGCCGGCGGGCGACGAGGGCCGCGTCGGCGGCGGCGTAGACGAGGCGGAGGACCTGCTCGCCGACCGGGCCGGGCACGGTGTGGAGGCGGAGCTGCGGGAGCTGGTGCCAGCGGGCCAGCACCTCCTCGTCGAGCGGGGTGCCGGTGACCACCAGGTGCAGCGGCCGGCTGAGCCGGGTGAGGGCGGCGTCGATGGTGGCAATGTCCTTGTAGGGCCACCAGCCGCCGACCAGGCTCACTGCCCGCGCGCCGTCGGGGATGCCGAAGGCGGTGCGGGCGCCGTCCCGCTCGGCGTCGGTGAGCCGGTGGCCGTCGTCGACCGCGAAGGCCCGCGCCACCCCGCCCAGGCCGGGAAAGGCGCCGGCGAACTGCTCCCGGACTGCCGCCGTCGGATACAGCGCGACCACCCGCCGCTCGCCCCGGCGGGCGAACCGCCCGAGCAGCCGGACCGGCGCGTCCTCCGTGGTGACCGCTTCGTGGATGAACCGCAGGTGAGGCTGTCCGCCGAGGAGAGCGGCGGCACCGTGCAGGGCCTCGCTCGCACTGAGCACCACCACGGCGGCCGGCTCCCGGACAAGGCGGCGGGCCGTGCGCAGGCACGCGCCCTCCGTCAGGCAGCGGGCCAGGAGGGTGACCTGGTGCGGGGCCCGCCGCACAGCGCGCGGCCACCGGCGGGAGGCGAACGCCTTCCGCCCGGCCGCCGAGACCGCGTTCGCCCACTGGGCGGCGGTCAGCAGCAGTGCCGCCGCCGGTCCCCGGGCGCCGGTGACGAGCCGGGCGCCGGCCCGGCGGAGCGGACCGGGGTCGGCGGCGCCGTGAGGGGCGATGACCAGGGCGCCGGGCCTGGCCGCGGCGAGCGCGGCCAGGGTGCGCGGGTGGTGCCCGCCGAGGTGGTGCGCGTACGGCTCGATCAGCACCAACGGAGGGTGGCCGGTGGTCATCCGGCGACCGCCTGCTCGCCGTGCGCGGCCGTGAAGTGCTCCAGCAGCCAGGCCGGGTCGTTAAGCAGGTCGAACCGGGCTACATCGCGGGCGGCGTCGCGGGCAAAGGCGATGCCGTCGCGGGCGCCGGAAACCGCGTAGGCGGCGAAGTCGCCGTCGCGGCTGGCCATCCAAGCCCCGACCCGGGTGCGGGCATCGGCGTCGTTCATGCCGTACTCGCTGCCGCGCGCGAGCATCGCGCACTCGCGGAAACCCGCCTTCCAGGCGTGGTACGGGCTCTGATTGAACCGGGTCGTCCCGGCTGTGAATTGGCAGAACTCGACCTTGCCCGGGAGAGCGGCGAGGACGTCGACGGCCTCGCCCATCTCCCGCAGTGCGTCCCGGCGGATGAGCTTGAGCCCGCCGTAGCCGTAGGTCAGGCCGTTGACCGGGTTGACCGCCCGCCACACCCGCATCGAGACCCCGTCGGCCAGCGGCTCGACGTCGGCGGCCGGGAAGCGCGTGTCGATGGCGAAGTCGCCGTCCGCGAGGAAGAACTGCTCGGTATCCACCAGCTCGGCCGTCAGCCGGTAGGCCCGGCGCATCCCCCGCACCCCGTGGAGCCGCTTGACCGTGCCGCCCAGTACCCGGCCCAGGCGGCGGTGCAGCCCGTTGGCCATCGGTTCGTCGTAGGACAGCAGCACCGCGTCGAACCCGTTCACGCGATCGCCTCCAGGTAGCGGGCGGCCACCGCGGCCGGGGTGAAGTCGCTGGTGGAGGCGTGGGCACGCTTGGCGTGCACCTGGTAGAACTCGCTGTCCGTGGCCAGCCGGGCCGCGATCCGGACGGCTTCGTCGTCGGTGTCGAAGAGCAGGTCGTCGTCGATGTGCTCGGCCAGCCACCCGGTGCGCGGGGCGATGACCGGCAGCCCCATCCCCTGGCAGTCCACTACCGACATCGACCAGGGGCAGCCCGGCCGGAACGGGGCGATCCCGAAGTGGGCGCCGGCCAGCAGGTCGCGGTAGCGCACGCGGTCCCCGCGGTCGGAGGCGATGGTGACGCCGGGCAGGGCGGCGAGAGCGTCGCGGTGCTGTTCGGGGCTGGGGTCGAGGCGGACGCGCTCGGGGCTGCGGGTGCCGAACAGGTCCATCACCATCAGCTCCACCGGTGCCTCGGCGGTCAGACGGCGGGCGAGGGCGGTGAAGCGGGCCGTGCCGTAGTGCGCGTAGAGCCGGTGGTTGTAGACCGCCACTGCGCGGCCGTCCGGCGGCACCGTGTCGGCGGGGTCGCGGACCAGGCACTCGTCGCGCGGCGCGGGCACGACGTGCAGCTTCTCGGCGAGCTCGACGCCCATGCGGTCGGCGGCCGCCGTGGTCCAAGACGCGGCCGTGGCGGAGTGGACCAGGACCCGGTCGCACGCGGCGAGCCCGGCGGCGAAGGCCAGCAGCACGCTGCGGCCGAGCCCGCCGTCGTCCAGGGACGGATCGAGCTCCAGGTCGCTGTTGCCGGTGAAGGAGAACGGCAGGTAGTGGCAGTACGCGGCGATCCGTGCGTCGGTGCCGGCTTCGAGGAGGGCGGCGCGGATCGCGGGAGTGGCCTCGATCTGGTTGGCGACCACCACCTCGGGCCGCGTCCGGCGGACGAGGTTCACGAGCTCGTCGAGGCCGGGGTCGAGGCGGGCCCGGTACTTCGTGGACGGCGACAGGACGGGAGCGAAGCCCACCCGGGCATCCCCGGCCGGCGCCGGGGCGGCCACGGTGACGTCCACGCCGGCGTCGGCGAGGGCGGGGGTGAGCAGGTCGGCGAAGGTGAAGCCGGAGTCGGCCGAGAGCCGTCCGGGGTTGGAGATGTTCAGCAGGTACAGCAGCCTCATGGCGGTCTCCTCCCGCCGGGCCCGGGTCGTCCGGGCCGGTCAGGGGAAGGAAACCGGGGTCAGTTGCGGTGACGGGATGGTGAATGGCCCTCACTCACGGTTCACTCATCTCGTCGTCAACCAGCCAGCCGGGCGGGGGCCTTGATGGGAGAACAGCACGATGCGATGACCGTGGAGCAGGCGGCCGAGGCGTTCGCGGCCGAGACTGCCTACTGGCGCGAGGTGAGGGGCCTGTCCAAGCGGGCCCTGGCCTGCGCGATGGGCTTCGATCCGTCCTACGTCAGCCATGTGGAATCCGGGCGGCACAAGCCGACCGAGGATTTCGCCCGCCGCGCGGACGAGGCCCTGGGTGCCGGCAAGGCGATCTGGAAGCGGTGGTGCGACTACGAGGCCGCCAAGGCCCGAGACGGGCGCGCGGTCGCGGCGGCAGCGGTTGCGCGCGCGGTGGACGGACAGCCGTACGCGACCGGCTCTGCCCTCGTCGTCGAGCACGACGCCGCACGCCTGGACTACGACGGCCGCTGGTACCGGCTGACGATGCGCCGGCGCCTGCGGAACACCGGCACCGAGCCGGTGACCCGCTACCTGATCCGGATCTCCGTCGACCGGTACCCGGGCGAGCCGGAGCGGTCCAACGCGCACTACCGCACCTACCCGCTGACCTGGAATGAGCTGGAGCTGAGCGCGACGTGCCGCGGGGAGGCGATGCGGTGGGAGGCCAAGCACGACCGCGACGCCTTCAAAGAGGTCTGGCTGCTGTTCGAGAACGCCCAGGGCCGCTTCCCTCTCTACCCCGGCGAGTCGGTGTGGATCGAGTACGCCTACTCGGTGGGGGACGAGAAGTGGGGCCGCTGGTTCCAGCGGGCTGTGCGCCTGCCGACCGAGCACTTGGAAGTTCAGCTCGCCTTCCCCGCCGCCCTCGACCCGGTGGTGTGGGGAACCGAGACGTCCATGACCGCCGAGGCGTCCCCGCTGCGGACGGCGCCCGTCCGCAGGGACGAGAACGGGACCAGGCTGTTCTCCTGGACGACCTCCCAACCAGCCTTGCACGCCCGGTACCGTCTTGAGTGGCGCTTCCGCGCGAACAGTGAACGCGATGCGACTCACGAGGAGTTCAGGTGACCACGGTGCGGCCCAGCGAGCAGATGCGTGACCTCGGCGTCGTGCAGTACGGCGCCCCCGTCCTCGCCGAAGTCGCCCGGCCCTTCACCCTGCCCGCCGAGAAGGACACCGCCGAGCAGACCGTTGAGACGCTGTTCGCCGCCATAGAGCGCATCGCCCGCGTGCATCCCTTCGCCAAGGGGATGGGGATCGCGGCCCCGCAGGTCGGCATCGGCCGGGCGGCGGCCGTCGTCCAGCCCGCCGATCCCGCCGCGGCCCCCATCGTCCTGCTCAACCCCCGCATCACCGTGCGCTCCGAGGAGATGGACGAGCAGTACGAGGGGTGCCTGAGCTTTTTCGACGTCCGCGGCATGGTCCCCCGGCCCCTGATGATCACGGTGGTGACCACCGAGCTGGACGGCGCCGAGGTCACCGCGGTGTACGAGCGTGGGCTGGCCCGGCTCATCACACATGAGGTCGACCACCTTGATGGTCTGCTCTATACCGCCCGCATGCGAACCGGCGTCGAGCCGATCCCGGTGGAGGAGTACCGGCAGACCGGCCGGACCTGGGCGTACGACCGATAGAGCTCGGCCGGCTGAGGCCCTCTCTCCGCAGGACCCCGGCCACATCGGCCGGGGCTTTAGGCGTCAGGGGACGAGCCGTCTCGCACCCATCCAAAGCCCACCGCCGGCGCCTCTCTTCGAGAAGGCGCTGGTTCTCCTCCTCCTGCTCCTTCCGGCGCTGGCGGTCTTCCTCGGTACGGCGGCGCTGGCGGAGCTCCTCCAGGTTCTTTCGGCGGCGCTCGGCCGCATCCGCGGCCTTCTTGCGTCTGACCTCGCGCTCCCGCTTCTCCTCCTCCTGTCGCTGCCGCATCTCCTCGTGCTCGCTCTGAGCACGGACGGACTGCGCGGAGGTCCATCACCGCTCCCGGCGGAACTGCCAGACCTGGTCGTCGATGTGCCGGTACACGCGCCGGTAGCGCGGCAGGCTCCGGCTGGGCACCAGCTGCCCGAGCAGGACCCACCGCACGAATCGCGGCAGTTCCTCCTCCCTGAACTCCCACCGGCCGGCCGCGAAGTCGAACCCGGCGAGCCCGTCGTCCACCACCCACGGAACGTCCCGCGCCTCGGGGGCGCGCACCCGGACGGCCGGCACCATGTCGATCCAACTCGGCGGCCGCTTGTGCGGGGAGACCCAGCACACCGCGATCCGCGCGTCCCGGTATCGGGCCGTGCGGGCGCTGATGTCCTCATCGGTGATCGGGGAGAGTTGGGCCTCCCAGGCCATGCGCCGGGCGCCGTCCGGGGCGGACGCCATGACGTCCGCCCGCCACGAGCCATCCTCGGCCGGGACCTCGAGCTCGGCGAACCAGCCCGCGCCGCGGATCGCTCCGGCCATCTCCAGCTTGAGCATGTGGTGCTCCCACGACTCGTTCAACAGCTCGCACGATGGCGGCCGGCCCGGGTCGTGGCAGAAGTAGCGCACCCGGAGCGGGGAGTGCTTGGCGTGGACGCCCCAGCCGCAGTCAGGGCAGGTGAGGGGGACACGGGGGCGGGCCTTGTGGACCGGGGGCTTGCTGACTTCCTTGATGAAAACCCTGTGTGGATCTTCGGTGGGCTCAGCTCGCTCCTCGACCGCCGTGCGTGGTGCGTGCAGGGCGGTCGAGGACCGGTTAGCGGGGCGGCTGGATCCCGGACGGGTGGATCACCCTCGGCGGGCTCTGGTAACCCCTTGCGAGGGCTATTACACGGGCGAGCGAGGATCACCGCGCGCCGGCCGCCCCAGCCCCCTCATGCGAGAGAGGCCCCGGCCACAGGGCCGGGACCTCTCTCACCATCGGGTTCAGCGGAAGCGGCGGAGGCGGAGGCTGTTGGTGACGACGAAGACCGAGGAGACGGCCATGGCCGCCCCGGCGATCATCGGGTTGAGCATGCCGGCCGCCGCGAGGGGGAGGGCTGCGATGTTGTAGCCGAAGGCCCAGAAGAGGTTGCCCTTGATGGTGCCGAGGGTGCGGCGGGAGAGCCGGATCGCGTCGGCGGCCACCAGCAGGTCGCCCCGTACGAGCGTGAGGTCGCCGGCCTCGATGGCCGCGTCGGTGCCGGTGCCCATGGCCAGGCCGAGGTCGGCGGTGGCCAGGGCGGCCGCGTCGTTGACGCCGTCGCCGACCATGGCGACCGAACGGCCCTCGGCCTGGAGGCGCTTGACGACGTCGACCTTGTCCTGGGGGAGGACCTCGGCGATGACCTCGTCGATGCCGACCTCGCGGGCGACGCTCTCGGCGACGGCCTTGTTGTCACCGGTCAGGAGGACCGGGGTCAGGCCGAGGCGGCGCAGCTCGGCGACGGCCCGGGCGCTGGTGTCCTTGATGGCGTCGGCCACGGTGAGGACGCCGCGGGCCTTGCCGTCCCAGGCGACGGCGACGGCGGTACGGCCCTCGGCCTCGGCGGTCGCCTTGGCCGCTGCCAGCTCGGCGGGCAGCTCAATCACCCACTCCGAGAGCAGCTTCTCCCGCCCGACGAGGACCGCGTGCCCCTCCACGACTCCCTGCACGCCCAGCCCGGCGATGTTCTCGAAGCTCTCCGGTACGGGCAGGCTGCCGGTGCGCTCGGCGGCGCCGTCGGCGATGGCGCGGGCGATGGGGTGCTCGGAGGCGTGCTCCAGGGCGCCGGCCAGGCGCAGCAGGTCCTGCTCGGAGACGCCGGGGGCGGTGATGACTTCGTGCAGGGCCATGCGGCCGGTGGTGACGGTGCCGGTCTTGTCGAGGATGACGGTGTCGACGCGGCGCGTGGACTCCAGGACCTCGGGGCCCTTGATGAGGATGCCGAGCTGGGCGCCGCGGCCGGTGCCGACCATGAGGGCGGTCGGGGTGGCCAGACCCAGGGCGCAGGGGCAGGCGATGATCAGCACGGCCACGGCGGCGGTGAACGCGGCGGTGGCGTCGCCGGTCACGAACAGCCACGTCAGCAGCGTGCCGAGGGCGATCAGCAGGACGACGGGGACGAAGATCCCGGAGATGCGGTCGGCCAGGCGCTGGACGGCGGCCTTGCCGTTCTGCGCGTCCTCGACCAGCTTGGCCATGCGGGAGAGCTGGGTGTCGGCGCCGACCCGGGTGGCCCGGACGACCAGGCGGCCGGAGACGCTGACGGTGGCGCCGGTGACGGCGTCGCCCACGGTGACGTCCACGGGCACGGACTCGCCGGTCAGCATGGAGGCGTCGACGGCCGAACCGCCCTCGGTGACCGTGCCGTCGGTGGCGATCTTCTCCCCGGGGCGTACGACGAACAGGTCGCCGACCGCCAGTTCCGCTACAGGGATGCGGACTTCGCGACCGTCGCGCAGGACGGCCACGTCCTTAGCGCCCAGCTCCAGCAGCGCCCGCAGGGCCGCGCCGGCCTTGCGCTTGGACTTCGCCTCCAGGTAGCGCCCGGCCAGAATGAAGGCGGTCACTCCGGCGGCGGCCTCCAGGTAGATGGAGGACGAGCCGTCCGCCCGCGAGACCGAGAAGTCGAAGCCGTGCCGCATGCCCGGCATGCCGGCGTGACCGAAGAACAGCGCCCACAGCGACCAGCCGAGCGCGGCGAGGGTGCCGATCGACACCAGCGTGTCCATCGTCGCGGCACCGTGCCGGGCATTGGTCCACGCCGCCTTGTGGAAGGGCAGCGCGCCCCACACCACCACTGGCGCGGCCAGGGTCAGGGACAGCCACTGCCAGTTGTCGAACTGCAGGGCCGGGACCATGGCCATCAGCACGACCGGTACCGCGAGGACGAGCGAGACCAGCAGCCGCTGCCGCAGCGCGCCGACCTCTCCACCGCCGTGGCCGGCCTCCTGCTCCTGCGGCGTCTCCGCTTCCGCGCCGGCCGCAGGCTTGGGCGGCTCCTGGGCGGTGTAGCCGGTCTTCTCGACGGTGGCGATGAGATCGGCGACCGCCGTCCCCGGCCCGTAGGCGACCTTGGCCTTCTCGGTGGCGAAGTTGACCGCCGCCGTGACGCCTTCCATGCGGTTGAGCTTCTTCTCGATGCGCGCCGCGCAGGACGCGCAGGTCATGCCGCCGATGGAGAGTTCGACTTCGGAAGCTTCGGAGGCGGCCGCGGCGGGCGCCGGGGCCTTCTCGAGAGCGGTGCTGGTCATTACGGAGTCTCCTGGAGGAGGGCCGGAGCTGCGGGCGTCCATATCAGTGGAGCGGCACGAACCGGCGGGTACCGGGAACTGTGTACGGGGCGGGGGTATCCGGGGGGTGTCCCGGGGATCCGGGGTGTCTCAGGCGCGGCCGGCGAGCTCGTAGCCCGCCTCGTCCACGGCGGCGCGCACGGCCTCGTCGTCCAGCGGGCCGGCGGAGGTGACGGTCACCAGCCCGGTGGCGGCCACGGCCTTCACGGAGGTCACGCCGGCCAGGGCGGAAACCTCCTGCGAGATCGAGCCCTCGCAGTGGCCACAGGTCATGCCGGTCACCTTGTAGACGGTGGTGATGCCGACCTGGACGTCGGCCTGGGTGGCGGAGCCGCAGGTGCCGGCGGGGGTGCAGCAGGAGGTGGAGTTCGTCTGCGAGGTCATGGCTGCTTCCTTCACGTCGTCGGTGCACGGGTTCCGGGAGGGGCCGGGTCGGGTTCCCGGCGCCTCCTGACGTCAACAACGATATACCCCCCAGGGGTATTTCGGAAGATGTGGAGGCGAGCTCGTACCGCAGTGCTGTGCGACATCCCGTGAGTTCCTCTGAGCCTCCCCCAGTCCTCAACCTCGTGGCCAGGCAGTTCGTCCTCTCTCCCGTAGCAGTTCGCGGGCTGACGTAACTTCGGGATTCCTGAAGCGTTTTCACCTTGCCCGATCGGTTCACGATTGGGATGAAGGTGAGGAGGCTCGGGTTGGCGCTGGCTGCCGTACGGGACCTGCGCGATGTCCGGCCGCTGGCCACAGCGGATGAGCTGGAGCAGTTCGAGACCGACGTGCTGTCGGGGTTCGTGCTGGCGCGGGCCTCGGCGGGGCTGGCGGACGGCACGATCCGCGGGGACGTCGGGCACCTGGAACAGATGCGGTCCTGGTTCGGCCGGCCGCTGTGGGAGACGCGGATGCCCATGTTCGTACCGAGTGCGAAGAGCGCCAGCAGGAGGCGCCGCTGGAGAACGCCACGCTCGATTCGCTCGTAGGCGGCCGCCGAGGAGAACTCCTCGGTGAAACCGGTGAGGAAGTCGGCGTTCTTCAGCACGTCCAGGAGGTCCAGGACGCCCCAGCGGCGCGCGACCTCCTCCTTGAGCGCCGCCAGGCCGGTGGGCTCGGCCAGCGGCTCCAGCTTCGGCACGGCGATCCACGGCTCGCCCTTGCGGGTGGTGACCTTCACCCCGCCCGCGCTGCCGTCCGCGAGCGCGCCGGACAGCTGGTCCAGGCCGGCGGTCATGCGCTTCTTCAGGTCCGCGATGAACGCCCGCGGGTTCAGGGGCTGGCGGATCGCGGCGTAGTGCACGGCGCGGGTGGCCTCGAAGTCGCCGGGCAGGTCGTCCTCCGGGTTGCGCCAGCGGGCGGCGCCCTCGACGTAAACCTCGCGGCGCCGGACGGCGTCCCGCAGGGCCACCAGGACGCACAGCTCGTAGGGGATGCGCTCGACCTTGCCCTTGTCGTCGACGACCGCCTCGCGCCAGTCCTTGCGCACCACGCTGTCCATCGGCACCTCGTCGCCGGCGTCGTAGAAGCGGGTCTTGCCGTCGACGTCGGCGTACTTCTTCAGCAGCTTCATCGCATCCATCACCGGCCGGTACGCGGTGTTGTTGCACTTGAAGCCCAGGGTGTTCAGCAGCGGCGGCAGCATCTGCCGGTAATACGAGCTGTACGACGACCGCAGCGTGGTGCGGACCTTGGCCTTGAAGACCTTCTCGTTCGCCTTCGCCTCGGCCACCAGCTCGCGCAGCGTCTTCTCCCCGACCACCGGGAACAGGGCCCGGCGTACGACCTCGTCGGGCTTGTCGACGGCGGCCGTCGCCAGCTTGAAGAGGATGCCCTCCTTGCCGCGAACCTTCTTCAGCTCGGCGGTGAGCTGCTTCTCCACCCGCCGCTCGGCACGTGCGTTGATCTTGTGGACCAGAGCCACCAGCAGGTCCACCAGAGCGTCGGTGATCTCCGCCTGACGGGACGAGCACAACGCCGCGAGCAGGGTGATCCGAACATCCTCCGCCGTGTCGCGGAAGTCCGAGGGATACATCTTGATCGCCCGTGCCCGCCAAGCGGCCACCAGCTTCTCCGAGCAGTCCGCGAACAGCCCGTCGGGCAGCCCGAGCTTGCGCACGTCGTCGAGCTTGGTGATCTCCGTCAGCAGGGAGTCCAGGCCGACCGCGCCCGGGTCGCGCTTGAGCGCGGCCAGCAGAGCGGTACCCGCCTCGTTGTCCTCGGCCACCAAGGACAGCAGCCGAGCCGTGCCCGTCTCGCCGAGGCGGCCGATCGTGCGGGCGCAGAACGTCTTCTCCCACTTGCCGCGCGCCGCGACGAGGGCCTTCTCGACCCGGGTCCGGCCCGGCGGCTCGATCTTCCGGGCCCGGCACTCGACCAGCAGGGCCTCGCGCTGCCGGTCCTCCACCAGCTCGACCGGACAGACCTCCACGGCCAGCCACTCCGCCAGCGCCTTCTTATCCGCGACCGTCGAAGGCCGGAACCCCAGGGCCTCACGGATCTGCTTGCGGTGGTACTCGGCAGTCCGGCCGACCAGCGTGTACTTCGCGAAGTCGGTGGCCGGGACCTTCACCAGATCGGCGACGTACTCCACCGCGACCGGCGGGACCTCTTCCAGCACATCGGGAAACCGGCCTTCCAACTCGAAGAACTTCAGCAACAGGATGAAGCCGAGCCGCGTCGTCCCGCTCTTGTTCGCCACCAGGTCCCAGTCGCCATCTACCAGCGTCCAGTTCGCCAACAGCTCCTCTGGCGACCACTCTTGCCGCACGCCCGCCCCTTTGGCCTCGATCACTCGATCAGACCAACGACGACGCCCAGGATGGAGAAACGGGGCTCGTCCGGCTACCCGCGGCCCAATTTGCGGCTGGTGTCTGAGCTAGGACTCCAGGGCCTACACCCGGGAGAAGACCCTGGAAGGCCAGGAATCCGCCCGCAAGCGCGGCCGGACCGGCGGCCGGCCGCCCTCCCTCGACGCTGACCAGATCGAGTACGCCCTCGCTCTGCGCGCCAAGGGCACCCCGATGAAGGAGATCCAGCAGAAGACCGTCATCACCCGGGGCAAGCACAAGGGCGCACGATGCCGACGGCGCCATTCCCGTCTTCCCCCACCCGACCGGGCGCATGCCTCTCGATGTCCGGGTGCGGCCACACGGAATTGCGAGCATGCTGAAAAGCAATG
>NZ_JBIRQH010000015.1:0-196536 GCF_044333095.1 Streptomyces sp. NPDC021100
AGCCCGTCCGGCGTTTGAGGACAGCGCCCGCAGGGCGCTTCGGGGGTGCGGGGGCTCGCCCCCGCAAGAAACGGTGAAAGGGCGGGACCGGGGCAACACCCCCTGGACGGCGACGCCACTCCGCGCTACGACAGAAGCGCGACGCGTCACCGACCCGCCCACGAAAGGGCCCGCATGTCCAAGCGCACCCGCAAGCGCAAGTGGCGTCTCAAGAAGAACCGAGCGAACCACGGCCGCCGCCCGGCCTGAGCAAGGCTCAGCGAGAGGACACCCCGGGCCCGGCGCCCGCCTCCCACGGCGGGCCCGACTCCGGATCCCGCGGCCCGAACGCCGCGGTGAGCAGCAGATGGACAGCCATCGCCGCGATCGGGAAAGCGAGCAGCATCCCCTTCGCCCCCAGCCGCAACGGCGCGTCGAAGACGACCCCCTTGCCGACCGACCGCGCGTGGGCCGCCACGTCCGAGGCCGGGCCCAGCCAGACCCCCAGCCGCCAGGCGAGCACCGACGCCAGCAGGGAGCCCACCGCCAGGGCGGCGACGACGCCGATCCCGCCGGCCCGCCGGAAGAGGAAGACCAGGGCCGCGGCCACCGCGCCGAACCCCAGGCCGAGCAGGGCGAACGTGCCGTCGGCGCCGATCGCCTGCTCGCCCTCCGAGTTCTTGAGGAACACCGCCCGGCCGTCGGAGATCAGCGGTACGTGCGGCGCCAGCCACACCCACAGCAGCCCGAACAGCGCCCCGGAGACCGTCACGGCCGCGGCCACGACGCCGGCGGCGGGCAGTTCGGCGCGCACCGCGTCGAGGAGGGCGGCCCGGCCGCCGCGGCTCTCGTAGGAGGGGCTGTGCGGGGGCCGGTCGTTGGGGGTCAGTGGTGCGGTCACCCCGCCATCGTGCCAGGTCGAGGACGCGCCGTCGGCGGCAGGACGGGCATCGCGGCGCGTCACCGCACCGCCGCCCGGCGGTAGGCCCAGGTGGCGACGGCCAGCGAGACCACGCCGACGGCCGCGCAGACGCCGAGGTCCCCGGCGACCCGCAGCCAGTCGGGGTGCGCGTCGAAGCTGCGGGCGAACGCCTCCACACCGTAGGTGGACGGCAGCAGGTCGCGGGCGAGGGCGATCGGCGCGGGCATGTGGGAGACGGGCAGCACGCCGAGCAGCAGCGCCGCCGACATCCCGAGCTGCCCGAGCAGCGTCGCCAGTTCCTGCCGGGGCGCGAGCAGCCCGAGGGCGGCGCCCAGCCCGGCCAGGGCCGCGCCGGACAACGGAATGACGCCGGCCAGCACCCACAGATGAGCCAGCGGCAGCTTGAACAGCACGCTCCCGATGACGGCGGTGACGGCCGTCCCGGGCACGGTGAACGAGGCGTAGGCGCCCGCCGCGCCCAGCACCACGGCGGCAGGCGGCACGGGCAGCGTCGCGTAGTGGTCGAGCCCGCCGCTCGCGCGCAGTTGCCCGAAGTACTGGGCCAGCAGGTTGAGCGCGACGAACGCGACCACCAGCACGCTGGAGCCGGCCACGACGGCCCGCGCCTCGTCGCCGCCGTCCACGACGCCGCGCATCAGGATCATGATGCCGACGGACTGGAAGGTCGCCACGAACAGCAGCGGGATCCGCGCCACCCGGGCGCGGGAGAGCTGCGCCCGGTAGACGGCCGACAGCGCGGGCAGCAGCCGCGCGCGCGGGGCCAGCGGCGCGGGCTCCCCGCCCACGGGCCGGGAGCGGACCGCACCCCGCTCCCGTACCTTCCCGGACACCGCTTCTGCGGACACAGCACTCACGCGGAACGACTCCTGTTCGGTACGGGCGGTACGGGCGGCATGGGCGGCACGGCGGCGGACGTTCCTCGGGCCCTCGTCACCCCTTCACCAGACCCTCCGCACGGCCGCCCAGCGCGAGGTACACATCCTCCAGGCTGGGCGTGGCGAGCGTGAAATCGTCGAGCGCGGCGAAGGCGGGTCCGCCGGTGACGGCGGCGACGGCCGCCCGGGCCTCGGCGTGGCCGAGCCGCAGCGACCAGCGGCGGCCGGTCTCGGTGGCGATGTCGCGGAGCGCCGCGACCTCGGGGACGTCGAGCGGCGGCGCGTCGCGCCAGACGAGGTCGAGCCGCACCTCGTCCGCGACGAGCTCCTTGAGTCCGGCCGGGGTGTCGCAGGCGATGATGCGCCCGCGCTCCAGCACGGCGACGCGGTCGAGGACGGTCTCGGCCTCGATGACGTTGTGGGTGACGAGCAGGACGGTCGCCCCGCGCTCGGCGCGCCGCCGGTCGACGGCGGCCCAGACGGCGCGCCGGGCGACCGGGTCCATGCCCGTGGTCGGCTCGTCGAGGACCAGCAGCGGGCGGTCGCCGACCAGGGTGGCGGCGAAGCAGGCGAGGCGGCGCTGGCCGCCGGAGAGCTTCTTCAACGGCCGTGCCGCGAGCGGGCCGAGACCGAGCTCGTCGAGGACGGCGTCCCGCTCGGCCCGCGCCGCCCGCAGCCCCAGCCCGCGCAGCCGCCCGGTCGTCTCGGCGGCCAGCGCCACCGTCAGCTCGTCGAGAGCGCTGGACTGCTGCCCGAGGTAGCCGACGAGCCGCGCGGCGCGGTCCGGGTACCGGACGAGGTCGTGCCCCAGCAGCTCGACGCTGCCCCGGTCGGGGCGGAGGAGGCCGGTGAGCTGGCGGACGAGGGTGGTCTTGCCGGCGCCGTTGGGACCGAGCAGCCCGAAGATCTCGCCTCGGTGGACGTCGAGGTCGATGCGGTCGCTGGCGCGGATCTCCTGGTCGGCCGGTCTTCCGCGACGACCGCGAGCGGCGGCGTATGTCTTGACCAGACCGCGCACGGAGCACACCACCGGCTCCCCGGCGTGCCCTGCCGCCTGCTTCACGCCCATCCTCACGAGCTATGAGGGTACGCGTACGGCGGGCGACGGCTGCGACGGGGGTACGGGGGTGTTGCCCCGGTCCCGCCCCTTCACCGTTTCTGCGGGAGGGCCCGCACCCCGGCATCGCGGCTTCGCCGCGAGGTCCTCAAACGCCGGACGGGCTGACAAGTCAGCCCGTCCGGCGTTTGAGGACAACCGCGCGGAGCGCGGTTTCGGGGGTGCGGGGGCGCAGCCCCCGCAAGAAACTGGGGGCACCTCCCAGCGGTAGCTGGGGGAGAAAGGGCGGGACCGGGGCAAACCCCCTAATCCCCCGCAGGCGCATGCTCCGCCGCCGTCCGCGCATCGATCTCGCGCCAGAACCCGGCGCGAATCGCGTACCGGTCCCGCTCATCGATCTGATCGTCCTTGTGCGCCAGCAGCCCGAACCGCGCCGCATACCGCAGCAACTCCCCGTCGATCCGGTGCGGAATCCGCGGATACTCCGTCGACAGATGCTGCAGGTGCACGGAATCGGTGATCCGCTCCGTCCACCGCCGGGCGAACACCTGCCCCACCTCGAAGGGGTCACCACCCACCGTGGTGATGTCCTCCTCCCGGTCGGCCCACCGCTGCTCCGCGCTGGTGAGCTGGGCGAGCGTCGGGAGGGCGGCGATCTCGGGAGGTTCCCCGGAGCCGTTGCCGGGCCCCCGGTCGACCAGCCCCCGGTCGGAGGACCAGCGCAGCGTCGCGTTCGGATGGCCGAGAGCGGGCGTCGCCGGCACGGCCGCGCCGGCGGCGGGTCCCTTGCCGAGGACGGCGAGGTCCTTGGGCGTGGGCACGGTCCGCGTGCCGGAGGCCTCCCCCCGCTCGGAGGCGGCAGCGGCGGCGGGCACCGGCGCGGGACGCACCCCGTTGCGTACGGGCTCCCGCCGCTCGGCGGACGAGGCCGGCGCCCCCACCCGCTCCCCCGCCCCGCCGCTCTCGGGCAGCGGCGCGGAGAGGATCGCCGCGATCTCCGGCTCGGCGGTGGGCGCGGGGGCGCAGGGTCCGGTGAGTTCGCGGGCGCGGACGGCGCGGGTGATCCAGGTGCGGTCGAGGACGCGGCGCTCGTCGGCCTCGGCGACGAGGTCCTCGGACTGGTTGTAGTCGCCGTCGGCGGCCTGGACGGCCCAGAGGTGGACGGCGACGCCGTGTTCCTTGGCGGACATCAGGCCGGGCAGCAGGTCGCCGTCGCCGGTGACCAGGACGATGTCGGAGCAGGCCCGGTTGCGGGCGAGTTCGGTGAGTTCGGCGTGCATGGCCGCGTCGACGCCCTTCTGGGCCCACCGGCCGTCGGTGCGGGTGAGGGCGCCGAGCCGGACGGTGACCCGGGGCATCACGCGCAGCCGGCGGTGCTCGGGCTGGGGCACCCGGTCGGGGGCGCCGTCGAACCAGTAGATGCGCAGCAGGGGGCGTTGGGTGTCGTCCTCGGCGCGTTCGCGCAGGCCCTGGATGAGGGTGGTGTGGTCGACGGTGATGCGGGACCGGGCGGGCTCCCCGGCCAGCAGGCTGGCGGCGGCGCCCAGCAGGTACCCGGCGTCCACCAGGACGACGCAGCGGTCCACGGTGCACCTTCTCTCCGTATGTCCAGCATGTCCGGCATGTCGAGTGATGCGGTCGCCCCCGGCACGGCAGTGCCCCGGTTGTCACATGGCTTTCCCAGGAGTCTGCCCGACCGCACGGGGGTTATCAGTCCGAACTGGATCATCGGCGTGGCGGATACGGGGTGCGGCCGAGAAGTATCCCTGTCACACATGGTTATGGACCGAAATGCGGGTTTCGTCCACGCGTGCCAGGGTGTTGTGCGGAGACACCCGGGGGGCATCCGGAGTGGAGGCGAACAACGGCCATGGCCAAGAACAAGAAGCAGGACCGGAGTCAGCAGAAGGCGACGCAGGCCGAGCGCGGCCAGCAGCAGGCGCAGCAGTCGTCCATCGAGGCACAGTCGACACGGGTGACGCCGGCGGACGTCGCCCACAAGAGCCGGCAGAAGCGCTTCGGCCACAACTGACCGCCGCACGACCGGCGTCTCGACGCACGTGAGGGCGCGCCCGCGGCAAGCGGGCGCGCCCTCCGTCGTGCAAGACCCTCAGCCCGCCAGGCAGGACGGCCCGAGCAGCTGCTTCAGGTCACCGAACAGGGCGGGGTCGGGGTTGACCCGGTGCCGGTCCAGCCGCAGCACGGTCGTCTTGCGCGCGCCCTGGAGCTTGATGCGCACCTCGGTGGAGCCCCGGTGGTGGGTGAGCACCTGGCCGAGCCGCTCGACCAGCGGCGGGGTGACCTTCACCGTCGGGATGGAGATGATCACGGGGGCGTTCGTCCCCGCGTTGGACAGGTCGGGGACCATCAGCTCCATGGCGACCAGCCGCGGGATGTCCTCCCGCTTGTCCAGCCGGCCCTTGACGAAGACGACGGCGTCCTCGACGAGCTGGGTGGAGACCAGCTGGTAGGTGGCGGGGAAGAACATGCAGTCGATGGAGCCGGCCAGGTCCTCGACGGTGGCGATGGCCCAGGCGTTGCCCTGCTTGGTCATCTTCCGCTGGAGGCCGGAGATGATGCCGCCGATGGTGACGATCGCGCCGTCGGAGTAGTCGCCGCCGGTGAGCTGGCTGATCCCGGCGTCGGCCTTGTCGTTGAGGACGTGCTCGATGCCGAAGAGCGGGTGGTCGGAGACGTAGAGGCCCAGCATCTCGCGCTCCTGCGCGAGGAGGTACGACTTCTCCCACTCGACGTCGGAGAACTCCACGTCCAGTCCGAAGCCGGGCTCGCTGCTGTCCTCCTCGCCCATGCCGCCGAAGAGGTCGAACTGCCCCTCGGCCTCCTTCCGCTTGACCTGCACCACGTTGTCGATCATCGGCTCGTAGTGCGCGGTGAGGCCCTTGCGGGTGTGCCCCATCTCGTCGAACGCGCCGGCCTTGATCAGCGATTCGACGGTGCGCTTGTTGCAGACGACCGCCTCGACCTTGTCCAGGAAGTCGGGGAACGAGGTGTACTTCCCCTTGGACTTGCGGCAGCGGATGATCGAGTCGACGACGTTGGCGCCGACGTTCCGGACGGCGGTGAGGCCGAAGAGGATCACGTCGTCACCCTGGGCGGCGAAGTTGGCCTCGGACTCGTTGACGTTCGGCGGGAGCACCTTGATGCCCATGCGGCGGCACTCGTTGAGGTACGTCGCGGACTTGTCCTTGTCGTCCTTGACGGAGGTGAGCAGCGCCGCCATGTACTCGGCCGGGTGGTTGGCCTTGAGGTAGGCGGTCCAGTAGGACACCAGGCCGTACGCGGCGGAGTGCGCCTTGTTGAACGCGTAGCCGGCGAACGGGACCAGCACGTCCCAGAGCGCCTGGATGGCCTCGTCGGAGTAGCCCTTGTCCCGCGCGCCCTTCTGGAAGAGGACGAAGTTCTTCGCCAGCTCCTCGGGCTTCTTCTTGCCCATGACGCGGCGGAGGATGTCGGCCTCGCCGAGCGAGTACCCGGCGATGATCTGGGCGGCCTTCTGGACCTGCTCCTGGTAGACGATCAGGCCGTAGGTGACGGCCAGGACCTCCTGGAGCGGCTCCTCCAGCTCCGGGTGGATCGGGGTGATCTCCTGCTGGCCGTTCTTCCGCAGCGCGTAGTTGGTGTGCGAGTTCATGCCCATCGGGCCCGGCCGGTACAGGGCGGACACGGCGGAGATGTCTTCGAAGTTGTCGGGCTTCATCAGCCGCAGCAGGGACCGCATGGGCCCGCCGTCGAACTGGAAGACGCCGAGGGTGTCACCGCGCTGGAGCAGTTCGAAGGTCGTGGGGTCGTCGAGCGGCAGGCTCAGGAGATCGATGTCGATCCCCTTGTTGGCCTTCACCATCTTGACGGCGTCGTCCATGATCGTGAGGTTGCGCAGGCCGAGGAAGTCCATCTTCAGCAGGCCGAGCGACTCACAGCTCGGGTAGTCCCACTGGGTGATGGTGACGCCGTCGGAGTGCCTGACCCAGACCGGGACGTGGTCGGTGATCGTCTCGCTGGACATGATCACGCCGGCCGCGTGCACACCCATCTGGCGGACCAGGCCCTCGACGCCCATCGCGGTGTCGATGACCTTCTTGACGTCCGGCTCGTTCTCGTACATCGCCCGGACCTCGCCCGCCTCGCTGTAGCGGGGGTGGTTGGGGTCGGTGATGCCGGAGAGCGGGATGCCCTTGCCGAGGACGTCGGCGGGCATGGCCTTGGTGATGCGGTCGCCCATGGCGTACGGGTAGCCGAGGACGCGCGCCGAGTCCTTGATCGCGTTCTTGGCCTTGATGGTGCCGTAGGTGCCGATCATGGCGACCTTGTCGGCGCCGTACTTCTCGGTGACGTACCGGATCACCTCGGAGCGCCGGCGCTCGTCGAAGTCGATGTCGACATCGGGCATCGAGATGCGCTCGGGGTTGAGGAACCGCTCGAAGATCAGGCCGTGCGGGATGGGGTCGAGGTCGGTGATGCCCAGGGCGTAGGCGACGATCGAGCCGGCCGCGGAGCCTCGGCCGGGGCCGACGGCGATGCCCTGCTTCTTGGCCCACATGATGAAGTCGGCGACCACGAGGAAGTAGCCCGGGAAGCCCATCGAGATGATCGTGTCCATCTCGTACTCGACCTGCTTCATGCGGTCCTCGGGGATGCCGCCGGGGAAGCGGCGGTGCATGCCCCGCATGGTCTCCTCACGGAACCAGGTGACCTCGGTGTAGCCCTCGGGGATGTCGAACTTGGGCATGAGGTTCTTGGCCGTGAACATGCCGTCGATGTTGATCTGCTCCGCGACCAGGCGGGTGTTGGCGCAGCCCTCCTGCCAGGCGTCCGAGGAGTCGATGGCGTACATCTCCTCCGTGGACTTCAGGTAGTAGCCGGAGCCGTCGAACCGGAAGCGGTCCGGGTCGGAGAGGTTCTTGCCGGTCTGGATGCAGAGCAGGGCGTCGTGGGCCGCGGCCTCGTGCGCGTAGGTGTAGTGGGAGTCGTTGGTGACCAGCGGGGGGATGCCGAGCTTCTTGCCGATCTCCAGCAGGCCGTCGCGGACCCGGCGCTCGATCTCGATGCCGTGGTCCATCAGCTCCAGGAAGTACCGGCCCTCGCCGAAGATGTCCTTGTAGTCCGAGGCCGCCTTGATGGCCTCGTCGAACTGCCCGAGGCGGAGCCGGGTCTGCACCTCGCCGGACGGACAGCCGGTGGAGGCGATCAGCCCCTCGGACCACTGGGAGATGGTCTCCTTGTCCATCCGGGGCCACTTGGTCAGCCAGCCCTCGGCGTAGGCGTCGGAGGACAGCCGGAAGAGGTTGTGCAGGCCGGTGGCATTCGCCGCCCAGATCGTCTTGTGCGTGTAACCACCCGAACCGGACACGTCGTCCCGCTTCTGGTGCGGCTGGCCCCACTGGATGCGCCGCTTGTTCCGCCGCGACTCGGGCGCGACGTACGCCTCGATGCCGATGATCGGGGTGATCTCGGCCTTCTTCGCCTGGTGGAAGAAGTCGTAGGCGCCGTGCAGGTTGCCGTGGTCGGACATGGCGATGTGCGTCATGCCCATGTCCTTGCAGGCGGCGAACATGTCCTTCAGCCGCGCGGCGCCGTCCAGCAGCGAGTACTGGGTGTGGACGTGCAGGTGCGTGAAGGGCGGCTTGCTCACGGGGGAGGACCTCCGGCGGGGCGGGTGGGGGTGGGCGAGAGTCGGCAGTCTTGAAGGTTACCGGCCCGCCCCGGGCGTCGAGCCGGGCCCGGGAGTCACCCACGCCACGGGCGACACTTCGCACGTACATTCGAGCACCACCCGCATGAATCGCCCTTTAAGCAGCGCTTACCGCAGAACGTGCCAGACTCGCCATATGGACATATCCGCAGCACTGCCGCGGGCCCTGCGGGCGGCCCTGTTCACGGCGCTGTGCGTGCTGCTGTCCACCTCCTCCCACGTCCTGCTGTCCGGCCGGCAGCTGCCCGCGGCCGTCGTGGCCGCGGTCGCGGCGGGCGTCTACGCCGCGGCCTGGGCGCTGTACGGCCGCGAGCGCGGGTACGGGCGCACGGCCGCCCTCCTCGTCCCCCTGGAGCTGGCCGCCTCCACCGTCTTCACCACCGGCCAGCACGCCTGCTACGACCCGGCCGGCCGGCCCCTGCCCGGCGCCCTCACCCTGATCTGCGGCGGAGGCGGGGTGGGCGGCCCGCTGGCCCGGGTCGCCGGCCCCGGCACCGTCCCCTGGCTCGTCCTCGCCGGGCACCTGGCGGCCGGCCTGCTGGCCGCCGCCTGGCTCGCCCGCGGCGAGGCGGCGCTCGGCCGGCTGGTACGCGCCGCCGGCGCCGCCGCCTTCCGCCCGCTGCGCCTGGCCGCGGCCCGCACCACCCCGGCCGCGCGGGTGCCCGCTCCCGCCCGCCCCGCCCCGTACGTCCCCCGCACCGGCGCACGCCCCCTGCTCCTCCACTCCGTCATCCGCCGCGGCCCTCCGGCCCAGGCCGCCCCCGCCTGACCGGAAACCCCCCGCAGCCACACCACGGAGAAGCAGCATCATGAGCAAGCGCAACAACTGGGAGAACAAGCAGTCCGCCCGCGAGCGGCTGCGCGCCGAGCGCGAGCAGCAGGCGAAGAAGGAGCGGACCCGCCGCCAGCTCCTCGTCGGCGGCGCGGTCGTCGGCGTCCTGGCCCTCGCGGCCGGCATCGGCGTGGCCGTGTCGCAGCTCGGCGGCGACGGCAAGGACTCCGCGTGGGAGGCCGCCGCCAAGAAGACCCTCGTCAAGCCGGCCAACACCGCGGGCGACAAGGGCACCGAGATCGTCATCGGCGACAAGAACGCCAAGCACACCCTGGAGATCTACCAGGACATGCGCTGCCCGGTCTGCTCGGTCTTCGAGCAGAACGTCGGCGACACCGTCGACAAGGACGTCAAGGCCGGCACGTTCAAGGTCAGGTACCACATCGGTGCCTTCCTCGACCGCGGCCTGGGCGGCACCGGCGCCAAGAACGCGCTCAGCGCCGTCGGCGCGGCCCTCGACGTCAGCCCCGAGGCGTTCTCCGCCTACAACAAGGCCCTCTACTCCAAGGCCAACCACCCCGTGGAGACCAAGGACGCCTTCGCGAACGACGACACCCTGCTGGAGATCGCCCAGCAGGTCCCCGCCCTGAAGGGCAACGCGAAGTTCGAGAAGAACGTCAAGGACGGCACCTTCGACAAGTGGGCGCTGGAGATGTCCGACGAGTTCGACAGCCACAAGGACGTGACCGGAACGCCGACGATCAAGCTGGACGGTGAGAAGCTGACGGTGGACACCCCCCAGGGCAAGGGCGCTCCGATGACCGCCGAGCAGTTCCGCCAGGCGGTCGACGCACGCCTGAAGTAGCCCGCGCGGCGCGGCTCCCGTCCCCGCCGGAAGATGCCGAATCTTGACACGACAATTACGGAGTGTCGTGGCACACTTCCCGGTTATGGAGGGGACGGGAGTTCGGTTGCGGGCGCTGCGCGCCGCGCTGTTCACCGCGGTGTGCGTCACCCTGTCGTCCGCCTCCCACGTGCTCCTCTCCCGGATGCCGCTCCCGGTGTCCACGGTCGCCGCCCTGTCGGCCGCCTTCTTCGCCCTCGCCTACGCCCTGGCCGGCCGCGAGCGCGGTTACGGGCACATAGCCGCCCTCCTCGTCCCGCTGGAACTGGCCGCCGACACGGTCTTCACCACCGGTCAGCACGCCTGTTACGGCGCGGCGGGCGGCCCGGTCGCGGGCCCGCTGCGCTCCATGGGCATCGACCTGGTCTGCCGCGGCGGCGACGTCGGCACCCCCCTCGCCCACCTCACGGCGGGCCAGGGCCCACCGGCGGACGCGCTGGACTCGGCGGTGCCGTGGCTGTTGCTGGCCCTGCACATCGCCGTCGGCATGCTGGCCGCCGCCTGGCTCCACCGCGGCGAAGTGGCCCTCGCCCGGCTGCTGCGCGCGGTGGCCGCCTTCGCCTTCCGCCCGCTGCTGCTGGCCATCGCGAAGGGCACGGCACCCGCCCCGTCGGGCGTGACGGCACGTCCGTCCCGCGACACCCTGCACGCGCGCGCCCTCCCCCTGCTCGTCCACTCCGTCGTACGTCGGGGACCGCCCCAGGCACGCACCGCCTGAGCCGGACCGTCCCCGACCTTCGTACGTCCCGTGAGAGGACATCATGAGCAACCGCAACAACGCCCAGAACAAGCAGGCCGCGCGCGAGCGGCTGCGCGCCGAGCGCGAGCGCCAGGCCAAGAAGGACAAGACCAGGCGCCAACTCATCGTCGGCGCCGCGGTGGTGGGCGTCCTGGCGATCACGGCCGGTGTGGTCGTCGCGGTCACCAAGATGAACGACGGCACCAGCGACCACTGGAAGGCGGCCTCCGAGAAGACGCTCGTCAAGCCCGCCAACACCACCGGCGAGAACGGCAACGAGATCGTCATCGGCCAGAAGAACGCCAAGGAAACCCTGACCATCTTCGAGGACCCGCGCTGCCCCATGTGCTCGGACTTCGAGCAGTCCGTCGGCTCGACCGTCCGTCAGGACATGAAGGACGGGCGGTTCAAGGTCCGCTACGTCATGGTCAACTTCCTCGACCGCCAGCTCACGGGCGACGGCTCCAAGAACGCCGTCAGCGCCCTGGGCGCCGCCCTGAACGTCAGCACGGACGCCTTCCTCGACTTCAAGGAAGCCCTCTACTCCAAGAAGAACCACCCGAACGAGCGGGACGACGCCTTCGCCGACGACCAGCACCTCATCGACATAGCCCAGCAGGTGCCGGCCCTGAAGGGCAACACCAAGTTCGAGACGAGCGTCAAGGACCACGTCTACGACCGCTGGGCCCTGGAGATGGGCAAGCTCTTCGGCAAGAACGGCGTGAACGGCACCCCGACCCTCCTCCACGGCGACAAGCAGCTGACCGTGGAAGGGCCCAACGGCCCGGTCCCGCCGGCGACCAAGGAGCTGTACGACGGGGTCATGGACAAGGAGTTCGGCCCGCGCAAGAAGTAGCGGCCGGCCCCCGGCCGGGGAGGCGGAGGCCCGCGCGGCCGTCCGCCTCCCCGCCGGACACCGGACGGTTCTCCGACGGCGGCGTGGAATGCGGCGCGAATTCGAGGCGACGGCACGGAGACGGGCGGACGAACTCCTGACAGAGCGTCCGCTCATACGTGCGAACAGCGATAAAGTAAGCGCCCGTGAACCCACGCCCCCCGATATCCCGCCGTGCAGCCGTGACCGGCGTGGCGGCCACCGCCGCGCTGCTGCCCCTCGCCGTCGCCCCGGCCGCCCGCGCGGCCACCGCCGCCACCGCCGCGGCCCGTGCCGAGACGGCGTCGGCCCCCGCCTTCCTGCACGGTGTCGCCTCCGGCGACCCGCTGCCCGACGGCATCCTGCTGTGGACCCGGGTCACCCCGGTTCCGGAGGCCGCCCCCGGGTCCGGTCTCGGCCCGGACGTCCAGGTGAGCTGGCAGGTCGCCGAGGACGCCGGGTTCGGCCGGGTCACCGCCTCCGGCACGGTCACCGCGTCCGCCGCCGGCGACCACACGGTCAAGGCCGACGTGCGCGGACTGCGCCCCGGCACGGACTACTTCTTCCGGTTCACCGTCACCGGCGGCGCCGGCACCGGCGGTTCGGGCGAGGTCCACTCCCCCACCGGCCGGACGCGCACCGCGCCCGCCCCCGACGCCCAGGCGGACGGCCTCCGCTTCGGCGTGGTCTCCTGCGCCAACTGGGAGTCGGGCCACTTCTCCGCCTACCGCCACCTCGCGGCCCGCCGCGACCTGGACGCGGTGCTGCACCTCGGCGACTACCTCTACGAGTACAAGTCGGGCGAGTACCCGGCCGCCAAGTACGTCGTCCGCCCGCACGAGCCCAGACACGAGATCATCACGCTCGCCGACTACCGCACCCGGCACGGCTGTCACAAGACCGACCCCGACCTCCAGGCCCTGCACGCGGCCATGCCGTTCGTCGCCATCTGGGACGACCACGAGTTCGCCGACAACGCCTGGTCCGGCGGCGCCGTCAACCACACACCGGGCACCGAGGGCGCCTGGGCCGACCGCGTCGCGGCGGCGAAGAAGGCGTACTTCGAGTGGATGCCGGTACGTCCCTCCGTCGAGGGCACCACCTACCGCCGGCTCCGCTTCGGCCGCCTCGCCGACCTGCACCTGCTGGACCTGCGCTCGTTCCGCTCGGAGCAGGTCAAGGCGGGCAGCGGCGCGGTCGACGACCCGTCCCGGACCCTCACCGGCCGCGCCCAGCTCGACTGGCTGAAGGACGGCCTGGCCGCCTCCGACACCACCTGGCGGCTCGTCGGCAACCCGGTGATGATGTCCCCGCTGGCCTTCGGCGCCATGCCCGCCCACCTCCTCAAGCCGCTCGCCAAGCTGCTCGGCCTGCCCGAGGAGGGCATCGCCGCCAACACCGACCAGTGGGACGGCTACACCCACGACCGCCGCGAACTCCTCGGCCACCTCACCGGCCGCGGCATCGGCAACACCGTCTTCCTCACCGGCGACATCCACATGGCGTGGGCCAACGACGTCCCGGAGACGGCCGCGACGTACCCGGTCTCCCGCTCGGTCGCCACCGAGTTCGTCGTCACCTCGGTCACCGCCGACAACCTCGACGACACCCTCCACGTCCTCCCCCACACGGTCTCGCTCCCGGCCGTCGCCGCCATCCAGGCCGCCAACCGGCACGTGAAGTGGGTCGACATGGACTCCCACGGCTACGGCGTCCTCGACATCACCGCCGAGCGCGCGCAGATGGACTACTACGTCCTCTCCGACAAGCGGGACCCGAAGGCGACGTCGTCGTGGGAGCGCTCGTACCGCACGCTGTCCGGGAGCCAGCGGGTGGAGCGGGTGAAGGCGCCGGTGCGCTGAGCGCTGACGCGGGTGGGGTGCCCCGGTCCCTCCCCTTCGCCGCTTCCTGGGGCTGTGCCCCAGCCCCCCCTTCGCGGCTTCGCCGCTCGTCCTCAAACTCCCCCAGAGGGGGCACCCCCAACGGGCTGAAATAGCCCGTCCGGCGTTTGAGGACAGCGCCCGCAGGGCGCTTCGGGGGTGCGGGGGCGCAGCCCCCGCAAGAAACGGTGAAAGGGCGGGACCGGGGCCCCTACAGTTCCGCGAGGAACGCGAGCGCCACCCGCCAAGCCGCCTCCGACGCCTCCGCGTCGAAATCGTCCAGCTCCGGATCCGTGAACAAGTGCCCGGCCCCGTGGTACCGATGCACCTCAACCTCCGCCCCCGCCCGCCCCATCCGCAGATACCAGGCGTTCAGCCAGTCATGCGGCTCGAACGGATCCGGATCCGCCACATGCAGCTGCACCGGCAGCTCGTCCACCGCCGCGTCCTCCGCCAGATCGGACGTCCCGTGGAACAGCAACAGCCCCCGGGCCTTCTCGTCCCCCAGAGCCAGGTTCTGCGCGATCGACCCGCCCAGTGAGAACCCGGCGTAGACGAGCCCCCGCTCGGACAGCGGCGCCGCCGCCGTGATCGCCCGCCGCAGCAGCTCCTCCCGCCCGATCTCGTCCTTGATGGCCATGCCGTCCTCGACGGTGTCCGCCGTCCGCCCGTCGTAGAGGTCGGGTACGTGCACCTCGTACCCCGCGCCGCGCAGCCGCTCGGCGGCCGCGTGTACGGCCGGTCGCAGACCGTAGGCCGAATGGAACAAGACGATCGTGGTAGGAGACGGCACCGGAGTCACTTCCTTGCAGGGCTGGATCGCGTGGCCTCCATCGTGCCAGCTACGGTCGAAAGGAGGAGCGCGTGCCCGGCAGGAGCCGGAAGGAGCTGGTGCTCATGGAGGACGTGCTGCGGCCTCTCGCGGTCCTCGGCGCCGCCCTGGTCATCACGGTCGTGGTGGGCTGGGCCGCCGACAAAACGGTTCGCCGGATCGCCGAACGGCATCCGGAAGCCCCCTTGTGGCGCCTGCTGCGCCGCTGCCGGATGCCCCTGCGGCTGGTGCTGTGCACGGCCCTGCTGCGCGGCGGCTACGAGTCGGCCGAGCTGTCCGACAAGCACGAGGCCCTGCTGACCAGGCTGCTCACCCTGGTGCTCATCGGAGCCTGCGCCTGGCTCGCGACGCGGGTGGCGACGGCCGTCGTGGAGTCGGCGTACGCGCGCTACGCCGCCGGCAGCCGCGATCCGGCCCGGATGCGCCGGGTCCGCACCCAGGTGACGCTGATCCGCCGCATCGTCACGGCGGCCGTCTGCGTCGTCGCGGTGGCGGCGATGCTGCTGACCTTCCCCGGCATGCGGACGGTCGGCACGTCCGTGCTGGCCTCCGCCGGTCTGATCGGCATCGTGGCCGGTGTCGCGGCCCAGTCCACGCTCGGCAACCTGTTCGCGGGCCTGCAGATAGCGTTCGGCGACATGGTGCGCATCGGCGACACCGTGGTGGTGAACGGCGAGTGGGGCACGGTCGAGGAGATAACGCTCACCTATCTGGTGGTCACCACCTGGGACGAGCGCCGCATCACCATGCCGGTCTCGTACTTCACCAGCCGCCCCTTCGAGAACTGGTCCCGCGGCAACCCCCGGATGACCGGCACGGTCTTCTTCCACCTGGACCACTCCGCCCCCATCGACCTCATGCGGGACCGGCTGCACGAGGTGGTCAAGGGCAGCCGGCAGTGGGACGGCCGGGCCTGGAGCCTCGTCGTCACGGACACCACCCCCACCACCATCCAGGTGCGGGCCCTGGTGACCGCCAAGGACGCCGACGACATCTGGACGCTGCGCTGCCTGGTCCGCGAGCAGCTGATCGAGTGGCTGCGCCGGAAGCACCCGTACGCGCTGCCGCGCCTCAGCACCGCGCCCGCGCCGGGCCCGGCCGAGACACCGGACCGCCGGCAGACACCGCCCACGTCGGGCGACATCGGCCCGGGCCCGGGCCCGGTCTGAACCGGCCGCACGGCGTGAACGGACCACCCGGCCCAAACGCGCCGCCCGGCCCAAGCGGACCACCCGGCCGTAGCCGACCGCACGCGCGGAAACGCTCACATCCCCCGCAACGACCGCATGTCCAACTGCCGCAGCACCCGGTCCACCACCTCCGGATCCATCCACGGCTCGCTCCGCGCGTCGAGCACCGCGTGCCGCGCCGCCGAGAGGAGCTCGCCCTGGATGCGCTGGATCGTGTGCAGCCGCTGCACCCGCTGCGTATGCGCCTCCCGCCGCTCCTCGTCGACCATCTCGGGGCTGATGCGGGCGCCGACGTCGTAGGCGCGCCGGTGGAGCATCTCCCGCAGGTCCTCGGAGAGCTCCTCCTCCTGCTCGATCTCCAGCAGCCGGTGCCGGGCCGCCTTGGCGGCGCGAACGGCCAGCTGGCGCTCCAGCTCGCGGGTCCAGTCGGTGTCCGCGCGCACGCCGAGCAGCTCGACGAGCCAGGGCAGCGTCAGCCCCTGGACGACGAGGGTGCCGATGATGACGGCGAAGGCGATGAAGAGGATCTCGTCCCGGGCCGGGAAGGCCGATTTGTCGGCCGTGGTCAGCGGGATGGCCAGGGCGAGCGCCGCGGAGGCCACGCCGCGCATCCCGGACCACCACATCACGAGGGTCTCCCGCCAGCTGGTGAGGATCTCCTCGTCGACGTCCCGGCCCTTGTGCAGCCGCTTGGCCAGCCAGGCGGCGGGCAGCAGCCACGCCAGCCGTACGACGACCACGACGGCGAGGACGACGCCCCCGATGCCGAGCATCTCGCCCCAGCGGCCGGAGGCGGTTTCGACGGCGTTGTGCAGTTCGAGGCCGACGAGGCCGAAGGCGACGCCGGTGACGAGGGTGTCGACGACCTCCCAGAAGGTGTGCCCGGCCAGCCGCCCCAGGACGTCGTCCGCGTCGCTCGCGAACTCCGCGAGGAAGAGCGCGGTGGTCAGCACCGCGAGCACCCCGGAGCCCTTGAGCTCCTCCGCGAGGACGTAGGAGACGAACGGCACGAGCAGCGTGAGCCCGATCTGGAGGGTCGCGTCGCCGAGGACGTCCATCAGCCGCTTGGCCCCCCAGCCGAGCAGCAGACCGACGCCGAGCGCCACCACGGCGGAGAACACCAGCTCGCCGACGGCCTTCGGCACCGAGAAGCTGCCGCTGACGGCCGCGGCGACGGCCACGTGGTAGAGCACGATGGCGGTCACGTCGTTGAAGAGCCCCTCGCCCTCCAGGATCGACACCAGGCGGCGCGGCAGCCCTATCGAACCGGCGACGGCCGTGGCGGCGACGGGGTCGGGCGGGGCGACGAGCGCGCCCAGGGCCACGGCCGCGGCGAGCGAGATCCCCGGCACGATCGCGTGGGCCACGGCCGCGACCGCCGAGGTGGTGACGAAGACCAGCGCGACGGCCAGCAGGAAGATCGGTCGCTTGTTGGCCGCGAACTGCCGCCAGGAGGTGCGCTGCGCGGACGCGTAGAGCAGGGGCGGCAGGACCAGCGGGAGGATGAACTCCGGCGGGACGTCGATGTTCGGTACGAACGGCAGCAGGGCCAGGACGATGCCGCCCAGCGTCATCAGCACCGGGGAGGGCAGGCCGAGCCGGTCGCCCAGCGGCACCGTGACGAGCGCCCCGAGCAGCAGCACGAACAGCAGGGCCAGCTGGTCCACGTGTGCCCTCCGGGGCGCATGGGGGAACAGTCGTTCACCCCAGCGTGCCATGAAGCGGCTCGTCAGGCGGCCCCGGGGGCCCCTGCGGCCACCCGCCCCGAAGGGGGCGGACGGGTCAGAGCGCCTTGCTCATCGCCCGGTGCGGTATCCCGCTGCCCTCGTCGAACTCCGGCCCGTACGCCGCGTAGCCCAGCCGCTCGTAGAAGCCCAGCGCGTGCGTCTGCGCCTCCAGGTAGACGCGGGCCAGGCCCAGCCGCCGGGCCTCCTCCTCGACGGCCCGGACCAGGGCGGCGCCCAGCCCGGTGCCCCGCGCGGCCCGGCCCACGGCCAGCCGGCCGAGCACGGCCGTCAGGTCGTCCGCCACGCCCGCGTGGGCGTACTTCCGGCGGGCGGGCTCGCCGTGCAGGAAGCGGACGGTGCCGACAGGCCCGGACGGGCCGGTGGCCAGCAGGTGGACGGCGTGGACGTCATAGGCGTCCAGCTCCTCCGCCTCGGGGATGTTCTGCTCCCCCACGAACACCTCACGGCGCACCGCGAAGCAGTCCTCCAGCTCTCCCGGCCCGGCGACGACCCGTACCTGGGCGGGGATCCCGCTCACGCGCTCTCGGCGCGCACGATCTCCAGGGCGCGCCGCAGGTCCTCGGGGTACTCGCTGGCGAACTCCACCCAGCGGCCGTCCGACGGGTGCTCGAAGCCGAGCCGGACGGCGTGCAGCCACTGGCGGGTGAGCTTCAGCCGCTTGGCGAGCGTCGGGTCGGCGCCGTACGTCAGGTCGCCGACGCAGGGGTGCCGGTGGGCGGCCATGTGCACCCGGATCTGGTGGGTGCGGCCGGTCTCCAGCTTCACGTCGAGGAGGCTGGCGGCGCGGAACGCCTCGATGAGGTCGTAGTGGGTCACCGAGGGCTTGCCCTCGGCGGTCACGGCCCACTTGTAGTCGTGGTTGGGGTGCCGGCCGATGGGCGCGTCGATGGTGCCGCTCATCGGGTCCGGGTGGCCCTGGACGAGCGTGTGGTAGCGCTTGTCGACCGTGCGCTCGCGGAACTGCTGCTTGAGCAGGGTGTAGGCGCGCTCGGACTTGGCGACGACCATCAGCCCCGAGGTGCCGACGTCCAGCCGGTGCACGATGCCCTGGCGCTCGGCCGCGCCCGAGGTGGAGATCCGGTAGCCGGCGGCGGCCAGGCCGCCGATGACGGTGGGACCGGTCCAGCCGGGGCTGGGGTGCGCGGCGACGCCGACCGGCTTGACGATGACGACGATGTCCTCGTCGTCGTGGACGATCTCCATGCCCTCGACGGGCTCCGCGACGATCTGCACCGGCGCGGGCGGCGCGGGCATCTCGACCTCCAGCCAGGCGCCGCCGCTGACGCGGTCGGACTTCCCGGCCTCGGCCCCGTCCACCTGGACCTTGCCCGCGGCGGCGAGCTCGGCCGCCTTGGTACGAGAGAACCCGAACATGCGTGCGATGGCGGCGTCGACGCGCTCGCCCTCCAGGCCGTCGGGTACGGGCAGGGCGCGGATCTCGGGAATCGTGCTCACCCGTCGAGTATGCCGGACGGGTGACCCACCGCCGTACGACAGCCCGGGCCGGGGCTGCCGGATCCGGGGTCAGTCCTGATGGACGGTCCCGTCCGGATCCAGCCCCCGGAAGGACAGGATCACGATCAGGAAACCGCCGCAGACGATCGCCGAGTCGGCGAAGTTGAAGACCGCGAAGTGGGCGGGGGCGATGAAGTCCACCACCCCGCCCTCGAACCCGCCGGGCGAACGGAACAGCCGGTCCGTGAGATTGCCCAGCGCGCCGCCCAGCAGCAGGCCCAGCGCGATCGCCCAGGGCAGGCTGTACAGCTTCCGGGCGATCCGGGCGATCACCAGGATCACCGCGGAGGCGATGATCGTGAAGACGATGGTCATCGTCTCGCCCAGGCTGAACGCGGCCCCGCGGTTGCGGATCACGTCCAGCTGCAGCCAGGTGCCGAACACCTCGATCGGGTCGTGGTGCTCCAGCTTCGCCACCACGAGCATCTTGCTGGACAGGTCGAGGAGGTAGGCGAAGGCGGCGACCGAGAACAGCGCCACGAGCCGGCGCCTGCCCCGTGCCGCGCCGTCGCCGCCCGTCGTCCCCCCGGTCACGTCGGTGCCCTCCGGCGTACCGGTGGGCCGTCCGGCCTGCTCCGCCTCTGTCACGTGAGTCCTTCGCTTCCGCGCGTCACCCACCACCGGCCATGGCGGTGCCGCGCACCGCTGTGTCTGATGGGCTCCGGGTGCACTGCCCGGATGAGGACGAGGGTACGGCACACCACCCGCGCCGGGTCAGCGACGTTCCTGGCGCTGCTTGCACTCGACACACAGCGTGGCCCGGGGAAACGCCTGCATCCTGGCCTTGCCGATCGGCCTCCCGCAGCTCTCGCAGAGGCCGTACGTACCGGCGTCCAGCCGGACGAGCGCCCGCTCGGTCTGGTCGAGCATCTCGCGGGCGTTGGCGGCGAGGGCGAGCTCGTGCTCACGGGCGATGTTCTTGGTCCCGGTATCGGCCTGGTCGTCCCCCGCCCCGTCCCCGGAGTCCCGCATCAGCCCGCTGACCGCCTCCTCCGCCGACCGGATCTCGCCCCGCAGCCGCGCCACCTCGCCCTCCAGCACGGTCCGCGCCTCGTCCACCTCCCCCGGCGACCAGGGCTCCTCTCCCGGCCGCACGGCCAGCTCGCCGGGCCCCGCGGCCCCGTCCGCCCGCGCTCCCGGCACCTTCGCCGCGTCCGGCACCTCGCCCACGGTCTTCTTCGCAGCCACGGTTCCGACTCCCGTCTCCTCGCTGGTCCCCGCCGGCGCGTCCCCCGCGACGACGATCCCCTCTCCCACGGCCCCCGCCTTCACCGGAGCGGCCTTCCGCGCCACGGCCGACCCGGAAAGCCTCGTCCGGTGCGGCGAGGCGACACTCTTCGCGGGCGCGGGCGCACCGGCCGCCGTCTCCTCGGCCTCTGCCCCGGCAGGGGCCGCCTCGACCCCCGACGCCTCCGCGGCCGAGACCCCCGCCTTCTTGGCGGAGCGCACGCCCCTCTCCGCCGACGCCTTCGCGGCCGAGGACGCGGTCTTCCCGGCGGAGGGCACGGCCTTCCCGCCCGCCGCAGTGGCGGACTCCGCGTGCTTCACCGACGCCTTCCCGGCCGAAGGAACGGCCTTCGTCCCCGCGACCCGCTTGGCCGGGGCCGCCACCGCTTCCCCGGGCGCCGTTCCCACAGCCGCCGGCTTACCCGCGGCCGATGTGCCGGCCGCCGCCTTCTCCGGCGAGGGCGCCGCCTTCTTGGCCGATGCCCTCTTCTCCCCGGCCTTCTTGGCCGGCGCCGCCGTGGAAGCGGCCCTTTTCCCCGACGCCTTCTCCGAAAGGTCGCCCGCGCCGGCCCCCGCCTTCGCCGCCTTCTCAGCGGCGGACCCGGCCGCGGTCGCCTTCCCGCCGGTCCGCTTCGCGACCGTCTTCGTAGCCGCCGACTTCCCCACCGCCTTCTTTTCCGCCTCTCCAGCGGCCGGCTTCGCGCCGGCCTTCTTCGTGGCGGTGTTCTCCGCCGACTTCTTCACGGCGGTTTCCGCCGACTTCTTCGCGCCGGACTTCCTCGCGGCCGTCTCCGCAGCCGCAGTCTTGCCGGACGCCGCCCTGCCGGCCACCGCCTCGTCGGCCGATCTCTTCCCAGCGGCCTTCTTCGCCACCGACTTCGCGGCAGCGGGCTCCTTCGCAGCGGCGGCCTTCTTCGCCGACGCCTTCCCCTTCGCGGACACGCTCCCGTTCGCGGGCGCCTTCCCGGCAGCCGTCTTCGCCGCCGCCTTTCCGGCGGTCTTCTTCGCGGGCGCAACCGCCGCCTTCCCCGCCGCTCCCCGCGCGGCCGCCTGCTCGGGCCCCGGGGCGCCCCGCCCCGCGGCCTTCGACGCCACTGCCTCAGCCACCGATTTCCCGGCCGCCGCCTTCTTGGCCGAGGTCCCCTTCGCCGACGCCCTCTTGCCCGAGGCCGTCTTCCCCGAAGCCGTCCCCGCCCCCGCTTCCGACACCTTCTCCGGCCCCGCCGGAGCCTTCTTGGCGGCCTTCACCCCGGCCGCTCCCGCCGTCACAGCGCCCCCCGGCGCCGGCCCCGAAGGGCCCGGCCCACCGAGCCCACCCGGCCGGCAGGCCCCCGCGCCGCGGTCCCTGTCGAGGACTTCTCCGCCATGACCGCGACCCCTTCACATTTTATGATCTTGCGCGCGAATCGTGCGGGAACGATAAATCGGCTCGGAGCACGCGGCAACGGGGCACGCCGGTGCCGACCCGTGTGCCCCGCGCCCGGCCCTGTAACCCGCGGGGCGCGTCCCGCCCGGCCCCGGACGGAATATCCGGTCGGTCCGGCCCGCCCGCGCCCCGTACACTGGGCGCAGCGAAAGGCGTGGATGGGACGAGTAGCGCCGCACGCAGCCATCAGCGATCCGGGGACGGTGTGAGCCCGGAGGCGTGCGCGGTGTGAAGATCACCCCGGAGCCGCCGGAGGAAAGCCAGGGGTGTCACCACACACCCTCGGTGAGTAGAACCGGCATCGCGACCCCAATGAGGGGGCCACGGGCACACGCCCGCGGCCAAGGAGGGTGGTACCGCGGGAGTACGGACAACGGCTCTCGTCCCTCCGACGGACAGCGCACAACCGTCCAGCCGGAGGTAGCCACCGATGAGTTCCGCGAGCCCCCAGAGCCCCGCGCCCCAGTACCGCTCCGTCCCCGCCCAGGTCGACCTGCCCGCGCTCGAACGCGCCGTGCTCGACTTCTGGCAGGAACAGAAGATCTTCGCCCGCACCCTGGCCCAGTCCGAGGGCCGGCCGGAGTGGGTCTTCTACGAGGGCCCGCCGACCGCCAACGGCATGCCGGGCGCGCACCACATCGAGGCCCGCGTCTTCAAGGACGTCTTCCCCCGCTTCCGCACCATGCAGGGCTACCACGTGGGCCGCAAGGCCGGCTGGGACTGTCACGGCCTGCCCGTCGAGCTGGCCGTCGAGAAGGAGCTGGGCTTCTCCGGCAAGCAGGACATCGAGGCGTACGGCATCGCCGAGTTCAACGCCAAGTGCCGCGAGTCCGTGACCCGGCACACCGACGCTTTCAGCGAGCTCACCACCCGCATGGGCTACTGGGTGGACCTGGACGACGCCTACCGCACCATGGACCCGGACTACGTGCAGTCCGTCTGGTGGTCGCTGAAGGAGATCTTCACCAAGGGCCTGCTGGTCCAGGACCACCGCGTGGCCCCCTGGTGCCCCCGCTGCGGCACCGGCCTGTCCGACCACGAGCTGGCGCAGGGCTACGAGACGGTCGTCGACCCGTCCGTCTTCGTCCGCTTCCCGCTGACCTCCGGCCCGCTCGCCGGCGAGGCCGCCCTGCTCGTCTGGACGACGACGCCGTGGACGCTGGTCTCCAACACGGCCGCCGCCGCGCACCCGGACGTCACCTACGTCGTGGCGACGGACGGCAACGAGAAGCTGGTCGTCGCCGAGCCGCTGCTGGAGAAGGCCCTCGGCGAGGGCTGGACGGCCACGGGCCAGTCCTTCACCGGCCGCGAGATGGAACGCTGGACGTACCGCCGCCCGTTCGACCTGGTCGAGTTCCCGGACGCCGCCCACTACGTCGTCAACGCCGAGTACGTGACGACGGAGGACGGCACCGGCATCGTCCACCAGGCCCCGGCCTTCGGTGAGGACGACCTCCGCACCTGCCGCGCCTACGGCCTGCCGGTCGTCAATCCGGTCCGCGCCGACGGCACGTTCGAGGAGGACCTGCCGCTCGTCGGCGGCCAGTTCTTCAAGAAGGCCGACGAGGCCCTCACCGCCGACCTCGACGCGCGCGGCCTCCTCTTCAGGCACGTGGCGTACGAGCACAGCTACCCGCACTGCTGGCGCTGCCACACCGCGCTCCTCTACTACGCGCAGCCGTCCTGGTACATCCGCACGACGGCCGTCAAGGACAAGCTGCTCGCGGAGAACGAGAAGACCAACTGGTTCCCGGACTCGGTCAAGCACGGCCGCTTCGGCGACTGGCTGAACAACAACATCGACTGGGCGCTTTCCCGCAACCGCTACTGGGGTACCCCGCTGCCCATCTGGCGCTGCGAGGACGACCACCTCACCTGCGTCGGCTCCCTCGCCGAGCTCTCCGAGCTCACCGGCACCGACCAGAGCGGCCTCGACCCGCACCGTCCGTACATCGACGACGTCACGTTCCCGTGCCCGACCTGCGCCGGGACCGCGACGCGCGTCCCCGAGGTGATCGACGCCTGGTACGACTCGGGCTCCATGCCGTTCGCCCAGTGGGGCTACCCGTACAAGAACAAGGAGCTCTTCGAGAAGCGCTACCCGGCGCAGTTCATCTCGGAGGCCATCGACCAGACCCGCGGCTGGTTCTACACCCTGATGGCCGTCGGCACGCTCGTCTTCGACAAGTCGTCGTACGAGAACGTCGTCTGCCTGGGCCACATCCTCGCCGAGGACGGCCGGAAGATGTCCAAGCACCTGGGCAACATCCTCCAGCCGATCCCCCTGATGGACCAGCACGGCGCCGACGCGGTCCGCTGGTTCATGGCGGCCGGCGGCTCCCCGTGGGCGGCGCGCCGCGTAGGCCACGGCACGATCCAGGAGGTCGTGCGGAAGACCCTCCTGACCTACTGGAACACGGTCGCCTTCCAGGCCCTCTACGCCCGCACCGCCGGCTGGGCCCCCTCGGCCGCCGACCCGGCCCCGGCCGACCGCCCGCTGCTGGACCGCTGGCTGCTCGGCGAGCTCAACACGCTCACCGACCAGGTCACCCAGGCCCTGGAGGCATACGACACCCAGCGCGCCGGCAAGCTGCTGTCCGCGTTCGTCGACGACCTGTCCAACTGGTACGTCCGCCGGTCCCGCCGCCGCTTCTGGCAGGGCGACGCGGCCGCGCTCCGCACCCTGCACGAGGTCGTCGAGACGGTCACCCGCCTGATGGCCCCTCTGGTGCCGTTCATCACCGAGCGCGTCTGGCAGGACCTGGTCGTCCCGGTCGACCCGGAGGCCCCGGAGTCGGTGCACCTCGCCACCTGGCCGACCGCCGACACCACGCTCATCGACCCGGAACTGTCCCGTCAGATGCTCCTGGTCCGCCGCCTGGTCGAACTGGGCCGCGCCACCCGCGCCGAGTCCGGCGTCAAGACGCGCCAGCCGCTGTCCCGCGCACTGGTCGCGGCGGCCGGCTTCGAGACGCTCGGCGAGGAGCTCCGCGCCCAGATCACCGAGGAGCTCAACGTCTCCTCCCTCGCCTCCCTCTCCGAGGTCGGCGGCTCCCTGGTCGACACCACCGCCAAGGCCAACTTCCGCGCCCTCGGCAAGCGGTTCGGCAAGGGCGTCCAGGCCGTGGCCAAGGCGATCGCCGCGGCGGACGCGGCGGCGCTGTCCCTGGCCCTGCGCGAGGGCAACGCGTCGGTGGAGCTCGACGGCGAGACCGTGACGCTGACCCCCGACGAGGTCATCATCACCGAGACCCCGCGCGAGGGCTGGTCCGTCGCCTCCGACTCCGGCGCCACGGTCGCCCTCGACCTGGAGATCACCCCGGACCTGCGCCGCGCGGGCCTGGCCCGCGACGCGATCCGCCTCATCCAGGAGGCCCGCAAGAACTCCGGCCTCGACGTGGCCGACAGGATCGCTCTGCGCTGGCAGTCGGCTGAGGAGGAGGTCCGGACGGCCCTGGCCGACCACTCCTCGCTGATCGCGGACGAGGTCCTGGCGACGGACTTCGCCTCCGGCGAGGCTGACGACTCGTTCGGCGAGCCGTTCACGGACGAGCCCCTGTCCCTGACGTTCCGCCTGCGCAAGGCATAGTCAGTCCCCACTCCCGCCCCTTCCCATTTCCTGCGGGGAGGGGCCCCGCACCCCCGAAACCGCGCTCCGCGCGGCTGTCCTCAAACGCCGGACGGGCTGAAATGTGCGCCCGGGCGCGATATCCAGCCCGTCCGGCGTTTGAGGACGAGCGGCGAAGCCGCGAAAAGCGGGGTCTGGGGCGGCAGCCCCAGGAAACGGCGAAAGGGCGGGACCGGGGCCCCACCCTTCCACCAAAGCGAACGCGCCGGAGCGGGACGGAATCGAACCGCCGTCTTCCTAGATGCCATCGAGGCGTTCCACCTACTGAACTACACACCCCGGCGCTGCCGATCAGCATACATGCACACGACAACGGGCCGGGCCCCGGGGATATCCCCGGGGCCCGGCCCGTTGTGATTGCGACGACCACCGCTCAGCGGCAGCGGACCGCCGCCGTCAGTTGTCGTCCTCGTCGATGAGGAACCCACGCATCGGCGAGGGCGCCTGCATCGGCTGCGGCCCCTGCGGCCGCACCGGAGCCATCGGCTGCGTCATCGCGGGCGACATCTGCTGCTGCCCACCGTACGACGGGTTGCCCGACGACTGGCCGTGGCCGCCACCCATGGACGAGTTGCCGCCCATGCTGTGACCGCCCATGCCGGCACCGGCCGAGGCCATCGACCCGCTCATCGAGGGGGCCGGCGGCAGCGACGGGGCGCCGGTGGCGCGCGGCGGGGCGAGCGAGTCGTCCGCCTGGTTCTCCAGCTGGCGCAGCTGGCTCTCCAGGTAGGACTTCAGCCGCGTGCGGTACTCGCGTTCGAAGCCGCGCAGGTCTTCGACCTTGCGCTCCAGCGTGGCGCGGGCGGACTCCAGGGAGCCCATGGCCACGCGGTGCTTCTCCTGCGCGTCCCGCTCCAGCGCGTCGGCCTTGGCGCGGGCATCCCGCTCCAGGCCCTCGGCGCGGCTGCGGGCCTCGCCGACGATCTTGTTGGCCTCGGAGCGGGCCTCCGCGATCGCCTGATCGGCCGTCTGCTGCGCGAGCGAGAGCACGCGAGCGGCGCTGTCGCCACCCGGGCCCTGACCCGGCTGCTGCATCTGGGGACCGGGGCCGCCCATCGGACCGCCCTGACCCATCGGGCCGGGACCACCCTGGCCCATCGGACCGCCCTGACCCATGGGGCCGGGACCGCCCTGACCCATGGGACCGCCCATGGGTCCACCCATCGGACCGCCCTGGCCCATGGGGTTCTGTCCCATCGGACCCGCGCCGTGCGGGCCCTGGGGACCGTGGCCGTGTCCGCCCGGCCCGGCCGGCAGCTGCGGGGCACCGCCCGGAAGCTGCGGCGGGCCGCCCATCTGCTGCTGGTTCGGCGGCACCGGCTGCGGGCCGGATATGGCGGCGGGCACCGGAGCCCCGGGACCTGGTCGTTGGTCCTGCGGCTCGGGCTTGCGCATGTTCTGCTGCTGGTTCTGCGCCGCGGCTCGGGTCGCTGCCGCCAGCTTGGCGCGCAGGTCCTCGTTCTCCCGGAGCAGGCGGGTCAGTTCTGCCTCGACCTCGTCGAGAAAGGCGTCGACCTCGTCCTCGTCGTAGCCTTCTCGCAGACGGACGGTCGTGAACTGCTTGTTCCGCACGTCCTCGGGGCTCAGCGGCATCTCTTCTTCACCTCAACGTAGTCGTCGGCAATCGGCAAGACCGTATCGTTCACAGCCGCGTTCACAGCCGCTCCACGACGGTGATCAGGATGTAGACGATGATCATCAGTACGAAGAAGGACAGGTCGAGCGCCACGCCCCCGAGACGCAGCGGCGGGATGAACCGCCGCAGAAGCTTGAGTGGCGGATCGGTGACAGTGTAGGTGGCCTCAAGGACGACCACCATCGCCTTACCGGGTTGCCACGAGCGGGCGAACTGGAAGACGTAATCCATCACCAACCGGAAGATGAGCACGATGAGGAAGACGTACAGCGCGATGTAGACCACCTGCCGTGCGATGTCCATCCTCGCGCTTCCCTCTCCCCTTGTGCCCGGCCTATTGACCGTCTCTCACCGGCATTGCCTGATTGTGCGTCTCTAGCTCTGGTTGAAGAACCCGCCCTCTGCGATGCGGGCCTTGTCCTCCGCCGTGACATCGACGTTAGCAGGAGACAGCAGGAACACCTTCTGCGTCACCCGTTCGATGCTGCCGTGGAGGCCGAAGACCAGACCGGCGGCGAAGTCGACAAGTCGCTTCGCGTCGGTGTCGTCCATCTCGGTCAGATTCATGATCACCGGGGTGCCTTCACGGAAGTGTTCCCCGATGGTACGGGCCTCGTTGTAGGTCCGAGGGTGCAATGTCGTGATGCGGTAAGGCTCCCGCTCGGACACGACTTTGGGCATGATCACCGGTGCGTTCTTCTCCAGGGAGTGGCGTTCGGGTGTGATGGACGACACGGGGGCGATTCGGGCGGGTCGTCCCGTTTCCGCTGTCAGCGGAGCCGGTTCGCGCTGTGCCGGAGGCTGGGCGACCCGTACCGGTTCGTCCGGTTGCGTCTGCTGAGCCTGGTGTTGCTGGTGCTGCTGCCGGCGCCGGTCGGGCTCCGGCTCGGGCTCGAACTCGTCATCGGGATCGAATCCCCGGCCGTCGTACCCATCGTCCTCCACGAGGCCGAGGTAGACCGCCATCTTGCGCATCGCGCCGGCCATTCTCTGCGTCCTCCGCTCTGTGGTGGATCGGCTCCTCAACGGCGCTGGATCCACTTGGTCCGCCCGTCTTTTGACGGGAATGACCATATTTTGTGCTGTGGTCCGACTCTTGGCGACGTTACCCGAGGCCGGGTCGGTCTCCGAGTACCGCTGTGCCGACGCGTACATGTGTCGCACCCGCCGCCACGGCGTCCTCCAGATCCGCGCTCATTCCCGCGGACACCATGTTCGCAGCCGGATGCGCCGCGCGCAGGTCCGTTGCGATTTCCCGCAGCCGCTCGAAGGCCGCCCGGGGGCGGCCCGCATAGGGCCCGGCCAGCGGAGCGACCGTCATCAGGCCCGCCGGGCGCAGCCCGTCGGCCTCGGCCAGGGCGTCGGCGAGGGCCGCCACCCCGTCCGGCGCGACGCCGCCGCGGCCGGGGCCGTCGCCCGTCTCCGCGTCGAGGGCCACCTGGATCAGACAGCCGATTTCCCGTCCGGGACCCCGGCCTTTCCGTACCGCGGCGGCGGAAAGCGCGGTGACCAATCTCAACCGGTCAATGGAGTGCACCACGTCTGCATAATTCACCACGCTTTTCACTTTGTTTGTCTGCAATTGACCGACGAAGTGCCAGGTGAGCGGCAGATCCGCGCATTCCGCGGCTTTCGGCGCCGCGTCCTGGTCGCGGTTCTCGGCGACGTGACGGACCCCCAGTTCCGCGAGCAGCCGGACGTCGCTCGCGGGATAGGTCTTGGTGACCACGATCAGGGTCACCTCTTCACGCTTTCGGCCCACCGCCGCACAGGCGTCGGCGATACGTTCCTCCACCCGGGCGAGGTTGCCGGCCAGTCGCGTCCTGCGGTCCGTCATCGGCCGTCCCCTCCTTCCCCGGCACGGTCGTCGCCGAGCCACACATAACTGGCGAGCCGTCCGGTCACGCGGTCGCGCCGGTAGGAGAAGTGGTCCGCCGATTCCATCGTGCAAACGTCCGACTGCCCCGCGAGGCTGACGCCCATTCGGCCGAGTTGCGCGCGGACCCCGGCGGCCACGTCCACGGCCGGGGTGCCCCACCGGGTGGTGGCCCACGCCTCGGGCACCACCGCGGTGACGTCGGCCCGCATGGCCTCCGGCACCTCGTAGCAGCCGCCGCAGACCGACGGGCCGATCCACGCGAGCGTCCGGGCCGGGTCGGCGCCGAGTCCGGTCATCGCCTCGACCACCGCGGGCACCACCCCGGCGACCAGGCCGGGGCGGCCGGCGTGGGCCGCGCCCGCGATCCCGGCGACCGGGTCGGCCAGCAGGACGGGGGTGCAGTCGGCGGTCAGCACCGCGAGGGCGAGCCCCCGGCGGTCCGTCACCACCGCGTCCACCGCGGGGATCTCGTCCCCGGCGCGCCACGGTCCGTCGACCACGGCCACGTCCTTGCCGTGCACCTGATGCATCCAGACGACCGCCGCCGGGTCGATGCCCAGCGACCGGGCCGCCCGCTCCCGGTTGGCCCGGACCGCGGCCGGGTCGTCGCCGACCGCGCCGCCCAGGTTGAGCTCCGCATACGGAGCGGCGCTCACCCCGCCCCACCGGTCGGTGAAGGCGAAGTGCGCGCCGCTCGCGTGTGCCACGTGTGGCCGTCCCCGGGTGTCCGGGGCCGGGTTTCCTATCACCGGGGTCACGTCCTGCCCGGTCACTTCAGGAAGTCGGGAACGTCCAGTTCCTCGGCGGTCGAGTCCTGGTACGGACGGGCCGGCGGCACCTGCGGGGAGGCGACCGGGGGCGGCGGGACCTCGGCGACCGGCACCGGGTCCGGGACCGGCTCCTCGGTCCGCGGGGTGACGTTGCCGAGACCGCCGAACGAGGGGCGGACCGGCTCGGCCGGCCGCTCGGTGCGGCTCACGGCCGGCGCCGGCGCGGCGGGGGTCTCCTCGCGGCCGTAGGAGGAGCCGAGCACCTTGTCGCGGCTGCCCTTGGCCGGCGGCTGGCCGCCGTCGAAGCCGGCGGCGATGACGGTGACGCGGACCTCGTCGCCCAGGGCGTCGTCGATGACGGCACCGAAGATGATGTTCGCCTCGGGGTGGGCCGCCTCGCTGACCAGCTGGGCCGCCTCGTTGATCTCGAAGAGACCGAGGTCGGAGCCGCCGGAGATGGAGAGCAGGACGCCGCGGGCGCCGTCGATGGACGCCTCCAGCAGCGGCGAGGAGATGGCCATCTCGGCCGCGGCCACCGCGCGGTCGTCGCCGCGCGCCGAGCCGATGCCCATCAGCGCGGAACCGGCCTCCGACATCACGGACTTGACGTCCGCGAAGTCCAGGTTGATGAGGCCCGGGGTGGTGATGAGGTCGGTGATGCCCTGAACACCCGACAGCAGCACCTGGTCCGCCGACTTGAACGCGTCGAGCACGCTCACCTGGCGGTCCGAGATGGACAGCAGCCGGTCGTTGGGGATGACGATGAGGGTGTCGACCTCGTCGCGGAGGCTGGCGATGCCGTCCTCGGCCTGGTTGGCCCGGCGGCGGCCCTCGAAGGTGAACGGGCGGGTGACCACACCGATCGTCAGGGCGCCCAGCGAGCGGGCGATGTTGGCGACGACGGGCGCGCCGCCGGTGCCGGTGCCGCCGCCCTCGCCCGCGGTCACGAAGACCATGTCGGCCCCCTTGAGGACCTCCTCGATCTCCTCGCGGTGGTCCTCGGCGGCCTTGCGGCCGACGTCCGGGTTCGCGCCGGCGCCGAGACCCCGGGTGAGCTCCCGGCCGACGTCGAGCTTGACGTCGGCGTCGCTCATCAGCAGGGCCTGTGCATCGGTGTTGATCGCGATGAACTCGACGCCCTTGAGACCGACCTCGATCATCCGGTTGATGGCGTTGACGCCACCGCCGCCGATACCGACGACCTTGATGACTGCGAGGTAGTTCTGCGGTGCTGCCACGTCGAAGGCCTCTCGCCTCGAGTTACGTATGCCTGGGGGACGGTTCGCAATGCCAACCCGAACCCTAACGTTGAAGTTTAGGGTTACCCGTGCCACTGTTCCCTGGGTTCTCGGAACAGGACACTAAGTCGACAAGTGGCGCGTGTTCAACGAACACGCCGAACCTCCCGTTTTTCTTTTCACCCTATGTGATCACCCATAGGCGTAGCCAACCAGGGTGCTGCCAGCTCCCGGCCGCCGTCAACTCCCCGACGCGGCAGGGGCGCCCGGGGCGCTCACGTCGAAGTGGTCCGCCCCGTGCGCCGCCTTCATCAGGGCGGTGAGCGAACGGGCCTTCGCGTCACCCCGTTCACCGCTGCCCCAGACGACGGTCCGACCACCCGTCAGCTCCATGATGATCGAATCGTATGAGCGTACCCGGATCACGCGGGTGTCGCGGCGGACGTCGGACGGGAGCGCGGCGGCGGCGCGCACGCCCTCGCGTTCGAGGCGGGGGCGCCCGAACCGGCGGGTGCTCGGGGCGTCCGCCGGGGCCTCCATCACCAGCCGCGGCACCTTGGCGGGCGGCCGGTCGACTGTGGCGAACCGCACTCCCGAGCCGTCGATCTCGACGAACTTCCCGTCCTTCTCGACGATCGCCCGCGGCTGGCGCTCCGTCACCTCGACGGCGACGCCGTGCGGCCAGTCCCGGGAGACGTCGACGGACTCGATCCGGGGCAGCCGTTCGCGCAGCCGGGCGGCGATGGCGTCGGTGTCGACGGAGATCAGCGGGTCGCCGAGCGGGACGGCCGCGGCCTCGCGCACCTCGGCGGCGGAGAGCACCTCGACGCCGTCCACGTCCACGCGGGTGGCGCGCAACCAGCCGGAGCCGTAGAGGACCCAGCCGGCGCCGGCGCCCGCGAGGGCCACCGCGAGGACCCAGAGGATCAGGCGGGGGCGGCTTCCCGGCAGCAGGCGGCGGAGGCCCGTGCGGGCCCCCGCCGCTCCGGCGGACTTGGACTTTCCGCCCGCTTTCCCGCCCTTGCCGCCGTTCTTGGGAGCCTGGGAGGAGCCGGCCGGCGACTTCCGCTTCGGCTTACGGTTCCGTTCGTCACCGCGCCGGGCGGTCGTCGGTCCGGCCACGCTTCCCAGCCTCCTGCCGCGACGTCAGCCCCTGCGGGCGGCGATCGCCTCGTAGACCATGCCGACGAGCAGCTCGTCGGCGTCCCGGCGGCCGAACTCGGCGGCGGCGCGGGACATGTCGTACAGCCGCTGCGGGTCGCTGAGGACCGGGAGCACGTTGTGGTGGATCCACTCCGGGCTCAGCTCGGCGTCGTCGACCAGCAGTCCGCCGCCCGCCTTGACCACCGGCTGGGCGTTGAGCCGCTGTTCGCCGTTGCCGATGGGCAGCGGGACGTAGGCGGCCGGGAGCCCGACGGCGGAGAGTTCGGCGACGGTCATCGCGCCCGCGCGGCAGAGCATCATGTCGGCCGCGGCGTACGCGAGGTCCATGCGGTCCACATACGATACCGGGATGTAAGGCGGCATACCGGGCATGTTGTCCACATGCGGCACGTCGTTCTTCGGGCCGACCGCGTGCAGGATCTGGATGCCCGAGCGCTGCAGCGACGGGGCGACCGCCTGGACGACCTCGTTCAGCCGGCGGGCGCCCTGGGAGCCGCCCGAGACCAGCAGGGTCGGCATGTTCGGCTCCAGGCCGAACGCGGCGCGGGCCTCCCAGCGCAGGGCCGCCCGGTCCAGGGTGGCGATCGTGCGGCGCAGCGGGATGCCCACGTAACGGGCGTTGCGCAGCTTGCTGTCCGGGGTGGACACCGCGACGCCGGCCGCGTAGCGCGAGCCGATCTTGTTGGCCAGGCCGGGGCGGGCGTTGGCCTCGTGGACGATGATCGGCACACCGAGCCGCTTGGCGGCCAGGTAGCCGGGGAGCGCCACATAGCCGCCGAAGCCGACCACGCAGTCGGCCTTGGTGCGCTCCAGGATCTGCTCGGCGGCCTTGATGGTGCCGCGCAGCCGCCCGGGCACGGTGATCAGCTCGGGCGTGGGCTTGCGGGGCAGCGGCACCGCCGGGATCAGGCCCAGCTCATAGCCCCGCTCGGGCACGAGCCGGGTCTCCAGCCCGCGCTCCGTGCCGAGCGCCGTGATCCCCACGGTCGGGTCCTGCCTGCGCAGGGCGTCCGCGAGGGCGAGCGCGGGCTCGATGTGGCCGGCGGTCCCCCCGCCGGCGAGTACGACATGCACCGAAATTCACCGCTCTCCGGACGGCCGCTTCTTGACGCGCCGTCTCATCGTCTTCCATCTCACCCCAGGCTGCCGCATGGCCAGCGCCGCCCGCGCACCGGGTTCGTCGCGCGCGAAGGCGATCAGGAGCCCGATGGCGAACATGGTCGGCAGCAGGGCGGACCCTCCGTAGGAGAACAGCGGGAGCGGCACACCGGCGATCGGCAGCAGGCCGAGCACCGCACCGATGTTGACCACGGCCTGGGCCGTGATCCAGGTGGTCACCGCTCCCGCGGCGTACCTCACGAAGGGGTCCTCCGTGCGTCCGGCCACGCGGATACCCGCATAGCCTAGAGCCGCGAAGAGGGCGAGGACCGACAGCGTCCCCGCCAGGCCCAGCTCCTCGCCGGTGATCGCGAAGATGAAGTCGGTGTGGGGCTCGGGCAGTTCGCCCCATTTTTCGACGCTGGCACCCAGTCCGGCACCGAACCAGCCGCCGTTGGCCAGGGCGTAGATTCCGTGCACGGCCTGCCAGCACTGGTCGTTGGCGCCCGGGTCGGTGGCGCCGATGCAGTCCAGGCGGGACATCCGGTTGGCGCTGGTCTTGATGAACAGGACGGCGAGCGCGCCTGTGACACCGATCACCCCGGCGAACAGCCGGGTGGGGGCGCCGGCCACCCAGAGCAGGCCGAACAGGACGAAGGTGAGCACCACGGTGGTGCCCATGTCGCCGCCGACCATGATCAGGCCGAGCAGGACGAAGGTGACGGGCACCAGCGGCACCAGGAGGTGCTTCCACTGGGTGAGCAGCTTCTTGTGCTGCTTGCGGGCCAGCAGGTCGGCGCCCCAGAGCACCAGGGCCAGCTTGGCGAACTCGCTGGGCTGGGCCTGGAAGGGGCCGCCGAGGGAGATCCAGTTGGTGTTGCCGTTGATGGTCTCGCCGATGCCGGGCACCTGGACCAGGACGAGCAGGAAGGCCGAGACGGCGAGCAGCGGGTAGGCGAGCGCCCGCAGCACCTTCACCGGCAGCCGGGCGGCCACCAGCAGCAGGACGGTGCCGATGGCGGCGGCGAGCAGCTGCTTGCGGAAGAAGTAGGTGGGGGCCAGCCCGTTCTGCAGGGCCTTGATCTGGGAGGCCGAGTAGACCATCACCAGGCCCAGCACGGTGATCAGCAGCGAGCCGCCGAGGACGAGGTAGTACGCCGTCAGGGGCCGGTCCCAGGCGCGGCGGGCGCGGGCGTGCAGCGTACGCAGCCCGCCCGGGCCGCCGGGGAGCCGGCCGCGCGGCGGGCCGCCGCGCGGGGAGCCCGTGGCCGGGCGTCTGCCCGCCGCCCCGCGGGCCGGGGTGGCACCGGACGGGCGGGCGGACCGGGGGCGCGCGGAGGGCCCGCGCAGGGCCGTCCAGGCGCCGGGCGGCCCCGCGGTGGCGTGGACGTGGTCGGCGTGCATCCGGGTCCCCTCCGCTGCTGTTCCGGGCCGCCCGGCCCGCGGCGCGGGGCCGTGGCGGCTAGTTGTCCGTGGCGCGGCCGCCGGCGGACTCCCCGGGCCCGGCCTCGTCGGCCAGCTCCCGGACCGCCGCCGCGAACGCCTCGCCCCGCTCGCCGTAGTGGGTGAACATGTCCATCGACGCGCAGGCCGGGGCCAGCAGGACCGTATCGCCGGGGGCGGCGAGCCGGGCCGCCTCCCGGACGGCCTCGGCCATCGCCCCAGTGTCGGTCCGGTCGAGGTCCACCACCGGGACATCCGGGGCGTGTCGTGCCAGCGCCTCCTTGATCAGGGCCCGGTCGGCCCCGAGCAGGACGGCGCCGCGCAGCCGCCCGGCGGCGCCGGTGACCAGGTCGTCGAAGGTCGCGCCCTTGGCGAGGCCGCCCGCGATCCACACCACGGACCCGTAGGCGGCCAGGGACGCCTCGGCGGCGTGGGTGTTGGTGGCCTTGGAGTCGTCCACGTACGCCACCCCGGCCACGTCGGCGACGTGGGCGATGCGGTGGGCGTCCGGCCGGAAGGCGCGCAGGCCGTCGCGGACGGCCTTGGGCTCCACGCCGAAGGCGCGCGCCAGGGCGGCGGCGGCCAGGGCGTTGGCGATGTTGTGCGGCGCCGGCGGGTGGATGTCGGAGACCTCGGCGAGCTCCTGCGCGTTGCGCTGCCGGTCGGCGACGAACGCACGGTCGACGAGGATGCCGTCCACCACGCCGAGTTCGGAGAGGCCGGGGGCGCCGAGGGTGAAGCCGATGGCGCGGCAGCCCTCCTCGACGTCGGCGTCGCGGACCAGCTGCTCGGTGCGCGGGTCGGCGGTGTTGTAGACGCAGGCGATCCGGTTGCCCTCGTAGACCCGGCCCTTGTCGGCGGCGTACGCCTTCATGGAGCCGTGCCAGTCGAGGTGGTCCGGGGCCAGGTTGAGGACGGCCGCGGAGTGGGCGCGCAGCGAGGGCGCCCAGTGCAGCTGGTAGCTGGAGAGCTCGACGGCCAGGACGTCGTAGGGCTCCTGCGAGAGCACCACGTCGACGATGGGGGTGCCGATGTTGCCGACGGCGGCGGTGCGCAGGCCGGCGGCCTCCAGGATGGAGGCGAGCATCCGGACGGTCGTCGTCTTGCCGTTGGTGCCGGTGACGGCGAGCCAGGGGGGCGCGCCTTCACCGCGCAGCCGCCAGGCGATCTCGACGTCGCCGACGACGTCGACGCCGGCCTCGGCGGCGGCGGTGAACAGCGGGCTGTCCGGGCGCCAGCCGGGCGAGGTGACGACGAGGTCGGTGCCCTCGGGGAGGGTGTCGGCGTCGTTCAGCCGGACGGTGACGGCGTCGCCGAGGCCGGCCGCGCGCTCGCGCAGGGCCTCGCCGTCACCGCCGTCGACGACGGTGACCCGGGCGCCGAGGCCGGCCAGGGCGCGGGCGGCGCTGACGCCGCTCACGCCGAGGCCGGCGACGGTGATGTGCTTGCCGTGGAATTCCGAGGTGGTCACTTGATGGCCAGCCATCCCGCGTAGAAGATTCCGAGGCCGACGGCCACGCACAGGCCCTGGATGATCCAGAAGCGGACCACCACGAGGACTTCGCTCCACCCCTTGAGTTCGAAGTGGTGCTGGAGCGGGGCCATCCGGAAGACGCGCTTCCCGGTGAGGCGGAACGAGCCGACCTGGATCACCACGGACATGGTGATGAGGACGAACAGACCGCCGAGCACGGCGATGAGGAGCTCGGTGCGGGAGCAGATGGCCAGTCCCGCCAGCGCGCCGCCGAGGGCGAGCGAGCCGGTGTCGCCCATGAAGATCTTGGCGGGCGAGGTGTTCCACCAGAGGAAGCCGAAGCACGAGCCCATCAGCGCGGAGGCGACGACGGCGAGGTCGAGTGGGTCTCTGACCTCGTAACAGGCGGCGCCCGCGGTCAGCGGGTTGCCGCAGGACTGGCCGTGCTGCCAGGTGCCGATGAACACGTACGCGCCGAAGACCATCACCGAGGCGCCGGTGGCGAGGCCGTCGAGGCCGTCGGTGAGGTTCACGCCGTTCGACATCGCGAGGATCATGAACAGCGCCCAGACCACGAAGATCACCGGACCCAGCGCCCAGCCGAAGTCCTGGGTGAACGACAGCCGGGTGGAGGCCGGGGTCTGGCCGCGGGTGTCCGCGAACTGCAGGGCCAGCACCGCGAACGCGATGCCGACGATCAGCTGACCGGCCATCTTGGCCTTGGCCCGCAGACCGAGGCTGCGCTGCTTGACGATCTTGATGTAGTCGTCGAGGAAGCCGACCAGGCCCATGCCGGCGGTCAGGAACAGCACCAGCAGACCGGAGGTGGTCGGCTTGCTGCTGGTCGCCACCTTGGTGACGGCGTACGCGACCAGGGTGGCCAGGATGAAGGCGATGCCACCCATGGTGGGCGTGCCCTTCTTCCCGGCGTGGCCGCGCGGGCCGTCGTCCCGGATGAACTGGCCGTAGCCCTTGCGGGCGAGGAACTTGATCAGCAGCGGAGTGCCGATCAGCGTCAGGAAGAGTCCGACGACTCCCGCGACAAGGATCTGGTTCATCGACCGGTGACCTCGCCCTCACCCGCGAGCAGCTGTTCCGCGACCCGCTCCAGCCCGACCGACCGGGACCCCTTCACCAGGACGACGTCCCCCGGACGCAGCTCGCTGCGCAACAGGTCGACCGCCGCCCGCACGTCGGACACGTGCACCGACTCCTCACCCCACGAACCCTCGTTGTAGGCGCCCATGCACAGCCAGGCCGCTTCCCTGTCCCCGACTGCCACGAGCTTGCTGACGTTGAGCCGGACGGCCAGCCGTCCGACCGCGTCGTGCTCGGCGAGCGACTCCTCGCCGAGCTCCGCCATCTGGCCGAGCACCGCCCACGTGCGGCCCCCCCGCGCCCTGGCGGTCTCGCCCATGGCGGCCAGCGCGCGGAGCGCGGCCTTCATGGACTCGGGGTTCGCGTTGTAGGCGTCGTTGACGATCGTCACGCCGTCCGCGCGCTCGGTGACCTCCATCCGCCAGCGGGAGAGCTGGCCCGCCTCGGAGAGCGCGGAGGCGATCTCCTGCACGGGCATGCCCAGCTCGTGGGCGACGGCGGCGGCGGCGAGCGCGTTCGACACGTGGTGCTCACCGTACAGCCGCATGGTCACCTCGGCGCACCCGGTGGGGGTGTGCAGCGTGAAGGCGGGCCGGCCGTCCGGGGTGAGGCGGACGCCCTCCGCCCGTACGTCGGCGTCGGCGGCCTCGCCGAACAGCACCGTACGGGCCTTGGTGCGCGCGGTCATCGCGCGGACCAGCGGGTCGTCGGCGTTGAGCACGGCGACGCCGCCCTCGGCCGCCGACGGCAGCGCCTCGACCAGCTCGCCCTTGGCCAGCGCGATCCGCTCCCGGCCGCCGAACTCGCCGATGTGCGCGGTGCCGACGTTGAGCACGAGGCCGATGCGCGGCGGGGTGAGCTCGGCGAGGTAGCGGATGTGGCCGACGCCGCGGGCGCCCATCTCCAGGACGAGGTGGCGGGTCTCCTCGGTGGCGCGCAGGGCGGTCACCGGGAGGCCGATCTCGTTGTTGAGGTTGCCGGCCGGGCACACCGTCGGTCCCAGGCGGCCCAGGAGCTGCCCGATCAGGTCCTTGGTGCTGGTCTTCCCGGCGGAGCCGGTCAGGCCGACGACGGTGGCGCCCAGGCGCTCCACGACGGCGCGGGCCAGGGCCCCGAGGGCTGCGACGACGTCCGGGACGACGATGGCGGGTACGCCGACGGGACGGGTGGCCAGTACGGCGACCGCCCCGGCCTCGATGGCGCGTCCGGCGTAGTCGTGCCCGTCGACGTGCTCCCCGGCGAAGGCCGCGAACAGGCCGCCGGGGACGACCTCACGGGAGTCGTAGACGACCGGGCCGGTGGCCAGGGCGTCCGGGTCCGGTATGTCGTGCTGCCGCCCGCCGACGAGGGCGGTGATCTCGGCGAGGGACAGGGGGATCACCTGGGGTCACCTCCAGCCGTTCGGTCGGGCTTCCGGGGGGAGGTTTGTGCGCGCATGGCGGTCTGTCATCCCTGGTCGTTCCGGTGCTTGGTGACCGCGTGGGTACCGGTGCCGCGCTCGATGGCCTCGCGCAGCACCTGGCGGTCGTCGAAGGGGCGTACCACTCCGGCGATGTCCTGGCCCTGCTCGTGGCCCTTGCCCAGGACGAGGACGGTGTCTCCGGGCTCGGCGCGGGCGACGGCGGCGGCGATGGCGGCGGCGCGGTCCTCCATGAGCAGGACGGCGCCGCGCTCGGCGGCGGGCACCTCGGCGGCGCCCGCGAGCATGGTGGCGAGGATCGCGAGGGGATCCTCGGAGCGGGGGTTGTCGGAGGTCAGGACGGCGGTGTCGGCGAGCCGGGCCAGCGCGGCGCCCATCGGGGCGCGCTTGGTGGTGTCCCGGTCGCCGCCGCAGCCGAGGACGGCGTGGATGCGGCCGGGGGTGACCTTGCGCAGGGCGCGGAGAACCGATTCGACGGCGTCCGTCTTGTGGGCGTAGTCGACGACGGCGAGGTAGCCCTGCCCGGCGTCGACGCGCTCCAGCCGGCCGGGGACGCCGGCGACGGCGGCGACGCCGTCCGCGGCGGTCCGCGGGTCGGCGCCGGCGGCGACCAGCGCCACGACGGCGGCGAGCGCGTTGGCGACGTTGAACGGGCCGGCCAGCGGTGAACGACCGGGGACGGAGACGCCGTCGGGGCCCTCGATGGTGAACGTGGAGTCGAACAGGCCGCTCTCGACGTCCACCGCGCGCCAGTCGGCGTCCGGGCTGCCCGCGGCGGAGAAGGTGACGACGGGGACCTCGGACTCGCCCCCGGCGAGCCGGCGGCCGTACGCGTCGTCGAGGTTGACCACGCCGATCCGGCTGCGCTCCTTGGTGAAGAGCTCGGCCTTGGCCCGGAAGTAGTCCTCCATGTCGGAGTGGAACTCCATGTGCTCCGGGCTGAGGTTGTTGAAGACGGCGACGTCGAAGACGCAGCCGTCGACCCGGCCGAGCACCAGCGCGTGGCTGGAGACCTCCATGGCCACCGAGTGGACGCCCTTCTCGCGCATCACGGCGAACAGGGCCTGGAGGTCGGTGGCCTCGGGGGTGGTGCGCTCGGACTTCACGCGCTCGTCGCCGATGCGGGACTCGACGGTGCCGATCAGGCCGGTGAGGGCCGCTGGGCGGTCGCCGGTGGCGCGGGAGCGCTCCCAGGCGCGCAGGCCACCCTCGATGAGGTACGCGGTGGTGGTCTTGCCGGAGGTGCCCGTGATGCCGATGCGCAGCAGGTCCCGGCCGGGCTCGCCGTAGACGGCGGCCGCGAGGGCGCCCATCCGGCCGCGCGGGTCGTCGACGACCAGGACCGGCAGGCCGGTCGCGGCGGCGCGCTCGGCGCCCGCCGGGTCGGTCAGCACGGCCGCGGCGCCGAGCTTCGCCGCCTGCTCGCTGAAGGCGGCGCCGTGGAACCGGGCGCCGGGCAGGGCCGCGTAGAGGTCACCGGGGCGGACGGCACGGGAGTCGTGCGTGATGCCGGTGACCTCGGACGCCGGGCTCCCCGGGGCGCGGACGCCCAGCTGACCGGCGAGCTCCGTGAGCGGCACGGGCCGGACCCGGGTGGGGCGGGGCGCTCCCGGAGCGGTGGGTTCCGGGGTGGTGGCTGGGGACTGATCAGCGTGGGGCACGGCGGTGAGCGTACCGGGCGCACCCGGCCCGTCGCGAAGCGAGGGGCGCGCCGGGCCGCGGTTCCCCGGTTCCGACGTGCCGTGCGTCACAGTCGGCACGCCCCGGTGGCACGGCGCGGCGGCACCGTCAGTACTCCACGGGCAGCCGGGGCGGCCCGCTGCCGGAGGGCGGCACCTGGAGCGTCTTCAGCGCGAAGGACATGACCTGCTGGAACACCGGTCCGCAGATCTGGCCGCCGAAGTAGCTGCCCCGGGTGGGGTTCTGGATGGCGCAGTAGACGGTGACGCGGGGCTGGTCGGCGGGGGCGAAGCCGGCGAAGGAGGCGGTGTAGCCGTGGTAGCGGCCGGTGCGCGGATCCACCCGGTTGGACGTGCCGGTCTTGCCGGCCACCCGGTAGCCGGGGATCTTCGCCTTGGTCCCGGTGCCGTCCCGGTCGTCGACGACCGACTCCAGCATCTCCGACAGCTGCTTGGCGGTCTTCTCGCTGATCACCCGGGTGCGGGGCGGGGCGGGCGCGGGGAGGTAGCGCCCGTCGGGGCCCTTGGTGCCGCGTACCAGCGTCGGCCGGACGCGTTCGCCGCCGCCGGCGATGGTCGAGTAGACGGAGGCGGCCTGGACGGCGTTGAGGGACAGGCCCTGGCCGAACGGGACGGTGTAGCGCTGGGAGGCGCTCCACTCCCGCGCCGGGGCCAGGATGCCCGGCGTCTCGCCCGGGAAGCCCAGGCCGGTGGGCTGCCCGAGGCCGAACTTGCGCAGGTACGAGTAGAGGACCGCGCCCGACTCCTCGGGGGTCTTGCCGAGCTGCTCGCTGGCCAGGATGGTGCCGATGTTGCTGGACTTGGCGAGCACCCCGTTGAGGGTGAGGTGCCAGGTGGCGTGGTCGATGTCGTCGGCGAACGCCCGGTCGGCGCGCGGCAGCCGGTTGGGGACCTCCACCCGGGTGTCGGGGGTGGCGACGCCTTCCTCCAGGACGGCGGCCATCGTCATCACCTTGTTGACGCTGCCGGGCTCGTAGGCGTCCTGGAGCGCGGCGTTGCCCAGCGCGGCGCGGTCGGCGTGGGCGAGGTCGTTGGGGTTGTAGCCGGGGGCGTTGGCCATGGCCAGGATCTCGCCGCTGCGGGAGTCCTGGACGACGACGTAGCCGCGGTCGGCGGCGGACGCGCGGACCTGGGCGGCGATGGCGCTCTGGGCGGCCCACTGGATGTCCCGGTCGAGGGTCAGCTCGACGTCCGAGCCGGGGACGGCCGCCTGCTCCTTCAGGTCGCCGGTGGGCACCTGCCGGCCGCCGGACTGGGCGTAGACCCGCTTGCCGTCCTTGCCGGCGAGCGCGGTGTTGAGCTGGGCCTCCAGCCCGCCGCCGCCCTTGCCGTCGGCGTTGACGAAGCCCAGTATCCCGGCGGCGAGGTCGCCGTTGGGGTACACGCGCTTGCTGTGCGCCTCGCGGTTGACGCCGGTGAGCAGGTTGAGGGCGCCGTTCCTGCCGCGGACGCGGGCGGCCTTCCCCTGCTTGAGCTCCCTGATCCGGTCCCAGACCTGGGGCGGCTGCTGCCGGGCCAGGACCACGTACTTGGAGGCCGGGTTGGCGGTGAGCTTCTCCTCCACCTCGTCGACGGGCCCGCCCAGGACCGGGGCCAGCAGCTCGGCGGCCTTGCGGGCGGCGTTCTTGAGGCCGGTGTGCTCGGGGGTGAGCAGGTCGGGGGCGGCGGTGATGTCGTAGGCGTCGACGGTGGTGGCCAGGTTCACGCCGTTGCGGTCGGTGATGGCACCGCGCTCGGCGGCCAGGGTGACGGGGATGTAGCGGTTGACGTTGGCGCGGGCGGCGTAGGCGTCGGCGTCGACGGCCTGCACCTGGAGCAGCCGCACGGTGAACACCAGCAGCACCAGGGTGAGGCCGAGGCCGATCAGCCGGAGCCGGGGCCGTGGATTGCCCAGGCGGAGCGGGCGGGTGCCAACGCGGGGGCGCGCCGGGCGGGCCGCGGGGCGGGCGGGCCCGGGAACCGGGCGGCGGGGCTGCTGCCTGGGCGCCGTCACGACGTCACCTGCCTGGGAGTCCGGGGAGGGAAGGTGCGGAGGGTACGAGGGGTGCTGTGGGTGCGGCCGGTGCTGTGGATGCCGCGGGTGCCGGCGAGGGGGCCGGTTCGGCCGCCGGGGGTCCCGGGGCCGGCACGGGGGACGGTACGGGCGCGGGTGCCGGCGGCCGGTACGCGGCCGGGTCCGGCCCGTCGGCGCCGGGGGCCGCGCCCCCCTCGGGCGCGGGGGCGGGCACGCCACTGACCGTCCCGTCGGGGTTGAGGAAGGCGGGACTGCCGCCGGGGACCATGCCCAGCTCCCGGGCCCGGCGCTCCAGCGCGTCGGGGGCGGCGAGCTGGTCGACCTCCTGCTGGAGGGCCTGCTGCCGGTCGGTCAGCTCGGTGGTCTTCCGCTGGAGCCTGCTGAGCTCGAACGAGCCCTGGTTGAGCGCCGAGTTGAGCAGCAGCAGGCCGATCAGCCCGGAGCCGAGCAGCACCACGACCAGCAGCACGAAGGGGGTGCGCCGCGCGCCGCCGGTCCCGACCGGCAGCAGCCGGCCGAGCCGGCTCCCGCCGGCGGTGCCCCGGGTGCGCGCGGTGGCCGTCATGGCGCGTCCGTCACGTCCTCGCGGACGCGCTCCGCTCCGCGCAGCCGGGCGGGGGCGGCCCGCCGGTTCTCGGCGACCTCCTCCTCGGTGGGCAGTTCGGCGCCGCGGGTGAGCAGCTTCAGCCGCGGCTGGTAGCGCTCGGGGACGACGGGCAGGCCGGGGGGCGCGGTGGTGGCGGCGCCGGCCGCGAAGACCTGCTTGACGATGCGGTCCTCCAGCGACTGGTAGGACAGCACCGCGATCCGGCCGCCCACCGCGAGCGCCTTGACGGCGGCCGGAATGGCCCGTTCGACGCTGGCCAGTTCGCCGTTGACCTCGATGCGCAGCGCCTGGAAGGTGCGCTTCGCCGGGTTGCCGCCGGTGCGCTTGGCGGCCTGCGGCAGCGCGTCCCGGATCAGCTCGACGAGCCGGGCGCTGCGGGTGAAGGGCTCCTTCTCGCGCTCCCGGACGACCGCCTCGACGATCCGCCGGGCCTGCTTCTCCTCGCCGTACGCCCGCAGGATGCGGACGAGTTCGCCGGGCGGGTAGGTGTTGAGGACCTCGGCGGCGCTGATGCCCTTCGTCTGGTCCATGCGCATGTCGAGCGGCGCGTCCTGCGCGTAGGCGAAGCCGCGGTCGGCCTCGTCGAGCTGCATGGACGAGACGCCGAGGTCGAACAGGACGCCCTGGACGCGCGGGATGCCCAGCCGCTCCAGCACCTCGGGGAGCTCGTGGTAGACGGCCTGGACGAGGGTGGCGCGGTCGCCGAAGGGGGCCAGCCGGCCGCCGGCCAGGGCGAGGGCGGTGGGGTCGCGGTCGAGGGCGACGAGCCGGGCCTCCGGGAAGGCGGTGAGCAGCGCCTCGCTGTGCCCCCCGGCGCCCAGCGTGCAGTCGACGACGACGGCACCGGGCTCCGTGAGGGCGGGGGCGAGCATGTCCAGGCAGCGCTGGAGCATGACGGGGACGTGACGCGCGTTGCTGCTCATGCGCCCTTCTGGGAGTGCGGTACGGCGCGGGGCGCACGCACCGCCGGGTCCCCGCCCGCTCGAAGGGGGTGCGCCGCCCGGCCCGGCGCCGGCGGGCGGCGCGGGACGGCCGGGGAGCGGGAAGGGGCCGAGGGGTACGGACACATCGCGCACGTGGCGGGTTTCCGGATTTCCTGGTACGGCTGGGTCGCTGGGTTCCGGCGGTTCGGGGGAGCGGCTCGCCTCCCACTTCGCGCCACTTTAGTCCACTCGTCCCCCCGGTCAATCAACCGGCCAGCGCGCCGGAGGACGGGCCGCGGCGGCGGGCTCACCCGGACGGCCGCACGCCCCTCCGGGCTGTGGCTTGCCTCACAGATGGCCGCGTTGACGGCGTTTGCCCGCCTCTTCGGGGGGCCGACGGGCCGGTAGCCGACTACCTTCGTGCACATGTCGATATCCGCGTCTCCGCCCCCCAGCACCTCCGGCGCCGACGGCGGCCACTCCACGGTCACGGACCGTCTCGTGGCGGCCAACGCGCGCTACGCAGCCGAGTTCACCGATCCGGGCATGGACGCCCGGCCGGTCCTCAAGGTCGCGGTCGTCGCCTGCATGGACGCCCGCATCGACCTGCACGCCGCGCTCGGCCTGGAGCTCGGCGACTGCCACACCATCCGCAACGCCGGCGGTGTCGTCACCGACGACATCATCCGGTCCCTGACCATCAGCCAGCGCGCCCTGGGTACCCGTTCGGTGGTCCTCATCCACCACACGGGCTGCGGCCTGCTGAACCTGACGGAGGACTTCCGGCACGAGATCGAGGAGGAGGTCGGACAGCGGCCGCCGTGGGCGGTGGAGGCGTTCCGCGACCTGGACCAGGACGTCCGGCAGTCCATGCAGCGGGTGCGCACCTCCCCGTTCCTGCTGCACAAGGACGACGTCCGCGGGTTCGTCTTCGACGTGGCCACCGGGCTGCTGCGGGAGATCGACCCGCGGCCCTGAACCGCACCGAAGGGCCCGCCCGCGCTGCCGTCGTGCCGCGCGGGCGGTGAGAATGCGTAAAGGAACCGCCGTCCCGCCCGCCTCGCGCGGGCGGGGCGCCGGCGGGGTTGGGGAGGGGCCGTTCCCGGTGGGGGGCGGGATCCCGTGAACGTGTGGACGGGCCGAGGAGGGCCGGGGTGACGACCTTTGACGAACGAGCGGGCCTGAGCGATCTGACGAGTACGGCGGAGCGGGTGCGCGCCTCCGTCGAGGCCGTGATCGAGGGCAAGCCGGAGGTCGTCAGGACCGCGCTGACCGTGCTGCTGGCCGAGGGCCACCTGCTCATCGAGGACGTGCCGGGGGTGGGCAAGACCATGCTCGCCAAGGCGCTGGCCCGCTCGATCGACTGCTCGGTGCGGCGCATCCAGTTCACGCCGGACCTGCTGCCGTCCGACATCACCGGCGTCAGCGTCTTCGACCAGGAGCGGCGGGAGTTCGAGTTCAGACCCGGGGCGATCTTCGCGCAGATCGTCATCGGCGACGAGATCAACCGCGCCTCCCCGAAGACCCAGTCGGCGCTGCTGGAGTCGATGGAGGAACGCCAGGTCACGGCCGACGGCCGGACCCACGAACTGCCCAGCCCCTTCATGGTGGTGGCCACCCAGAACCCGGTCGAGATGGAGGGCACCTACCCGCTGCCGGAGGCGCAGCGCGACCGGTTCATGGCCCGGGTCTCCATGGGCTACCCCAGCCCGGAGGCGGAACTGCGGATGCTGGACCTGCACGGCGGCACCTCCCCGCTGGACGACCTCCAGCCGGCCGCGCACGCCCACGACATCGTCAAGCTGGTCGAGGCCGTCCGGGCCGTGCACGTCGCCGAGTCGGTGCGGCGGTACGCGGTCGACCTGGTCAACGGCACCCGGCACCACCCCGAGCTGCGGCTCGGCGCGTCGCCGCGCGGCACCCTGCACCTGCTGCGCGCCGCGAAGGCCACGGCGGCGCTGGCCGGCCGCGACTACACGCTGCCCGACGACGTCCGGGCGGTGGCCGTCGCGGTGCTGGCGCACCGGCTGCTGCCGACCGCGCAGGCGCAGCTGAGCCGGCGCGCCCCGGAGCAGATCGTCCTGGACATCCTGCGGCTCACCCCCGTCCCCGTCCCGGAGCAGGCCGCGCCGCGGCCCCCGGAGGCGCGACGGCCGTGACGGACCACCCGTACCCCCCGGGCGAGCCGGCCGCCGACGGCGACGGCGGACTGCGGGCGGCGTTCGGGGGGCTGACCACGCGCGGCCGGTCCTTCCTGGCCGCCGGGGCCGCCGCCGTCGTCTGCTCCTACGTCCTGGGCCAGGAGGGCCTGCTGCGGGTGGGGCTGCTGCTGGCCGTCCTGCCGGTGGTGTGCGTCCTGGTGCTGCACCGCACCCGGCACCGGATCACCGGCGACCGCGTCCTCTCCCCCGCCCGGGTGACCGCCGGGCAGGAGGCGCAGGTGCGGCTGCGCGTCGCCAACGTCTCCCGCGTCCCCACCGGCGTGCTGCTGGTCGAGGACCAGGTGCCCTGGGTGCTCGGTCCGCACCCGCGGTTCACCCTGGACCGGATGCGGCCGGGCGGTCACCGCGAGGTGGCCTACCGGGTCCGGGCCGACCTGCGCGGCCGCTACCCGCTGGGGCCGCTGCGGCTGCGGCTGACCGACCCGTTCGGCATGTGCGAGGTCAGCCGCGGCTTCGGCACCCACGCGATGCTCACGGCCGTCCCCTACTGCGAGCCGCTGCCGCCGCTGCGGATGTCCGGCGACGCGGCCGGGCGCGGCGACGGCAGCCTGCGCACGCTCGCCCTCGCGGGCGACGACGACATCATTCCGCGCGCCTACCGGCACGGCGACGACGTGCGCCGGATCCACTGGCGGGCCACCGCCAGGACCGGCGAGCTCATGGTCCGCCGGGAGGAGCAGCAGCGGCGGGCCCAGGCCACGGTGCTGCTCGACACCCGGGGCGTCGCCTTCGCCGGGGCCGGGCCGGGCGCGCCGTTCGAACGGGCGGTGGCGGCGGCCGCGTCCGTCGCCGTCCACCTGCTCCAACTGGGCTTCACCGTACGGCTGCTGACCGACACCGGCGCCTGGCTCTCCGGCCCCGACGGCGTCGGCGGACGGGCCGGCGGGGCCCTCGACCCGGCGGACGCGGCCGGGACGCTGCTCGACGCGCTCGCGGTCGTCGACCACTCGGAGGCCGTCGGGCTGTCCGCCGCCCAGGAGGCGCTGCGCGGCGACACCGGGGGGCTGCTCGTGGCGTTCCTCGGCGGGCTGAGCCCGCAGGAGGCCACGCGCGTCGCCGGCCTGCGGCGGCGCGGCACCACGGCGTTCGCGTTCCTCCTCGACCCGGTCGCCTGGCCGGGCGCCCACCTGGGCCACCCGAACGCCTTCGTCCCGCTCCACACCCTCCACGCCGCCGGCTGGACGGCCCTCGCCATGACCCCGCATCTCCCGTTCCCGGCCCTGTGGCAGCTCGCGGGGACACCGGCGGGACGGGGCGGCAGCGCGATGGGCACTCCCGGGTACGGGGGGCCGGGGGGATGGGCGTGAACGCGGTGTGGGACACGGTGACGCCCGGGGCGACCCGGCGCGGCGCGGGACGCCGGGCGGACGGGACGGGCCCGGCGGCCGGCTCTTGCCGGTGCGGGGCACGGACGGTGCCCGGCGCGGCGGACGGTACGCGGTACGCGATCGGCGGCCCCGGACGCCCCGGGGCGCGGCGCGGCACAGGCTGCCATACGGACGGGGCGCCCGCACCGTGCCGGTGCGCGGCGCGGCCACTGCCCGGCACGACGGACGGCGCTCCCGGACGCCCCCGGGCGCGGCGTGACGCGGGACACCACGCCGACGGGACGGGCCCCACGCCCGTCCCCCGCCGGTGCGCGGCACGGACGGTGCCCGGCCCGGCGGACGGCGCTCGCGGACGGGCCGGGGCGGTGCGGGGGCCGTCGGAGACGGACCGGCCCGGGTCGTACGGACGGGAGCGGGGCCGGGCGGGCACGGCCGGGGCCGGATGGCACCGGGCGTACGGGCGGGAACGGGGAGGTCGGGTATGAGTGGCGGTATACGGGCCGCTCTGTGCGCCGTGGTGGCCACGGTCGGGGCCGCCTGCGCGATGGTGCCGCTGGTGGACGGCGCCGGCTGGCTCGTCCAGGCGGCGGCGCTGCTCGCGGTGCAGGCCGCGGCCGGGGTGGCGGTCCGGCGGTTCGTGGCGGCCCGGCCGCTCGCGACCGTCGCGGAGGCGCTCACCGGGCTGCTGCTGCTCACCCTGGTCTTCGCCCGCGGCCACGCCGTCGCCGGGCTGCTGCCGGGCCCGGAGGCGTTCGCGGAGTTCTCCCGGCTGCTGAACCAGGGCGCGGACGACATCGGGCGGTACGCGATACCGGCGCCCGCGTCAGCGGGCATCCGGTTGATGCTGGTCGGCGGCGTGCTGGTGATCGGCTTGGTCGTGGACCTGCTGGCGGTCGCCTGCCGGAGCGCGGCGACCGCCGGGCTGCCGCTGCTGGCGCTGTACTCCGTCGGGGCCGGGCTGGCCCAGGGCGGCGGGGACTGGCTGTGGTTCCTGGCGGGCGCGGGCGGCTATCTGCTGCTGCTCCTCGCGGAGAGCCGGGAGCGCCTGGCCCGCCGGGGGTTCGCCGGCCAGGCCGGAGCCCCGGAGCCCGCGCAGGGAGGCCCGGTCGGGGGTGCGCTCGCGGGCGCGTTCGGGAGCGCGTTCGCCCCCGGCCGCACCGGCCGCCGGATCGGCGCGCTCGCGCTGGGGGTGGCCGTGGCCGTCCCGGCGGTGCTGCCCGCGATCGGCGGCGGCCTGCTGACGCCGCGCGGCCGGGACTCAGGGCAGGAACGCGAGGGCGGCACGATCTCCGCGGTCAACCCGCTGGTCTCGCTGCGGGACAGCCTCAACCAGCGGGAGAACCGCGAACTCCTGCGCTACCGCACCTCCTCCGAGGCGCCGCAGGACCTGTATCTGCGGATCGTCGCGCTCGACCGGTTCGACGGCGCCACCTGGCGCACCTCGGAACGGCGCGTCACCGACGTCCCGGACCGGCTGCCCACGCCCCAGGGCCTCTCCCCCGACGTGCGCACGGTCCGGGTGAACACCTCCGTCGTGGCCGCCGACGGCTACGGGCAGGACTACCTGCCGCTGCCCTACCCGGCGGACTCGGTACGCGTCGGCGGCCAGTGGCGGTACGAGCCGGAGGGCCGGACCCTGGTCGGCGACCACGGGCAGACCACCCGCGGGCTGCGCTACCAGGTGTCGACCCTGGCCCCCCAGCCGACGGCCGAGCAGCTCACCAACGCGCCCCGGCCGCCCGAGGCGCTGCACCGCGAGTACACCAAGGTGCCGTCGACGCTCCCCCCGGTGGTCGAGGAGCGGGCGCGGCAGGTCACCGAGGGCGCGCGCAGCGACTACGAGCGGGCGGTACGGCTCCAGGAGTGGTTCGCGGTCGGCGGCGGCTTCACCTACGACACCGACGTGCGGACGGGCGGCGACGACGAGGCCGTCGCGCGGTTCCTGGAGGAGAAGCGGGGCTTCTGCGTCCACTTCTCCTTCTCGATGGCGGCGATGGCGCGGACGCTGGGCATCCCGGCGCGGGTCGCGGTCGGCTTCACCGCGGGCGACCGGCAGGAGGACGGCTCCATGTCCGTCGGCTCCAAGGACGCCCACGCCTGGCCGGAGCTGTACTTCGAGGGCGCGGGCTGGACCCGCTTCGAGCCGACGCCCAGCCGCGGCAGCCGCCCGGTGTACACCGTCGAGCAGCCCGCCCCCGGGGCCTCGCCGGGCGCCCCCGTGCCCACCCCGGACCACTCCGCCGCGCCCCGGCCGGCGCCGACGGCGGGCGCGGACTGCCGCTCCGGGCGGCCGTCGCGCGGGGAGTGCCCCGACCCGTCGGGGAAGCGCTCCCCGGCGCTCTCCGCCGACCCGCCGGACTCGGACTCCGGCATCCCGGTCGTCCCGGTGGCCGCCGCGGGCGCCCTGCTGGTGCTCCTCCTGCTGGCCGCTCCCCCGCTGCTGCGCACCCGCATCCGGGCCCGGCGGCTCGGCGGTCCGGAACCGCGGACTCCGGAGGAGGCGGCGGGCCGCACCCTGGCGGCCTGGCGGGAGCTGCTGGACACGGCCTGGGACTACGGGATCCCGCCGGATGCGGCGCGGACGCCGCGGGGGGCGGTGGAGCGTCTCGTGCGGGAGGGCTCGCTGGAGGCTGATGCCGCCTCCGCGGCGGGGCGGGTGGCCGACGCGGTGGAGCTGGCGCTCTACGCTCCACGGCCTGCGCCGGCCGATGTGCCTTCGGGTGAGGTGGCCCTGGTGCGGGCCGGGCTGCGCTCGGCGGCCGGCCGGGCCGCTCGGCTGCGGGCGTTCTTCGCGCCGGCGTCGCTGGGACGCTCCCTGCGGGGGCTTCGCCTGCGGCGGTAGGTGCCCCGGTCCCGCCCTTTCACCGTTTCTTGCGGGGGCTGCGCCCCCGCACTCCCGAAACCGCGCTCCGCGCGGTTGTCCTCAAACGCCGGACGGGCTATATCAGCCCGTCCGGCGTTTGAGGACGAGCGGCGAAGCCGCGAAAAAGGGGGGGGGGGGGTCTGGGGCGCAGCCCCAGGAAACGGCGAAAGGGCGGGACCGGGGCATACACCCCGTCCCGCCCCGGAAGCACGGCGCGTCAGCGCCCCTGCTCGTCGCGCCGCCGCTGCCAGCGCTGTTCGATCCGGTCCATCATCGAGCGGCGCTGCCGCATCTGCCGGCGTGCGGCCAGGCCGCCGCCCAGGGGCCCTGCGCCGGGCGCGGAACCGGGACGTGGCGCCTTGCGCCACCCCGTCACCACCAGCACCGCACACCCCAGCATGACGAGGAACCCCACCACGCTGATCCAGATCCACTGGGCGACCATTCCGGCCATGAGGAGCGCGATGCCCACCAGGAAGCCCGCGATCGCCTGGTAGACCCGTCGCCGGGTGTACGTGCGCAGGCCGCTGCCTTCGAGCGCTGTGGCGAACTTGGGATCTTCGGCGTACAGCGCTCGCTCCATCTGCTCGAGCATGCGCTGCTCGTGCTCCGAGAGCGGCACGGAGTCCTCCTACTCGTCGGTCGCGGGGGGCGACCGGGGTGCGACCCTTTCAGGATAGGCAGGGAATCGCCCCCATGAAACCCGCCCCTCTGCGCCAATTCGCCCACCGGACCCGGTGTGGCGGTCGGTGTTGTGGTGATGACGTCGGGACGTTCATTCCCTGCCCGCCGACCCGTCATGCCGGACCGTGTCTACCGATCATACGGGGCGAACGGGCTGATCGGGCGGGCCCGTGCGGGCCCGGTTCAGACCCGTTCGGCCAGGACGTGGAGCTGGGTGGCCACCGCGTGGAAGGCGGGGAGCGCCGCCGCCTCGGCTTCCAGCCGGGCCAGGGCGTCCCGGGCGCCGGGCTGGGCGTCCACGAGGACGCCGGGGACGAGGTCGGCGAAGACGCGGACGCCGTGCACGGCGGTGACGTCCAGGCCGGCGCCGGTGACCAGCTCCGAGAGCTGGTCGGCGGTGAAGCGGCGCGGCACCGGGTCGCCGGCTCCCCAGTGCCCGGCGGGGTCGGTGAGGGCCTGCCGGGCCTCGGTGAAGTGGCCGGCGAGGGCGCGGGCGAGGACCGCGCCGCCGAGGCCGGCGGCGAGCAGACTGAGCACGCCGGAGGGGCGCAGGGCGGCGGCGACGGCCCGCAGGCCCTCGGCGGGGTCGTCCACGTACTCCAGGACGCCGTGGCAGAGGACGGCGTCGTACGCGCCGCGGCCGACCACGTCGAACAGGCCCTGGGTGTCGCCCTGGACACCGCGCACCCGGTCGGCGACGCCGGCCTCGGCGGCCCGGCGCTCCAGCGCGAACAGCGCGTTGGGGCTGGGGTCGACGACGGTGACCCGGTGTCCGAGGCGGGCCACCTCGACGGCGAACTGGCCGCTGCCGCCGCCCGCGTCCAGGACCTCCAGGCCGGCACCGGCACCCCCACCGGCACTCTGACCGGCACTCTGACCGGCCGCAGCCCGCCGGTCGAGGGCGTCCCGGAGGACCTCCCAGACCACGGCGGTACGCAGGGACGCGCGGGGGCGCGATGGGGTCTCCCCACCCAGGGAAAGCTCGGACACGGCGGGTGGCTCCTCGGCGCGGGTGGCGGCACCGCCGGTGCGGCGGTGGCGGATGACGGTCGTCGGCGCCCCCAGCCTAATGGGCCGGGTCCCGGCCGCCCGCACTCCGCTCCCCCGCGGGCCGCGGCGGGCCCGGTCACCCGCCGGTCACCCCACCCTGCCGCGGCCGGGGGCCGGTTGTGCGGGGAGCCGGGGCTGGAGGACCAGCCCCCGTTCGACGAGCCGCAGGAACATCGCCGCCGCGCGCAGCAGCTCGTCGGCCTCCCGCTCGTCCGCCGCCGACGCTATGCCGGCCTCGGCCCGCGCCCGGCGGGCGGCGCCGGCGGCGAACAGGGCGCTCCACTCGGCGAGTTCGGGCACCACCTCGGGGAGGATCTCCCAGGCGCTGCGGATCCGGTGCCGCCGGCGGCCCGTGGTCTCCGGCCGGCCGCGCGCGGCGAGCACGGCGGCGGCGGTGCGCAGCGCGGCGAGGTGGGCGGTGGCGAACCGCTCGTGCGGGGCGTCGAGGGCGGCGGCCTCCACCAGGGCCTGCCGGGCCTGCGCGAGGAGTTCGGTGGCGGCGGGCGGGGCGGTGGCGCGGGCGGGCGGGGGCACGTCCCACACGCCCGTGCCCGGGGCAAGGCGGACGTCGCTCCTGCTGCGGGCCATGACGAACCTCCTTCGTCGGGGCGGCGCGGGCCGGTCGCCCGTACCACCGTCTGCCCTTATCGTCCTGCACCCCACTGACAATCGCCCTGACCTGCAAGGACTTTGGGCATGCGACCCCGGCGACGGGGCAGAGGAGGGGTGCGCCATACTTTTTGCACTGACTGGTCAGTGCAAGTGCAGGACGCTCACGGAAGCCGCACCACCGCCACGTCACCTGGAGGCCGTCGCATGGACCGCACCTCGCTCGGGGCCGCCGTCACGGCCCGCGGACTCGGCGTCGCCGGGCCCCGCGGCTGGACGTTCCGCGCCGTGGACGTCACCGCCGCCCCCGGCGACCTCGTCGCCGTCGAAGGCCCGTCCGGCTCGGGCCGTACCTGCCTTCTGCTCACCCTCACCGGAAGAATGCGCCCCACCGCGGGAACGGCCGAGGTCGGCGGCCTGCCGCTGCCCCGCCGGATGACCGCGGTCCGCCGGATCTCGGCGCTCGCCCAGGTCGCCGGCGTCTGCGAGCCGGAGGGCGCGCTGAGCGTCGCGGAGCACGTACGGGAACGGATGCTGCTGCGCCCACTGGCCGAGCGCCGGGCGAAGGCGGCCGGGCGCGCCGACGCCGCCCTGGCGGCCGTCGGCCTCGACGTGGACGCGCTGCCCGCCGGCCCCCGCACCCTCGCCCGCGACCTGGACCGGCCGGAGTCGCTGCGGCTGTCCCTGGCCCTGGCCCTGATCGGCGGCCCGCGCCTGATCGCCGTCGACGACGCCGATCTCAAGCTGGACCCCGCCGGACGCGCGGACGCCTGGGCGCTGCTGCGGTCCGTCGCGGCGTCCGGCCCCACCGTGCTCGCCGTCTGCGGCGAGGCGCCCGAGGACGCCGACGCCGTCGTCACCACCCACGGGAAGGAGACGGCGGATGCGTTCGCCGAGGCTGGCCGCGCTTGAGCTCAGGAAGTTCGGCAGAGGTGCCCTGCCGCGCGCCGCGCTCGTCGCGCTGCTGCTCCTGCCGCTGCTCTACGGAGCCCTGTACCTCTGGTCGTTCTGGGACCCCTACGGGCGGCTCGACAAGGTGCCCGTGGCGCTGGTGAACGCCGACCGGGGCGCCACCGTGGACGGCAAGCGGCTCACCGCCGGCGACTCCATCGTCGACGGCCTGCGCGACAGCAAGACGTTCCGGTGGCGGGAGACCGGTGCCGCCGAGGCCCGGAAGGGCCTGGAGGACGGCACGTACTACCTGTCGCTCACCATCCCCGCCGACTTCAGCCGCCGGGTCGCCTCCAGCGCGGGCGACTCCCCGGAGACCGGAGCGCTCCAGGTCCGGACGAACGACGCCAACAACTACATCGTCGGATCCATCTCCCGCACGGTCTTCTCCGAGGTCCGGGCCGCCGCCTCGCGCAAGGCGTCCCGGACCTTCTACGACCGGATCTTCGTCTCGTTCTCCACCCTGCACGGGAAGACCCAGGAGGCCGCCGAGGGCGCGGACAGACTGGGCGACGGCATCGGCACCGCCCGCAAGGGCGCCGGCGACCTCAAGGACGGCCTGGCCAAGGCCGCGGAGGGCAGCGGGCGGCTGCGGAAGGGCGTCGGCGAACTGTACGGCGGCGCCGGGAAGCTGGACGACGCCTCCGGGCAACTCGCCGACGGCGCGGGCAAGGTGGCCGCCGGCACCCGCAAGCTCGCCGACCGGGTCAACGGCGCGGCGACGAGCCCGGACGCCCGCTATGTGAAGGAGCACGCCCGCGAGATCGGCGAGGACGCCCGCAAGGTGGCCGCCGAGGCGCGGACGCTCCGCCGGCACCTGGACGACCTGCCGTCCGCCGCCACCACCGCCAGGCTCGCCCGGGGCAGCGCGGCCGGCGCCGAGGTGCTCGGCGACTCGTACGCCGAGCTCTGCGAACGGGCCGCCGAGCCCCCGGCGTTCTGCCCGAAGCTGCGCAAGGCGCTGTTCGCCGCCCGGCAGTCCGCCCTGGGCGCCCGCGAGCTCGACACCCTCGTGCAGAACCGGAACGGCGAACTCGACGCGTTCCCGGCCAAACTGGACGCCCTCCGCTCCGGCGCCGAGAAGCTGCGCGACAAGGCACCCACGCTGGCGGCCGAGATCGACGCGGCCGTCCGGGACGTCAACACCCTCGACTCCGGCGCCCACCGCGTCGCGGACGGCGCGGAGAAGCTGCACGGCGGCGCCGGGAAGCTGCGCGACGGCCTCGGCACCGCGCGGACGGGCGCCGCCGGCCTCGACGACGGGCTCGGGAAGCTGCGCGACGGCGCCGACAAGCTCCAGGGCGGCATGGTCAAGCTCTCCGACGGCTCGTCGAAGCTGGCCGGCGGGCTGCACGACGGCGTCAAGAAGATCCCCGACTACGGCAAGGACGAGCGCGACGCCCGCACCGGGGTCATGGCCGACCCGGTCGGACTCGCCTCCCGCGCCACCCACAAGGCGCCCAACTACGGCACCGGCTTCGCCCCGTACTTCATCCCGCTCTCCCTCTGGGTCGGCGCGATGGTGGCCTACATGCTGTTCCCGCCGCTCAACCGGCGCGCCCTGGCCGCCGGTGCCCCCGCCTGGCGGACCGCCCTCGCGGGCTGGCTGCCGGTCGTCGCGGTCGGGGTGCTCCAGGCCGGCGCGCTGCTGGCCGTCCTCTGCTGGGGGCTGGGCCTGCACCTGGCCCGCGCGGCGGGCACGATCGGCTTCCTGTGCCTGGTGGCGGCGTCGTTCGCCGCGATCGTGCAGTGGCTCAACGCCCGCTTCGGCCCGGCCGGCCGGATCCTCGTCCTGATGCTGCTGATGCTCCAGCTGACGTCGGCGGGCGGCACCTATCCGGTGCAGACCAGCCCCGGCTTCTTCAACGCCCTGCACCCCTTCCTGCCCATGAGCTACGTGGTCGACGGGCTGCGCCACCTCATCACCGGCGGCGATCCGGCGGCCGTGTGGCGGGCCTGCGCGGTGCTGGCCGCGTTCGCCGCGGGCGCCTTGGCGCTCACCGCGTGGACGGCCCGGCGCCGGCAGGTGTGGACGGTACGGGACCTGCACCCGGAGCTGAGCCTGTGAGGCCCGTGGGACCCGTGGGGCCCGTACCGGAGGACACGGTGCGTACAGGGAGAATCACCGGCATGGACAGCAGCAGTACGCGCCGCGGCAGAACCCGGCGCCGCCTCTTCGAGGCGGCCGTCACCCTCATCGCCGAACAGGGCTTCTCCTCCACCACCGTCGACGAGATCGCCGAACGCGCCGGAGTGGCCAAGGGCACCGTCTACTACAACTTCGCGAGCAAGACGGTCCTCTTCGAGGAGCTCCTGCGGGACGGCATCGAGCTGCTGACCGTCTCCCTGCGGCAGGCCGCCGACGACACGGCGGCCCGCGGCGGCGGCCGGGTGGACGCCCTCGACGCGATGGTGCGCGCGGGCCTGGACTTCATCGCCCGCTACCCGGCGCTGATGCAGCTGTACGTCGCGGAGCTGTGGCGCACCAACCGGGCTTGGCAGTCGACGCTGATGCAGGTGCGGCAGAAGGCGATCGCCGTGATCGAGGGGGTGCTGGCGGAGGCCGTCGCCGAGGGCGAGCTGAGCCCGGAGATCGACGTTCCGCTGACGGCGTCGGCGCTGTTCGGGATGGTGCTCGTGGCCGCGCTGGACTGGCAGTCGTTCCAGCCGGAGCGGTCGGTGGAAGACGTGCACGCGGCGCTGTCGCGGCTGCTGCAGGGGCGCGTGGGCGGGCACGCCTGCTAGCCGGCGGGTGAGGAGCGCGGTCCCGCGCGCGGCGCCCGTTCCGCCGCCCCGTGCCGGCGGTGCGGGCGCCGCGCTCCCCCACGGCCCCACTCTTCCGCCCGCCGGACCGGGGGCTCATCCGTGCCGCTACTCAGCCCGTACTCAACCGGCGGCGTCCGGAGGCGTCCGGCGGGCTGAGTACGTCCGCCTACGATCGTCCCCATGTCCGTACTCCCCATGGTGTTCACCAGCGGCTGGGCGAGCGGGATCAACGCCTACGCGGTGGTCCTGCTGCTCGGCCTGTTCGGCAGGGCCGGCGTCGGCGGCGAGGTGCCCGAGGCACTGCAGCGCCCCGAGGTGCTGATCGTCGCCGGTGTGCTGTTCCTCTGCGAGGCCGTCGCCGACAAGGTCCCGTACGTGGACACGGTGTGGGACGCCGTCCACACGCTGGTCCGGCCCGCCTGCGGGGCGATGGTCGGGGCGCTGCTGGCCGGGCAGAGCGGCGGCTCGCTCTCGGAGGTGGCCTACGGGGCCGTGGGCGGGACGACGGCGCTGGTGATGCACCTGGTGAAGATGAGCACGCGGATGGCGGTCAACACCTCGCCGGAGCCGCTGAGCAACATCCTGCTGAGCGCCGCGGAGGACCTGGGCGTCGCCGCCCTCGTGGTCTTCGCCCTGTTCCACCCGGCCGTCGCGGCGGGCATCGCCGGGACGCTGCTGGTCCTGGGGATCGGGACGGTGGTGGTCCTGTGGCGCCGGGTACGGGCGTTCCGGCAGCGGCGCAAGGAACGGAAGGCGGCACGGCGGGAGGGGCGTACGGCGGAGGCGCCGGCGTAGGACGAGGCGGGCCCCGGCGGCGTTTCCGGTTCCGGATAGGGTCGGCCGCATGGCACGAATTGCGGTGATCGGCGCCGGCATGGGCGCCATGGCGGCTGCCGCCCGGCTGGCCGTCGCCGGCCACTCGGTGACGGTGTACGAGCGCGGCGAGACGTACGGCGGAGGCGTCGGGCGGTACGCGCGGGACGGCTTCGTCTTCGACACGGGACCGCAGCTGCTGCACCTGCCGGCCGTCTACCGCGACCTCTTCGTCAAGACCGGCAAGGAGTCCCTGGAGCAGAGCGTCGGCCTCACCCAGGTGGACCCGGCGAGCGCCCACCTCTTCGCCGACGGGACGGCGTTCGCGCTGCCCAACGCCTCGCGCGCCGGCGTCGTCCGGGCACTGGACGAGGCGGTGGGCGCGGGCGCGGGCGAGCGCTGGAGCGAGCTGGTCAACCGGGCCCGGGAGGCGTGGGACGCGACGCGGCGCCCGCTGCTGGAGGAGCCGCTGAGCACGGACCCGGCGGAGCGGGCGGCCCTGGCCCGCGACGCGTACCCGGCGCGGCGCGGCTTCTTCCGGCGGAGCGCGCCGGCCACCCTGGCGGCCGTCGCCGGCCGGGAGCTGCGCGATCCCCGGCTCGCCGCCCTGCTGGAGAGCCACGCGCTGGCCCACGGCCTCGACCCGCGCACCGCGCCGGCGAGCGCGACCGTCCTTCCCTACCTGGAGCAGACCTTCGGCAGCTGGTACGTGGCCGGCGGGCTGCGCGGCCTCGCCGACGCGCTGCACCGGCGGTGCGTGGCCCGGCGGGTGGAGTTCCGGTTCGGCGCCGAGGTGGCCGGGGTGGTCGAGAAGGACGGTCGCGCGGCGGGCGTCCGGCTCGCGGACGGGATGGTCGAGGAGGCGGCGTTCGTCGTCACGGGCGCTCCGGACCCGGCTTCGGCGCCCCTGTCCCCCGGCCGGTTCACCGTCCTCCTCGCCCTGCGCGGGGGCCGGCCGGCGGGGGTGGCGCACCGCACGGTCGTCCACGCGCCGTCGCGTGAGCGGGAGTTGGCGGGCGTCTTCGACGCGGCGGGCCCCGACCTCGGTTACGTGCCGACCGTCACCGTCCTCCGGCCCGACGATCCGGCCGTCCGGCCCGACGACGGGCACGAGGCGGTCACGCTGACCGCGACGGTCGCTCCGCAGGGCCGTGTGGACTGGAGGGATGCGGGGGGCGTCGCCGCGTTCGCCGACCGGATGCTCCTGGCCGCCGAGGCGGCCGTTCCCGGGCTGGCGGATCGGGTGCTGTGGCGGGAGGTGCGGACGCCGGTGGATACGGCGGCGGTTACGGGGGCTCCGGGCGGGGGTGTGCCTGCGCCCGCGTTGAGTGGGGGTGGCGGTGCTTTCCTGTTCCCGGCGAACAGTGGGGAGTTGCCCGGGTTGTTCCGGGTGGGTGGGTTTGCCCATCCGGGGGGCGGGCTGGCGCACTCGGGGATGTCGGGGGCGTTGGTGGCGGGGCTGATCGTGGAGGGGGAAGGGTTCAGGGGTTCACAGTGAGGTGTGCCCCGGTCCCGCCCTTTCACCGTTTCTTGCGGGGGCAAGCCCCCGCACCCCCGAAGCGCGCTGCGCGCGCTGTCCTCAAACGCCGGACGGGCTGAATCGTGCCTGCGCGGGCACTATCAGCCCGTCCGGCGTTTGAGGACGAGCGGCGAAGCCGCGAAAGCGGGGTCTGGGGCGCAGCCCCAGGAAACGGCGAAAGGGAGGGACCGGGGCGAGCTCAATACCCGTACCCCTGCGGCGGAGTCGGCGGCGGCGGCGCCTGCCCGTCGCCGTCGCCCTGCCGCTGCTGCGGCACCCACACCCCACCCGGCGGGGTGTCCATGTCGTACTGCCCGTACTGCCCGTACTGCTGACCCTGCTGCTGGCCGTACTGCTGCGGATAAGCACCGTGCTGCCCATACGCGTCATACGGTTGCTCGTACCCCGGCGTCGGCTGCACGCCGGCCCCGGCCCCGATGTACGGATCGGAGTACGCCGGGTACTGCTCCTGACCCTGGCCGTAGTCGTAACCGCCGCCGCCGAACACGGAAGCCGCGTCCCCGACGGCCGGGAACGCCGCCGTGTCACCGGGCCCCGCCGCCAGGGGCCCCGGCCCCGCCGGGCCGGGCACCGCGTGCTCGTCGGTCGGCTGCTGAGGCACCGTCGGCATCATGGTCGTCGCCGCCCCCGCCTCCGCCGCCGTCAGCCGCTTGCGGCCGGCGCCCGGGGTGCCGGGGGCGGGAGGCGCGTCGGAAGCGGCCGGGGCCGCGGCCGCGCCGCGCTCGGGCCGGCCGCGCCGGCGCCCGCCGCGGGAGCCGGAACGAGAGGCGGAACGGGAACCGGAAGCGGCCGGCCCGGCCTCGTCCCGGCCCTTGCGCCGCAGCGCCCAGCCCGCCGAGAAGCCGCGCCGGAACGACAGCGTGACGTAGACCTGGCCGATCGCGAACGCCACGGCGCCGACGGCGATGACGGCCACGGACGGGATGGCGACGCCGGCCACCACCCCGAGGAAGCCGGTGAACGCGAGCAGCCGCCATCGCAGTCGGGCCTTGTACTGAAACAGCACTTCGCCGAGCAGCCACAGCCCGACGACGCCGAACGCGATGTAGAGGACCGTCCAGCCCATGAATCGCCCCTCCAGTCCGGCCGCCGCGACCGGCGGGCCGTCAGGACCGCTGGTGCAGTCCCAGGTTCTCGTAGATTTCCAAGGTGGCCGTGGAGTGGTTCAGGGTAATGAAGTGCAGCCCCGGAGTCTCCTCGGCCATCAACCGGGCACACAGCTCCGTCGCGTACTCGATCCCGATCGAGCGTACAGCCGCCGGATCGTCCTCCACCGCGCGGATCCGCTCCGCGAGGTCCTCGGGGAAGGCGGCGTTGCTGAGCTGCGCGAACCGTTCGATCTGCCGGACGTTGGTGAGGGGCATGATCTCGGGGATGATCGGGGTCTCGCAGCCGGCGGCGTGGACGCGGTCGCGGAGCCGCAGGTAGTCGTCGGCGTGGAAGAACATCTGGGTGATGGCGAAGTCGGCGCCCGCCCGGCACTTGTCGACGAAGTGGCGGACGTCGGTGTCCCAGTCGGTGGAGCGCGGGTGCATCTCGGGGAAGGCCGCGACACCCACGCAGAAGTCGCCGGACTCCTTGATGAGCCGCACCAGTTCGACGGCGTAGTGCAACCCCTGGGGGTGACGCACCCACTCCCCGGTGGGGTCGCCGGGCGGGTCGCCGCGCAGGGCGAGCATGTTGCGGATGCCGACGTCCGCGTACTGGCCGATGACGTTGCGCAGTTCGGCCACGGAGTGGTTGACGGCGGTGAGGTGGGCGACGGGGGTGAGGGTGGTGTCGGTCGCGATGCGCTCGGTCGCCCGTACGGTGCCCTCGCGGGAGGAACCGCCGGCGCCGTAGGTCACGGAGACGAAGGTCGGCGCGACCGCTTCGATCCGCCGGATGGCGTTCCAGAGCGTCCGCTCCCCCTTCTCGGTCCTCGGGGCCGCGAATTCGAAGGAGTACGAACGCTCGCCGGACGCGAGCAGGTCACGCACGGTGCGGGCGTGATCCGTCCTGGTGGAGGCAGTGCCTAGGGCCATACCGGTCAAGTTAACCAGCGCGGCGACGATCTTCCCAAGCGGTGTCCACGATCTGGCCGTTTCCCGGCCCCGGGTGTCCGGTACACCCTTCTCCGGACCATCCCCAAACACCGACTTTTCGGATTTTCCCGGACCGGCGAGCAGGATTCCGGATTCCCGTCCGGACGAATTCCCGTCCGCTCTTCGAAGAAAATACCCCGCGGGAATGACTCATGAAGCCGCATCCGTTTTGCCTTCGTTTCACGGCCGACGAATTCCGCCCCACCGACCGGCGCACCGGCCACACCGCACTCCCGATTCGGCCATGATTATCTGACTTGAACCGCGATGAATCGTTTTGGCATGCCTAGTATGGCCATACGCCCTGCGGCCGAACGGGACACCGACCCGCTGTCGGGGCGCCTCTCCCCAGGGCAGCGCGGCCGGCCGAACGGATTTCGGGGCGGAAAGGGTACTCCCATCAAAGGAGACGTCATGAAGAAGACGTACGAAGCTCCCACCCTCGTCAAGCGCGGCACCTTCCGGGCCAAGACCGGCCTGCTCCGGACCCACGGCAACGACCGTCTGGTCCTCAGCAAGAACTGACGGCGGCCGGAGACAGAGGGCTGAATGCCTACGCCTCGCGAGGCGGGGGGAGCGGGCCCGGGCGCCGCGTCCTTCGTGGTCCTTCCGGACTGCGACGACGCGCTCACCGCGGCCCGCTCCCTCATCCGCCGGAACCCCCAGGACACCCAGGACACCCAGGACACCCGGGAAACCCGGGAAACCCGGACCATCCCCCACCCCTCCGGCCGGCCCTGGATCGCCGGCCACTGGCACGACGAGGACGTCATCGCGGCGCGGACCGGCCGGGCCGCCCTGGCGGTGATCGGCTGCTGCCCCGTCCGGCCCGAGGAGCTCCGCCGGCGGGCGGACGCGCTGCGCGACCTCACCGCCCTGGACGCCCTGGCCCGCGCCCTGCCCGGCAGCTTCCACCTGGTGGCCGCGCTGGACGGCGCCCTCCGCGTCCAGGGCACGGCGTCCGGCCTGCGGCCCGTCTTCCGGGCCACCGTCGGCGGCGTCGAGGTGGCCGCGAGCGACGCCCTGCCGCTCGCCCGCGCCCTGGGCTCCGCGCCCGACGAGGAGGAGTTGGCCGTACGGCTGCTGTGGCCGGTCCCGTACCCCCTCTTCACCACCTCCCTCTGGCGGGGCGTCACCGCCGTCCCCGCCGAGGACGCCCTGTACGTGTCCCGCGACGGGCGTTCGGCCCGCCACTCCCGGTGGTGGACGCCGCCCGAGCCGGTGCGCTCGATGACCGGCGGCGCGCCCCTCGTCCGGCAGGCCCTCCTCGACGCCGTGGCGGCCCGCACCCACCGGGGCTCCACGGTCAGCTGCGACCTGTCCGGCGGACTGGACTCCACCTCCGTCTGCTTCCTGGCCGCGGCGTCCTCGGCCCGGGTCGTCGCGAGCACCTGGCCGGGGCGCGATCCCGCCGACAGCGACCTGGCCTGGGCCCGGCGCGCCGCGCGCCGGCTCCCGGACGTCGAGCACGTGGTGTGGGACGCGGACGAGTCCCCGCTCGTCTACACCGACCTGCTGGACATCGACGAGCCGATGGACGAGCCGACCATCGGCGTCATGGACCGGGCCCGGGCGCTGCACCACCTGCCGGAGCTGGCCCGCCGCGGCAGCTCGGTGCATCTGACGGGCATCGGCGGCGACCACGTGGCCTGGTGTTCGGAGGGCTACTACCACCGGCTGCTGCGGAGGCGCCCGTGGTTCGCGGTGCGGCGGCTGCGCGGCTTCCGCACCCTCTACCAGTGGCCGCTCGCGCCGACCGTGCGCACCCTCGCGGACTCCCGCCCCTACGGCCGCTGGCTGGCCGGCACGGCGGCGCGGCTGCGCGATCCGCTCCCGCCCGGCGTGGAGGGGGCACTGGGCTGGGGCACCGCGCCCCGGCTGTTCCCCTGGGTCACCCCCGAGGCCGCCGAAGCCGCCCGGCGGGCCCTGCTGCGGGCCGCCGCGACCGCCGAGCCGCTGCACCCCGACCGCGGGCTCCACCAGGACCTGGAGCAGATCCGGATCTGCACCCGGATCGTCCGCCAGTGGGACCTGATGGCCGCCAGGGCGGGGCTGCCGATGGCGTCGCCGTTCTTCGACGACCGGGTGATCGAGGCGTGCCTGGCCGTCGACCCGCGCGACCGCGTCACCCCCTGGGCGTACAAGCCGCTGCTGGCGGCGGCGATGCGCGGGATCGTCCCGGACGCCTGCCTGGCCCGCACCGACAAGGCGCACGCCTCGATGGACGCCTCGAACGGGCTGCGGGAGCACCGGGGCGACCTGGTGAAGCTCTGGGAGGACTCGTCCCTGGCCCGGCTGGGGCTGGTCGACGCCGGCGCCCTGACCGCCCTCGCCCAGCGGCCCGCCACGCCCGGCCTGGGCGACGCGATCCTCTACTCCACGATCGGCTGCGAGGTGTGGCTCCGGACCCTCACCCGCTGACCGGCCCACCGGATCGACCGCGGACGACGGCGTCCGCAGGACAGGAAGGGAAGGCTCCATGGCACTGCGGTTCGCCCCGGACGTCGCCACCGCGGAGACCGAGTACGGCACGGTCCTGCTCGACCAGCGCAAGGGCCGCTACTGGGAGCTCAATCCCACCGGCACCCTCGTCGTCCGCACGCTGCTGGACGGCGGCGGGGAGGCGGACGCGGTGGAGGCGCTCGTCGGCGCGTTCACCGTGGACCGGGAGCGGGCCGCCGCGGACGTCGCCGCGCTGGTCGCGCTGTTGCGGGACGCGGGGCTGGCGGCATGACCACGCCCAGCGCCCTGGTCCGGCCGTCGGACGTGCCGTTCCGCCGGCGGCTGGCCGCCCGGCTCGCCCTGGCCGTCGCCTTCCCGCTCGTCCTGCTGCCGCCCCACCGGCTCCGCGCGGTCCTCGCCGTGCTCCGCCGGGGCGCCGTCCCCGCCTCGTACGAGCAGTCCCGCGCGGCGCGGCGGGCGGTGTGCGCGGCCAGCCTGTACTGCGCGGGGCCGCGCGGCTGCCTGCCGCGCTCGATCGGCACGGCCCTGCTGTGCCGGTTCGGCGGCTGCTGGCCGACGTGGTGCACGGGGGTGCGCAAGGTGCCGCCGTTCAGCGCGCACGCCTGGGTGGAGGCGGAGGGGCGGCCGGTGGACGAGGGGGTTCCGGACGACTACTTCAGCCGGCTGCTCGCCGTGGCCCCCGCCTCGGCGCCCCGGAAGCGACCGCCGCCATGACGCCGGCCGGGACCGGGCGGCGGCGCGGGCCGGGTGCGGTCCGCACGGTGTACCGGCTCACCGCCGGCCACCGCCCGGCGCTGGCCACCGCCATCGTCCTCACCCTGGTGGGGTCGGCGCTGGGGCTGGCGCAGCCGCTGCTCGCGCAGCGGATCGTGGACGCGAGCGCGGGCGGCCGGCCGCTGTGGCCGCTGCTGTTCCTGGCCGCGCTGTTCGTGGCCGAGGCCGGCACGGCGGCGGTGGGCCGCTTCCTCCAGGAGCGGATGGGCGAGGGCGTCGTCCGCGGGCTGCGCCACCGTCTGGTCGGCCGGCTGCTGCGGCTGGAGATGCGGGAGTACGAGCACCACCGGACCGGCGACCTCGTCTCCCGGGTCACCGTCGACACCACCGTGCTGCGCGAGGTCCTCTCCCGGGCGCTGGTGGACCTGGTCACCGGTTCGCTGGCGTCGGCGGGGGCGGTGGCGCTGATGCTCTGGCTCGACCCGCTGCTGCTGCTCCTGGTCACCCTCACGGTGGCGGCGGCGGCCGCGGTGGTGATGTGCGTCCTCGCCGGGCTCCGTACGGCCTCGGAGCGGACCCAGCACGCCGTCGGCGCCGTCGCGGCCGAACTCGAACGGGCCCTGGGCGCCGTGCCGATGGTCCGGGCACACCGGGCGGAGCGGCGGGAGGCCGCCAGGATCGGGGAGCGGGTGGACGCGGCGTACGGCGCCGGGGTGCGCACCGCGCGGCTGGCGGCGGTGATGAGTCCGGCGGTCGAACTGGCCGTGCACGGCTCGTTCCTGCTCGTCCTGGTGATCGGCGGGCTGCGGGTGGACGGGCGCACGCACAGCCTCGGCGACCTGGTCGCCTTCCTGCTGTACGCCAGTTATCTGGTGGTGCCGCTGTCGTCGGTGTTCCATGCGGCGGGGCTGGTACAGCGGGGTGTGGGGGCGCTCGGGCGGGTGGAGGAGGCGCTCGCGCTTCCGGTGGAACCGGCGGGGGCGGAAGCGGTGGGTACGGAAGGAGCGGAAGGAGCGGAGGGGGAGGCGGCGGCCCCGGAACCGGCCCCACCCGTACTCTCCCCCGCCCCTTTTCCCCCACCCGTCCTGGCCCTGGAGGACGTCCGGTTCGGCTACCGCCCCGGCCGGCCGGTGCTGCGCGGGATCTCGCTGGAGGTGCCGCCGCACCGGCAGGTCGCGCTGGTGGGCAGGTCGGGGGCGGGGAAGAGCACGGTCTTCGCGCTGGCCGCCCGCTTCTACGAACCGGACGCCGGCCGGCTGCTGTTCGACGGCCGCCCGGCCACCCGGATGACCCGCGCCGAGTGCCGGGCGCGCATCGCCGTCGTCGACCAGAACACCCACGTCGTCCACGGCTCCCTGTGGGACAACATCACCTACGCGGCGCCGGGGGCGAGCCGGGCCGAGGTGCGGCGGGTGGTCGGACTCGCCCGGCTGGACGAGGTGGTGGACCGGCTGCCGGGCGGGCTCGACGGGCCGGTCGGCGAGCGGGGCGCCACGCTCTCGGGCGGCGAGCGCCAGCGGGTCGCCCTGGCCCGGGCGCTGCTCACGCGCCCCGCGCTGCTGTTGCTGGACGAGCCGACGTCCCAGCTCGACGCGGTCAACGAGCTGGCGCTGGGGCGGGTGATGCGCGAGATCACCGAGGAGTGCGCGCTGCTGGTGATCGCCCACCGGCTGTCCACCGTGCAGAACGCCGACCGCATCGTCGTCCTGCAGGAGGGCCGGGCCGTCGCCTCCGGCCGGCACGAGGACCTGCTGTCCGGCTGTGCCGCCTACCGCGAGCTGGCGGCGGCACAGATGCTGCGGACGGGCTGAGGCGGGGTCAGCCGCCGAGCTGGGGCAGGCCGGGCAGCTTGGCACCGCCGCTCTGCCGCGTGAAGGTCTCCTTCGGCCCGCCCTCCCAGAAGACGACCATGGAGGTGGCGTCGGACTTCTCGATGAGTCCCCTCGTGCGCTTGTCGCCGCCGTCCGAGCACTTGAGCGTGAGGGACTTCCCGCTGAGGGTGCCGGAGCAGGTGCGCTTGCCGCCGTCGGACGCCAGGGCCGCCTGCCCGGCGACGATCGTCAGGGCGACCGGTCCCTCGGCGGACTGCGCCAGGTAGGCGCCCCCGGGAGAGCCGATGAGCTTGTCCTCGGACCCATCGCCCTTCGCGCCCCCGCCGTCCTGGCCCGAAGCGGCGGACTGTCCCGCCGACTGCTCCGGCTTGGCGTCGGCCTTCTTGCCGTCCTTGTCGTCGCTCCCGCTGGAGCACCCCGTCATCAGCACAGCGGCGATGAGCGCCGCCCCCGTGATCTGTGCCGCCTTGCGCACTGCCCGTTCTCCTTCGTCGTGTTCCACGTCACACCGCCCATTGGACGCGAACACGACAACCTACCGGAGGATCAGTCGCGTTCCCGGATCCGGCGGGCCAGGCGGGCCGCGGCGGCACCGGGGTCGTCGGCCTCGGTGAGGGCGCGGACGACGACGACACGCCGGGCCCCGGCGTCCAGGACCTCGTCCAGGTTGCTCTCGTCGATGCCGCCGATGGCGAACCAGGGCCGCTCGGGCCGCAGCGCGGCGGTGTGCCGCACCAGGGACAGGCCGGGCGCGGAGCGGCCGGGCTTGGTGGGGGTGGGCCAGCAGGGGCCGGTGCAGAAGTAGTCCACGCCCGGTTCGCGCATCGCCGCCTCGGCCTCCGCCTCGCTGTGCGTGGAGCGGCCGATCAGCACGTCGTCGCCGAGGATGGCGCGCGCGGCGGGCACGGGAAGGTCGCCCTGGCCCAGGTGCAGGACGTCGGAGCGGATCGCGTGGGCCACGTCGGCGCGGTCGTTCACCGCGAGCAGCCGGCCGTGCCGGCGGGCGGCGTCGGCCAGGACGGCCAGGTGCTCCAGCTCCTCACCGGCCTCCATGCCCTTGTCACGGAGCTGCACGACGTCCACACCGCCGGCGAGGACCGCGTCCAGGAACTCCGGCAGGTCGCCCTGGCGCTTGCGGGCGTCGGTGCACAGGTACAGCCGGGCGCCGGTCAGAGCCGCACGGGCCGTCGGGGCGTACGGGAGCGTACGGGCGGTGGCGGACATCGGGTTGTTCCCCCCGGGGTCGGCGGTGCGCGGACGGGACGGGCCCGCCCGCGCACCGCGGGCTGTTCACTGCGGAACGGTCAGACGGCGAGCGCCTGGGCGCGCCGCTTCACCTCCGTGCCGCGATTCTCCCGCAGCGCCTGCGCGGGCGTGCCCGGCAGGGTGGGGTCCGGAGTGAACAGCCACTCCAGCATCTCCTCGTCGGTGAACCCGTCGTCCTTGAGCAGCGTCAAGGTCCCGGCCAGGCCCTTCACCACCTTGCCCTCGCCGATGAAGGCGGCGGGCACCTGGAGCACCCGGTTCTCCCCGCGGCGCACGGCGATCAGCTGGCCCTCCTTCACCAACTGCCGTACGCGCGTCACCTCCACGTCGAGCATCTCGGCGATGTCGGGGAGGGTGAGCCACTCGGAAACGAGGGCATCGGTCTTCGTGTCAATCTCGGTCACGGGACAAGCGTGCCATCCTGCGGGGGGAGTCGGTACCCGGGGACACCCGAGGGTGTGTCCCGCGGCAACGCGGCTTCGCCGCGACAAGGGGGTCCGGGGGCTTGCCCCCAGGAATCGGCGAAGGGGAGGGACCGGGGCACACCTCACCCCACCGCCGCCTTCAGCGGCACCGCCGGATCGGCCACCCGCCCCCGGTCCACCACCGCGCCCCGCTCGATCAGCTTCCGCCCCTGCGCCAGATCCCGCGGCCGCCCCACCGCCAGCACCGCCACCAGCACCCCGCCCCGCAGCCAGCACACGGTCCACGCCGCCCCCGCCGGATCCCCCCGCCACACCAGCTCGTCAGCGGCCGCGTGATGCCCCGCGTACTGCACGAACCGCCCGAACTGCTCGGACCAGAAGTACGGCACCGGGTCGTAGACCGGCCCCTCGGCCGGCCCGTGCACGATGTTCGCGGCGACGGTCTTCGGCCCCTGCAGGGCGTTGTCCCAGTGGTGGACGAGGAGCCGTTCGCCGTACCGCGCGGAGGGGAAGGAGGCGCAGTCCCCGACCGCGTACACGTCCGGGACGGACGTCCGCAGCCGGTCGTCGGTGACGACGGACCGGTCCGCCGCGAGCTCGACGCCCGAGCCGGCGAGCCAGCCGGTGGCGGGCCGCGCGCCGATGCCGACGACGACGGCGTCGGCGGTCAGCCGGGTGCCGTCGGCCAGCAGCACGGCGCCCGGCTCCAGGGCGGCCACCCGGGCGCCGGTGAGCAGCCGGGCGCCGCTCTGCTCGTACCAGCCGGCCATGTGCGCGGCGACCTCGGCGGGCAGCGCGCCGGCGAGCGGGCGGTCGGCGGCCTCGACGACGGTCACCCGGCAGCCGGCCTCGCGGGCGGCGGTGGCGAACTCGGCGCCGATCCAGCCGGCGCCGACGGCGACCACGTCGCCCTTCCGCTCCAGCAGTGGCCGCAGCCGCTCCGCGTCGTCCAGGGTGCGCAGCAGGTGGACGCCGTGCAGGTCCTCGGCGCCGGGCAGCCGGACCGGCTCGGCGCCGGTGGCCACCACCAGGACGTCGTACGGGACGGGCCCGCGCGGCGTGTCCACCTCGTGGTCGGCGGCGCGCAGCCCGGTGACCTCCAGGCCGAGTGCGAGCTCGATGTCCAGGGAGGCGAAGTCGACCTCGAACGCGGACCCGTCCGCCTTGCCGAGCAGCACCGACTTGGACAGCGGAGGCCGGTCGTAGGGCGGGTGGGGTTCGGCGCCCAGCAGGGTGATCGTGCCCTCCCAGCCCTGTTCGCGGAGGGCGACGGCGGTCTGCACGCCGGCCATGCCGGCGCCGGCGACGACGACGCGCCGCCGCGCCGTGCCTCCCGCCGGCTCGTCGGGGGCCGTACCACTGCGGGTGTTCGTCTGCTCACTCACCCGATCACTGTAGGCGGGCGGACGAGGTCCGCCGGAGCACCGTGCGGCGAGACCTCCGACACAACACCCCCGCGCCGCGCGCCCCCAGGGCGGTGCCCGCCGCCTTCCGCCGCGTTCGCGGCCCGTACTAGGGTGGCCGGTGCACAAGCACTCGCGGGAGCCCGGACGGACCGGGCTGAGAGGGAGGCTGGACGGCCTCCGACCGTACGAACCTGATCCGGGTCATGCCGGCGAAGGGAGGGGCTGGACGCCCATGCACGCGTCTCTGCGCACCGGACCGTACGACGTCCTGGTGGCCGGCGGCGGGATCATCGGCCTGGTGACCGCCTGGCGGGCCGCCCAGCGGGGCCTGCGGACCGCCGTCGCCGACCCGGCGCCCGGCGGCGGGGCCGCCCTGGTGGCCGCCGGGATGCTGGCCGCCGTCACCGAACTGCACTACGGCGAGCAGGCGCTGCTCGCCCTCAACCTGGCCTCGGCCCGCCGCTACCCCGCGTTCACGGCCGAGCTGGAGGAGGCGAGCGGCCGGGACACCGGCTACCGCGCCTGCGGCACCCTCGCCGTGGCCCTCGACGCCGACGACCGCGCCCACCTGCGCGAACTCGGCGCGTTCCAGCGGCGCTGCGGGCTGGAGGCGGAGTGGCTGACCGGCCGCGAGTGCCGCCGTCTGGAGCCGATGCTCGCCCCGGGCGTCCAGGGCGGCCTGCGGGTGGACGGCGACCACCAGACCGACCCCCGGCGGCTGGCCGCCGCCCTGCTGACCGCCTGCGAACGCGCCGGGGTGACCCTGCACCGCGCGGCCGTCACCCGGGTGCTGCTCGACGGCGACCGGGCCGCGGGCGCCGAACTCGCCGACGGACAGCGGATCGCCGCCGGCCAGACCGTCCTGGCGGCCGGCAGCCACAGCGGACGGATGGCCGGGCTGCCCGACGCCGTCCTGCCACCGGTCCGCCCGGTGAAGGGCCAGACCCTGCGGCTGCGCGTCCCCGAGGCGTACCGGCCGTTCCTCTCCCGCACCGTCCGGGCGGTCGTCCGCGGCAATCCCGTCTACCTGGTGCCCCGGGAGAACGGCGAGCTGGTGATCGGCGCGACCACCGAGGAGCTCGGCTGGGACACCACCGTCACCGCCGGCGGCGTCTACGAACTGCTGCGCGACGCGCACGAGCTGGTGCCCGGCCTCACCGAACTGCCGCTCGCCGAGACCTCCGCCGGGCTGCGCCCCGGTTCCCCCGACAACGCGCCCCTCCTCGGCCCGACCGACCTGCCGGGCCTGCACCTGGCCACCGGCCACCACCGCAACGGCGTCCTGCTGACCCCGCTCACCGGGGACGTCATGGCCGAGGTGCTCACCACCGGGCGGCTGCCCGAGGAGGCCCGCCCGTTCACCCCCCGCCGGTTCGCCGCACCCGGCGCCGCCCCTTCCGCCCTCGCCCAGGAGCCCTCCGCATGACCGACGTCCACACCATCCACGTCAACGGCGAGCGGCGCGCCGTCCCGCCCGGGACCACCCTCGCCGCCCTCGTCACCGGCCTCACCGGCCGCCCCGGCTCCCCGGGCGGCGTGGCCGCCGCCGTCAACGAGGCCGTCGTCCCGCGCGGCAGCTGGGCGGACACGCCCCTGCGCGACGGCGACCGCGTCGAGGTCCTCACCGCGGTGCAGGGAGGCTGACGTGGCGGACGACGTGCTCACCATCGCCGGCACCCCGTTCGCCTCCCGCCTGATCATGGGAACGGGCGGGGCGCCCAGCCTCGACGTCCTGGAACGGGCCCTGCTCGCCTCCGGCACCGAACTGACCACCGTCGCGATGCGCCGCCTCGACCCGGCGGTCCGCGGCTCGGTCCTCTCGGTCCTGGAGCGGCACGGCATCCGGGTGCTGCCCAACACCGCCGGCTGCTTCACCGCCGGCGAGGCCGTCCTCACCGCCCGGCTGGCCCGCGAGGCGCTGGGCACCGACTGGGTGAAGCTGGAGGTCATCGCCGACGAGCGCACCCTGCTCCCCGACCCGATCGAACTGCTCGACGCGGCGGAGATCCTCGTCGACGACGGCTTCACCGTCCTCCCCTACACCAACGACGACCCGGTCCTCGCCCGCCGCCTGGAAGACGTCGGCTGCGCCGCGATCATGCCCCTCGGCTCCCCCATCGGCTCCGGCCTCGGCATCCGCAACCCGCACAACTTCCAGCTCATCACCGAGCGGGCCAAGGTCCCCGTCATCCTGGACGCGGGCGCCGGCACGGCCTCGGACGCGGCCCTCGCCATGGAGCTGGGGTGCGCGGCCGTGATGCTCGCGTCGGCGGTGACGCGGGCCCAGGAGCCGGTGCTGATGGCGGAGGCGATGCGGCACGCGGTCGAGGCGGGGCGCCTCGCACACCGGGCGGGCCGCATCCCGCGCCGGCACTTCGCGGAGGCGTCGTCGCCGACGGCGGGCCTGGCGGTCCTGGATCCGGAGCGGCCGGCTTTCAGCGCGCGCTGAGGGGTGGTGCCCCGGTCCCGCCCTTTCACCGTTTCTTGCGGGGGCTCCGCCCCCGCACCCCCGAAGCGCGCTGCGCGCGCTGTCCTCAAACGCCGGACGGGCTGATTTCAGCCCGTCCGGCGTTTGAGGACGAGCGGCGAAGCCGCGATAAGGGGGTCTGGGGCGCAGCCCCAGGAACCGGCGAAGGGGCGGGACCGGGGCACACACCACCGTCCGGCCCCACAACCGCACAGCTCACCGCCGATCACTCGTAGACTCGTCAACCGTGGATACGACCCTGCCGGACCCCCTCGTCGACCAGCTGCTCGACGGCCGCTACCGCATTCAGGCGCGGGTAGCCGCAGGCGGCATGGCCACGGTGTACCGGGCGCTGGACACCCGGCTCGACCGGGTGCTCGCCGTGAAGGTGATGCACCCGGCCCTCGCCGCGGACAAGGTCTTCGTCGAACGCTTCATCCGGGAGGCCAAGTCCGCGGCCCGCCTGGACCACCCGAACGTGGTGAGCGTCTACGACCAGGGGACGGACGGCGGATACGTCTACCTCGCGATGGAGTACGTGGCCGGCTGCACCCTGCGGGACGTGCTGCGCGAGCGGGGCGCGCTCCAGCCGAGGGCGGCGCTGGACATCGTGGAACCGGTGCTGGCCGCGCTGGGCGCCGCCCACCGCGCGGGCCTGGTGCACCGGGACATGAAGCCGGAGAACGTGCTGATCGGCGACGACGGCCGGGTCAAGGTCGCCGACTTCGGCCTGGCGCGCACCGTGGGTACCAACAGCGCCACCAACACCGGCTCCATCCTGGGCACCGTCTCCTATCTGGCCCCCGAGCAGATCGAGCACGGCACGGCGGACACCCGCACCGACGTCTACGCCTGCGGCGTCGTCCTCTACGAGATGCTCACCGGCGTCAAGCCGCACAGCGGCGCCAGCCCGGCCCAGGTCCTCTACCAGCACCTGCACCGGGACGTGCCGCCCCCGTCGCAGGAGGTCCCGGGGCTGGCCCCGGAGCTGGACGACCTGGTGACGGTGGCCACAGCCCGCGATCCCGAGCTGCGCCCGTCGGACGCGGTCGGCATGCTGGGCCTGGTGCGGGCCGCCCGCGCCACGCTGACCCGCGAGCAGCTGGACGCCCGTCCGCCGCTGGCCGCGGGCCCGGCCGTGGCGGGCGACGACGAGGAGGCGACGAGCGTCCTGCCGCGCCCGGTCACCGCGCAGCCGCTGCCCCCGGCGGAGACCCCCGAGCCGGACCCGATGGACATGACGGCGCGGTTCGACGGCCCGCCCGAGCCCCCGCCGCCGCCCGCTCCCCCGGCCCGCCCCCGGCGGTTCGCCGCCCTGCGGCGCCGGCCGCGGCGCGCGGTGCTGATCGTGGCCGGCGTGCTGCTGGCCCTGCTGGCCGGCACGGGCGTCTGGTACATCAACGCGGGCCAGTTCACCTCCGTCCCCGCCGTACTGGACCTCACCCAGGCGCAGGCGGAGAAGAAGCTGGGCAAGGCCGGGCTCAAGGTCCGCCTCCAGCCCGAGTTCAGCGACACCGTCGAGCGCGGCCATGTGATGTCCACCGACCCCAAGCCCGGCGAGCGCATCCGGAACACCGGCCGGGTGACCGTCGTCGTCTCCCGCGGCCCGGAGCGGGCCGAGGTCCCCAACGTCGTCGGCATGCGGCTGGACGACGCGAAGAAACGGATCACCCAGGCGGGCCTGACGGTCGGCGACGTCCGGACGCAGTTCAGCGACGAGACCCCGCAGGGCGAGGTGCTCTCCAGCGACCCCCGCGGCGGCGACGAGCGGCGCCCCGACTCCCCGGTGTCCCTGATCGTCAGCAAGGGCGAGCCGGTGGAGGTGCCGGACGTGTCCGGCCTGTCGCCCGACGACGCCCAGTCGCTGCTGAGCGACGCGGGCCTGCGGATCAAGGTCTCGGACGCGCAGGTGTACTCCGACCGGGAGAAGGGCGACGTCGCCGAGCAGTCCCCCGCCCGGGGCGTGCAGGTGGCCAAGGGCGACACCGTGACCGTCACCCTGTCCAAGGGCAAGGAGATGCTCACCGTCCCGGACGTCACCGGCCGCAGCGAGGCCGACGCCAAGCGGATCCTGACCTCCGCCGGCTTCCAGGTCCGGGTGGACCGGCCGTTCTTCTTCCCCAAGGACTCCGTGGACAGCCAGTCCGTCCGGGCCGGCGACAAGGCCGCCCGCGGCGACACGATCACCATCCGCCTCAAGGGAGCCCTGTGATGTCCGGGATGTCCGGTGCTGTGACGGCGGGCATACCCCGCAACCCCGTCGGCGGCCACATCCCGGTGGCCGGCGGCCTGGCCCGCACCGGCCTGCCGTACGCCCGCGAGATCGGCGCCGAGGCCGTACAGGTCTTCGTCGCCAACCCGCGCGGCTGGGCGACCCCGCCCGGCAGCCCGCGACAGGACGAGGAGTTCCGCGCGGGCTGCGCGGCGGCCGGGCTGCCGGTGTACGTCCACGCGCCCTACCTGATCAACTTCGGCTCCCACACGGAGGCGACCGCCGAACGCTCCGTGGACTCCCTCCGCCACTCCCTCCGCCGGGGCCGGCAGATCGGCGCCCGCGGCGTCGTCGTCCACACCGGCTCCGCCACCGGCGGCCGCCCGCGCGCCGAGGCCCTGTCCCAGGTGGGCGAACGCCTGCTCCCGCTCCTCGACGAGATGACGCACGACGACGACCCCCGCCTCCTCCTGGAGCCGACGGCCGGCCAGGGCGCGTCCCTCTGCTCCTGGATCGCCGACCTGGGCCCCTACTTCGACGTCCTCGACCGGCATCCGAAGCTCGGCGTCTGCCTCGACACGTGCCACTTGTTCGCGGCCGGCCATGACCTCGCCGCTCCCGGCGGGATGAAGGCGGCTCTCGACGAACTGGTCGCCGTGGTGGGGCCGGGGCGGCTCGGCCTGATCCACGCGAACGACTCGAAGGATGTGGCCGGGGCGCACAAGGATCGGCACGAGAACATCGGCTCGGGGCATATCGGGGCCGCCCCCTTCGCGGATCTGTTCTCCCACCCGGAGACGGCGGGGGTGCCGCTGACGATCGAGACGCCTGGGGGTGTTGCGGGGCATGCGGCGGATGTGGCGCGGCTGAAGGGCTTGCGGGGCTGACGCCCCGCGGGGGGGCGCCCCGGTCCCTCCCCCAGAGGGGGGACCCCCATTTCACCGTTTCTTGCGGGGGCAAGCCCCCGCGCCCCCGAAGCGCCCTGCGGGCGCTGTCCTCAAACGCCGGACGGGCTATATAGCCCGTCCGGCGTTTGAGGACAACCGCGCGGAGCGCGGTTTCAGGGGGTCCGGGGGGCTTGCCCCCGGGAATCGGCGAAGGGGTGGGACCGGGGCACCCTCACCGCGGCCAGCAACCGCCCCACCACCCCCACCCCATCCAACGTCAACACCGACTCCGGATGGAACTGCACCCCGGCGAACCCAGGCCCCCGCAACGCGTGCACCTCACGCGTCACAGCGTCCACCGCGACCTCCACCCCATGCGCCGCCAGCTCCCCCGCCACAACAGCGCCGCACCGCGCCGTGAACGTGTTGTAGAACCCCACCGTCTCCGGCACCCCGAAGAAGTCGATCCGCTCCTGCGCACCCTGGAAGGGCACCGCCTTCCGGACGATGTCCAGCCCCAGCTCCGCGGCGATGAGTTCATGCCCGAGGCAGACGCCGAGAAGCCCGTGCCGGTGGCCGGCGAGGAGGTCGGCGGTGAGCCCGCGCAGCAGCCGCATGCGCGGGTCGCCGGAAGCGGACGGGTCGCCGGGGCCGGGCCCCAGGACGACCGGGCCCTCGTGGGCGAGGGCCGCCTCGCGCAGGCCCGGCTCGTCGAAGCGCCGGACGGTGACGGCGAGCCCCGAGGCCCGGAGCAGATGGGCGAGCATCGCCGTGAACGTGTCCTCGGCGTCGACGACGAGCGCGTGCCCGGACGCCGTACCGGGCATCGCCCCGGACGGCTCCCGCATCCGCAGCCAGAACGGCGCCAGGTCCGCCCGCCGCGCGTCCAGCGCGGCCCGCACCCGCGGATCGTCGGCGAGCCGGACGGGAGCACCGGCGGCCGGGCGGCCGACGGGCGGCCGGACGCCGAGTGCCGCCAGGACGGCCGCCGCCTTCGCGTGCGTCTCGGCCACCTCGCCGCGCGGGTCGGAGTGCCGGACGAGGGTGGCGCCGACGGAGAGCCGCAGCCGGCCGCGCCGGTCGATGTCGGCGGTGCGGATGAGGATGGGCGAGTCCAGGGTCCGGGCGCCGCCGGCGTCGCGGCCGATGAGGGCGAGGGCGCCCGCGTAGTAGCCGCGCCCGCCGGCCTCGTGGCGGCGGATGACGCGGCAGGCGTTCTCCACCGGCGACCCGGTGACCGTCGCCGCGAACATCGTCTCCTTCAGCACCTCCCGCACGTCCAGCGACGACCGTCCCCGCAGCTCGTACTCGGTGTGCGCGAGGTGGGCCATCTCGCGCAGCCGCGGGCCGATCACCACGCCGCCCCGGTCGCCGACGGTGCACATCATCTTCAGCTCCTCGTCCACGACCATGGACAGCTCCTCCACCTCCTTGCGGTCGTGGAGGAAGGCGAGCAGCCCCTCGGCGGAGGGCCCCTCGGCGGGGTAGCGGTAAGTGCCGCTGATCGGGTTCATGACCACCGTGCCGCCGGACATCCGCACATGGACCTCGGGGCTCGCCCCGACGAGCGTCCGGTCGCCGGTGTGCACGACGTACGTCCAGTACGCGCCGCGCTCGCCGGACAGCAGCCGGCGGAAGAGGGCGAGCGCGTCGGCCGGCCCGAAGCCGTGCACCTCCCCCTCGAAGGTGCGGCGGACGACGAAGTCGGCCCCCTCGCCGCCGCCGATCTCGTCCCGGACGACCCGCTCGACGATCCGCGCGTACTCCTCGTCGCCGACGTCGAACGCGCCGCCCTCCACCCGCACCTCGTGCGCGGGCAGCGCGGCGAGGACGTCGGCGAGGGGCAGCTCGTACGTCTCCTCGGGGTGCAGGACGAGCAGGGGCGTCCCGTCGTCGTGGACCTCGAAGCCGCGCTCGCGCAGCTGCCGGAACGGGACGAGGGCCAGCGCGTCGTGCGCCGGGGCGCCCGGCGCGGGCGGCCCGTCCGGCAGCGCGATGTCCGCCAGCCGCGCGGCCTCGGCGACCGGGCCGGTGAGCAGTTCGACGGTGTCCCCGGCGAGTCCCGGGGTGCGGCGGTGGAGCAGGGCGAACGGCGGGTGGCCCGGGGCGGTGAGCCGGGCCAGAAGGGAGGGGAGAGTCGCGGTCGTGTCGGGCACGGGGGTTCCTTCCGGTGGGGGGAGAGGAACGGCCGGGCCCGAAAACGCCGAAGGCCGCCCCTCGGGCGGCCTCGCGTCGGTTGGGTACGCGCAGTCAGTGGGCCGCCGGATGAGCGGTCCACCACCAGTTCTGGTTGCTGTGCGCGTACATGCCGCGCACCTTACCCCAACGCTTGCCGGATGGCGGAGTCCTTCGTCTCAGAGTCCGGTCCTCCGGATGGACGGGCGCCCGCACCCCGTAATGTGGGGAGCGTGACCGTGAACGCTGAAATCCACGCCGGTGGCAACACCTGGCGCTCCCTGCCCGCGGCGCAGCAGCCTGATTGGCCGGACTCCGAGGCTCTGCGCGATGTGATCGCCGAGCTCGAGTCCTATCCGCCCCTGGTCTTCGCCGGTGAGTGCGACCAACTGCGTCAGCGTCTGGCCGCCGTGGCCCGGGGCGAGGCGTTCCTGCTCCAGGGCGGCGACTGCGCCGAGGCGTTCGACGCGGTCGGCGCGGACCAGATCCGCAACAAGCTCAAGACGCTGCTCCAGATGGGGGCGGTGCTCACGTACGCCGGTTCGGTGCCGGTCGTGAAGGTCGGCCGGATCGCCGGCCAGTACAGCAAGCCGCGTTCGAAGCCGACCGAGACCCGGGACGGCGTGACCCTGCCGACCTACCGGGGCGACTCGGTCAACGGCTTCGCCTTCACGCCGGAGGCCCGGACCCCGGACCCGCAGCGGCTGAAGCGGATGTACCAGGCGTCGGCGTCCACGCTGAACCTGGTGCGCGCCTTCACCACCGGCGGCTACGCGGACCTGCGCCAGGTGCACGCCTGGAACCAGGACTTCGTCCGCTCCTCGCCCTCCGGCCAGCGCTACGAGCAGCTGGCGCGCGAGATCGACCGGGCGATGAACTTCATGAACGCCTGCGGGGTGGACCCGGAGGAGTTCAGGACGGTCGAGTTCTACGCCTCCCACGAGGCGCTGATCCTGGACTACGAGTCGGCGCTGACCCGCGTCGACTCGCGGACCGGCCGGCTCTACGACGTGTCGGGCCACATGGTGTGGATCGGCGAGCGCACCCGGCAGTTGGACGGGGCGCACATCGAGTTCGCGTCGAAGATCCGCAACCCGATCGGCGTGAAGCTGGGTCCGACGACCACGCCCGAGGAGGCGCTGACCCTCATCGAGCGGCTGGACCCGGAGCGCGAGCCGGGCCGGCTGACGTTCATCACCCGGATGGGCGCGGACAAGATCCGCGACAAGCTGCCCACCCTGGTGGAGAAGGTCACGGCGTCCGGCGCCCAGGTGGTGTGGGTCTCCGACCCGATGCACGGCAACACCTTCGAGGCGGCCTCGGGCCACAAGACCCGCCGTTTCGACGACGTGCTGGACGAGGTCAAGGGCTTCTTCGAGGTCCACAAGGCGCTCGGCACCCACCCGGGCGGCATCCACGTCGAGCTCACCGGTGACGACGTCACCGAGTGCGTGGGCGGCGGCGACGAGATCTTCGTCGACGATCTCCACCAGCGGTACGAGACGGCCTGCGACCCGCGGCTCAACCGCAGTCAGTCGCTGGACCTGGCTTTCCTGGTCGCGGAAATGTACCGGGACCAGTAAGAGCCGCTGAGCCGGCATACGCGAGGGGCGCGGATCTGTGATCCGCGCCCCTCCGTGCTACCGCGCGTTGTCGCCGCCGGAGCGGGACGGGTAAGGTAAGGGTTACCTACCTTTTGGATCTTCCTTCGATCCCCTTCTTCCGGCGAGGCGGTGACCGCGTGTACGTCTGCTCGTGCTTCGGCATCACGGAGCAGCAGGTGCGTGAGCACGCGGAGAACGGCGCGTGCACGCCCCGGCAGATCGCGTCCGCGACCAAGGCCGGCACGGACTGCGGCAGCTGCGTACGGCGCGTCCAGGCCCTGCTCGGACGGGGCGCCTGCCCGCGGCGGGAGCTGGTGGACCGGGGCTCCCGGGACCCGCTGGGCGCGGAGGGGAACGGACCGGCGCCTTCCGTCCCGTCCGTTCCACCGCTGGCACCGCCCGTGACGCCGCCCATGACCCCACCCCTGGACGGAATCGCCCGCGCGGCCTAGCGGAGACCGGCCGTCGGCTCAGTGCGACGCCTCGCCGCTCGACTGCTCGATGTACTGCGCCAGGTACAGCGGCTCGCCCAGCTTCTCGATCAGCTCCAGCTGGGTGTCGAGGTAGTCGATGTGGTCCTCCTCGTCCGCGAGGATCGACTCGAAGATGTTGGCCGACGTGATGTCGCCCTTGGCCCGCATCACCTCCACCCCGCGCCGCAGCCGGTCGATGGCCTCCACCTCGACCTGCCGGTCGGCCTGGAACATCTCGGTGATCGTCTGCCCGACGCGGACGTGGAACAGCCGCTGGTAGTTGGGCAGCCCCTCCAGGAAGATGATCCGGTCCGTGAGGACCTCGGCGTGCCGCATCTCGTCGAACGACTCGGCCCGCGTGTGCTCCGCGATCTTGGTCCAGCCGTGGTGCTCCTGCATCTTCGCGTGCAGGAAGTACTGATTGATGGCGGTCAGCTCGCCCGTCAGCTGTTCGTTGAGGAATTCGATGATCTCCGGGTCGCCCTGCATCGCGCGGGCTCCTTCCCAAGCTCATACCGGCAGGATGCGCGCATCCTCGCACCGGCCCCCCGGACCGTCCAGTAAGTGCACACTTAGTGGGAGTTGTCCGGACAGCGGGCGGCCCCCGGTCATCGGCATCCGCCGGTGTCTGACACCATGGAGACATGGGTCAGTCGGGTCAGTCGGGTCAGTCGGAAAGCCGCGAGGGGGAACATCTCCAGCTGCCTCCGGGGCAGCGTCTCCAGCGTGGCTGGCCGGTGACCCACTACGGGCCCGTGCCGCGGTTCCGGCCGGAACGGTGGGAGTTCCGGGTCTTCGGCGCGACCGCCGACGGCGACAAGCACTGCTGGACGCACGAGGAGTTCTCGGCCCTGCCGTACACGACGGTGGTCGCGGACCTGCACTGCGTCACCAAGTACAGCGTCCTCGACGCCGAGTGGGGCGGTGTCGCCACCCGCACGATCCTCGAACTCGCCCCGCCCGCCCCCGACGTCACCCACGTCATGGTCTGGGCCGAGTACGGCTACAGCTCCAACCTGCGCCTCTCCGACTTCTCCTCCGACCGCTCGATTTTCGCCACGCACAAGGACGGCGAACTGCTGACCGCCGAGCACGGCTTCCCGGTCCGGCTGGCCGTCCCGCACCTCTACGCCTGGAAGGGACCGAAGTGGGTGCGGGGCGTGGAGTACATGACCGCGGACCGGCGGGGGTTCTGGGAGGAGCGCGGGTACCACAACGTGGGGGATCCGTGGCGGGAGCAGCGGTATTCGTACCAGGAGGTACCCGGCGACGGGCCTGAGCTCTAGGAGGCCCCTGCGGGGGGCTGTGCCCCGGCCCCACCCCTTCGCCGATTCCCGGGGGCAAGCCCCCGGACCCCCTTTCCGCGGCTCCGCCGCTCGTCCTCAAGCGCCGGACGGGCTGAAACAGCCCGTCCGGCGCTTGAGGACAGCGCGCGCAGCGCGCTTCGGGGGTGCGGGGGCGGAGCCCCCGCAAGAAACGGAGAAAGGGCGGGACCGGGGCACCCCCCGGCGTCAGCCGAAAAGCACCTTGACTTCCTCGTACCGCTCAGCGGAAACCGTCTTCAGACAAGCCGTCGCCTCCCCCAGAGGCACCCGCACGATCTCCGTCCCCCGCAACGCCACCATCCGCCCGAACGCCCCCTCCCGCACCGCGGCGATCGCGTGCAGCCCGAACCGCGTAGCCAGCCACCGGTCAAAAGCACTCGGCGTCCCACCCCGCTGGATGTGCCCGAGCACGGTCGTCCGCGCCTCCTTCCCGGTCCGCCGCTCGATCTCCTTGGCGAGCCACTCCCCCACCCCGGACAGCCGGACGTGCCCGAAGGAATCCAGCCCGACGGAGGCGTCCTTCAGCACCAGATCCCCGTCGACGGGCATGGCCCCCTCCGCCACCACCACGATCGGCGCGTAACTGGCCCGGAACCGCGAGGTGACCCACCCGCACACCTCGTCCAGGTCGAACCGCTGCTCGGGGATGAGGATGACGTTGGCGCCGCCAGCGAGGCCGGAGTGGAGGGCGATCCAGCCCGCGTGCCGGCCCATGACCTCGACGACCAGGACGCGCATGTGGGATTCGGCGGTGGTGTGCAGCCGGTCGATGGCCTCGGTGGCGATGTTGACGGCGGTGTCGAAGCCGAAGGTGTAGTCGGTGGCGGAGAGGTCGTTGTCGATGGTCTTGGGGACGCCGACGCACGGGATGCCGTGCTGTTCCCAGAGCCGGGCGGCGACGCCGAGGGTGTCCTCGCCGCCGATGGCGACGAGGGCGTCGACGCCGAGGGCGGCCAGGTTCTCGCGGATCCTGCGGACGCCGTCGCGCTCCTTGAAGGGGTTGGTCCGCGAGGAGCCGAGGACGGTCCCGCCGCGGGGCAGGATGCCGCGGACGGCCGGGATGTCGAGGGGGACGGCGGTGCCGGTGAGCGGCCCGCGCCAGCCGTCCCTGAAGCCGGTGAACTCGTACTGGTGGTCCTGGACGCCCTTGCGGACGACGGCCCTGATGACCGCGTTGAGCCCGGGGCAGTCGCCCCCGCCGGTCAGCACTCCGACGCGCATGACGCACACCTTCCCTCCAGCCGGGACGACCGCCCGGCCGCGGGAGACCGGTGGCTCAGGCGTCGTCGAGACCTCGCTCTATGGCGTAGCGGACGAGCTCCACCCGGTTGTGCAGCTGGAGCTTGCCCAAGGTGTTCTGCACATGGTTCTGCACCGTCCGGTGGGAAATAACCAGCCGTTCGGCGATCTGCTTGTAGGAGAGGCCCTTGGCGACGAGCCGGAGCACCTGGGTCTCGCGGTCGGTGAGCCGGGGCGCCTCCGGGGCGGAGGGCCCGGAGGCGGGCGCGGCGGGGGCGGGTTCGGCGGCGAGGCGCCGGTACTCGCCGAGGACGAGCCCGGCCAGGCCGGGGGTGAAGACGGGGTCGCCGGCGGCGGTGCTGCGGACGGCGGCGAGCAGTTCCTCGGTGCTGGCGGACTTGACCAGGTAGCCGGTGGCGCCGGACTTCACGGCCTCCAGGACGTCGGCGTGCTCGCCGCTCGCGGAGAGGACGAGGACGCGCAGCGCGGGGTTCTCGCCGACGAGTTCCTTGCAGACGGCGGCGCCGGGCAGGCCGGGCAGGTTGAGGTCGAGGACGAGGACGTCGGGGGCGGCGGCGCGGGCGCGGCGGACGGCCTGGGGGCCGTCGCCCGCGGTGGCGACCACGTCGAATCCGGCGGCGGCGAGGTCCCGGGCGACGGCGTCGCGCCACATCGGGTGGTCGTCGACCACCATCACCTTCACGGCCTGTTCCGCGGCGACCGTCATCACACCTCACTCTTTCGCAGGACACGTGGGACCGTCAGTTCGACCTCCGTGCCCTGGCCGGGCACCGAGACCAGTTCCGCCGTGCCCCCGAGGTCGCGGAGGCGCCCGCGGATGGACAGGGCGACGCCCATCCGCCCCTCCCGCTCCGCGTCGGCCAGCCGGCCCTCGGGGATGCCGGGTCCGTCGTCGCGCACGCTGACGATCACCTGGCCGGGTTCGTCCTCGACGAGGATCCAGGCCCGGGCGTCCTCGCCCGCGTGCCGTTCGACGTTGTCGAGGGCGGCGCCGACGGCGGCGGCGAGCTCGGCGGCGGCGGCCGACTCCAGCAGGACGGGGGTGCCGGGCGCGGAGAAGGTCACCGCGGGGCCGGCGTAGGGGGCGAGGAGGGCCCGCAGGTCGCAGGGGCCCTCGGGCGGGCGGGAGGCGGGGACGGGCAGGGGCTCGGCCGGGGCGTCGGCGGGCCGGGCCCCCGAGGCCCCCTGCGACCGGCGCGGCGGCACCAGGCCGCCGGCGACCAGGGTGCGCAGCGCGATCTCCTGTTCACCTGCCATCCGGCCGAGCTCGGCGGCCTCGCCGCCGAGGGCGGCGCCGCGGCGCTGGACCATGGCCAGCACCTGGAGGACGCTGTCGTGGATGTCCCGGGCCAGCCGTTCGCGCTCGCGGTTGGCCGCCTCGATCCGCAGGGCCCGGGCGAGGGTGCGCTCGCTGACTCGGGCGACCTCGACGACGTAGCCGATGGCGATGCTGGCGACCCAGACCAGCAGGACGTCGTGGAGGGTGTCGCGGGGCAGCCCCTCGCGTTCGACGGCGTTGGCGAGGGCGACGAGGGTGGCGGCGCCGGCCGCCCACCGCCAGCCGCCCTTGATGGCGCAGCCGAGGACCGCGCCGGCGGTCCAGACGGACGGGAGGGTGGCGGCGCCGTCCTCGATCCGGAACCGGGTGTCCAGCACGCCGGTGAGCAGGATGCCGCTCAGCGCGACGGCGAGGTCGGCGACGAGGAAGCGCCGGGTACAGCGTTCGGCGGAGGAGACGCGGTTCCAGGTGAGCAGCGTCCACAGGGTGAGTACGCCCATGTAGAGCGCGGCACCGAGCGGGTGGGCGTACTCGTGGTACGCCGGGACGAAGAGGACGAGCGCGTAGCAGAGGGTGACGATCCGGTACCCGGTGAGCGCCCGCCACAGCGGCAGCTCCACCGACATGCGTACCGGGCCGCCCGAACGCCCCGTACCCCCGCCGCCCGTCATCCCCCGCCCGCTCTCCTCGTCCGGCCCCGCTACTCGCTCCGGTGCCGCTTCCGCTTCTCCGCCGGCTGGTCGAGACCGGCGGCCTTGGCGGCCTTCTCGGCCTCCTTCTCCTCCTCGGCCTTCTTCTTCGCGGCCTCGGCGATCTGCCGCTTGGCGGCCGTCGCGTAGATGTCCACGTACTCCTGGCCGGAGAGCTTCATGATCTCGTACATGACCTCGTCGGTCACCGAGCGGAGGATGAAGCGGTCGCCGTCCATGCCGTGGTAGCGGCTGAAGTCCAGCGGCTTGCCGATCCGGATGCCGGGCCGCATCAGCTTGGGCATCACCTTGCCGGGCGGCTGGATCTTCTCCGTGTCGATCATCGCGACGGGCAGCACCGGCGCCCCGGTGGCCAGCGCCACCCGGGCCAGGCCGCCCGGCTTGCCCCGGTAGAGGCGGCCGTCGGGGGACCGGGTGCCCTCGGGGTAGATGCCGAAGAGCTCACCGCGCTCCAGCACCTCGATGCCGCTCTTGATGGCCGCCTCGCCCGCGCCGCGGGCGCCGGAGCGGTCCACCGGGAGCTGGCCGACGCCCTTGAAGAAGGCGGCCGTCAGCTTCCCCTTGACCCCGGGGGAGGTGAAGTACTCCTGCTTCGCGATGAACGTGATCTTCCGGGGCAGCACCGCGGGAAGGAAGAAGGAGTCCGAGAACGACAGGTGGTTGCTCGCGAGGATCGCGGGCCCCTCGGCGGGCACGTTCTCCAAACCCTCCACCCAGGGCCGGAAGGCAAGCTTCAGCGACCCGCCGATGGACAGCTTCATAGCGCCGTAGAACAACCGAGAACCTCCTGTGTGTGACGAGGAGACCTTAACCCGCCTACCCGCCGTGCGGCGCTCCGCGTAGGCTGAGGGACAGACCCTGTCCTTCCGCGGCCGCCGCGCGTCGTGCCCGCGGTCACGCTCCATCGATCGGAGATCCCGGTGCCGCTCCTCCCCGGCGCCGAGCCGTTCCGCCATGACGGCGGAGAGGTCGGCGTGCTCGTCTGCCACGGCTTCACCGGTTCCCCGCAGTCCGTACGGCCCTGGGCCGACCACCTCGCCGAGCGCGGCCTGACCGTCTCGCTCCCCCTGCTGCCGGGGCACGGCACCCGCTGGCAGGACATGCAGATCACCGGCTGGCAGGACTGGTACGCCGAGGTCGACCGCGAACTGCGGGCCCTGCGCGAGCGCTGCGCGCAGGTCTTCGTCTGCGGGCTGTCCATGGGCGGCGCGCTGGCCCTGCGGCTCGCGGCCCGGCACGGGGACGCGGTCTCCGGCGTCGCCGTCGTCAACCCCGCCAACAAGGTCCACGGCCTCGGCGTCAAGGCGCTGCCGCTGCTGCGCCACCTGGTCCCGTCGTCGGCCGGCATCGCCAGCGACATCGCCAAGCCCGGCTGCCGGGAGGTGGGATACGACCGGGTCCCGCTGCACGCCGCCTACTCCTTCCACCGCTTCCTCCAGCTCGTGGACCGCGAACTGCCCCAGGTCACCCAGCCGTTGCTGCTGATGCACAGCCCGGAGGACCACGTCGTCCCGCCGGCCGACTCCGCCCGCATCCTGGCCCGGGTCTCCTCCCGGGACGTCACGGAGCGGCTGCTGGAGCGCAGTTACCACGTGGCCACCCTGGACCACGACGCCCCCGCGGTCTTCGAGGACACGCACGCGTTCATCACCCGTCTCACCCGGCAGGGGAGCACCACGCAGGGCACCGCCCCACAGGGGACGGCCTCCCGTGGCTGAGCGCGACGCGGGCCACGACCGCGACGACAGCCGCGACCCGCTGGACGAGGACGCCGCCTGGGCGGAGCTCGTCGCGGCCTACGGCGAGCAGCCCGACCCGGAGAAGGGCCTCTGGCCCGCGACGGGCGACGACACGCGCCCCACGGCGCCGGAGCCGCCCCCGGCGCCAGCCGCTCCCACGGCGCCGCCGTCCGGCCGCCCGGGCGGCTTCATCGTCTACGCCCCGGGCGTCGGCCCCCGCGACACCCCCGCCCCCGAGCCCGTGGACGAGGACGACGACGAGGGCCACTTCATCCCCCCGGAGCCCCCGCCCCTCCCCACCGGCGACGTCACCTCCCGCTTCGCCTGGATCGCCGTCCTCGGCGGCCCGCTGCTCCTGCTCATCATGGTGCTGCTGCGGCAGGAACTGACCTGGTGGATCACCACCCTGGGCATCGGCGGCTTCCTCGGCGGCTTCGCCACCCTGGTCCTGCGCATGCGGGACGGGGACGAGGACGAGGACGACCCGGGTCGCGGCGCGGTGGTCTGAGCCCTGGACCCGCGTGACCGCATCCCTCCGAACGCCGGACGAGCTGACTCCAGCCGTCCGGCGTTCGGCGTTCACCGGGGCGCGGAGCCCATGAGGGCCGGAAGGGAACCGGGATCCGGCGAGCGGTGAAGGACGGGGGAAAGCCCAGCCCTTCACCGCGTCCGCACGGACGAGAGGAGCCCCGATGACCGCCCCGGCAGGCGTCAGAACCTCACCGCCGAAGGAGGATTCCGACGCCTCGGTGATCGCCCGGTCCCAGGACGACCCCGAGGTCTTCGCCGCGCTCTTCGACCGCCACGCCGACTCCGTCCACCGCTACGCGGCCCGCAGGCTGGGCGCGGAGGCGACGGAGGACGTCATGGCGGAGACCTTCACCACCGCCTTCCGGCTGCGCCACCGCTACGACACCGGGCAGGACAACGCCCGGCCGTGGCTGTTCGGCATCGCGACCAACCTCATCCACCGGCACCGCCGTTCCGAGGCCCGCCGCTTCAAGGCACTCGCCGCGCTCCCCGCCGAGGCCGGCCACGACGAGGGCCCGGCCGACCGGGCGGTGGCCCGGGCCGGCGCCCAGGGCGTCCGCCGCGAGCTGGCCGCCGCCCTGGCCCGGCTCCCGCCCCGGCACCGCGACGTCCTGCTGCTGGTCGCCTGGGGCGACCTCGGCTACGAGGAGGCCGCGCGGGCCCTGGACATCCCGGTCGGGACGGTCCGGTCGCGTCTGCACCGGGCCCGCAAGACCCTGCGCGCGGCGCTGGGCGGCACCGACCCCACAGCTTTCCGAGAGGCAGAGACCCATGCGTGAACCCGACACCGCACTCCATGAGCTCCGCGCCTGGGACGCGGACGCGCCCCCGCTCACCGACGAGGCCCGCCACCGGGCGCGCGTCCGCCTCTTCGCCGCGATGAACGAGCGCCCTGCGGCCCCCGTCCGTCTGCCGCGCCGCCGCCGGCTCGTCCCCCGGATCGCCCTGGCGGGCGCGGTCGCGGCCGCGGTCACCGGGACGCTGCCGGTGACGACGGACGAGGAGGGGCGGGCCGGATCCGCCACCCCGGAGCGCCTGGACTACGTCAGCGCCGGCACCGTGCTCAACGGCGCGGCCGAGCAGGAACGCAGGGCCGGTCCGCGGATCGCGCCGCGCGGGGACCAGTTCATCTACACGCGGACCGTGGGCGTCGAGGAAGGCTCCCGCAAGCGGTACGTGGACGAGAACTGGTACGCCGTCGATCCGCACCGCTCGGACTCGTGGATCTCAGGACACGGCAAGGGGTGGTGGTCCGGCGTCCTGCCGAAGGGCAACAGTCTGTGGCCGACGTCGGACTGGACCGAACTGCGGACCTACCCCACCGCCCCCGACCGGCTCATCGAGAAGGTCAACCACTACACGCCGAGCGCCGAGAAGGAGCCGAAGGACCTCGACCGGGAGGAGTGGGCCGCTGTCTTCAACGGCTTCGCCGGCCTGGTGTGGCACGCCCCGGTCATGCCGGAAGGGCTCAAACCCGCCGTCTACAAGGCCATGTCCAGGATCCCGGGCGTGCAGGCGACACGCGGCGTCCAGGACCTCCGCGGGCGTCCCGGGGTGGGGGTGTTCTACCCCGTGAGTGTCCGGGGGTCCGAGGGGAAGCCGGAGACCTTCCTCTTCGACGAGAAGACGTACGAGTACCTGGGGTCCTGTCAGGAGTGGGAGGGTCAGCGGTGCGTCGTGGGGTCGTACCTCGACGCGTACGGGGTGACGGACGAGGCGAAGCGGCGGCCTTGACGGGGGGTGGGGTGCCCCGGTCCCGCCCTTTCACCGTTTCTTGCGGGGGCAAGCCCCCACACCCCCGAAACCGCGCTCCGCGTGGTTGCCCTCAAGCGCCGGACGGGCTGAATAGTGCGCCCGGGCGCGACCACCAGCCCGTCCGGCGTTTGAGGACCTCGCGGCGAAGCCGCGATGCCCGGGGTGCGGGCCCTCCCGCAAGAAACGGGAAAGGGCGGGAACGGGGCACACCCCCCTACCCCACCGGCACCCGCAGTGCCGCAAGCACCGGCAGATGATCCGTTGCAGCCCGCAGGTCAGCCTCACTCACCCCGGGCAACCCCATCGGCACCCCGCACCCCAGAACCTCCACCCCGCCCGTGGCGAACACCGCGTCGATCCGCTGCAACGGATCCCCCAGCCGCGTCGTATGCTCCCGCCCCCACGGCTTCACGGCCCACCCGTCCTGCAACTCCCCCGCCAGCAGCCCGAACGTCCGCCCGTCGGGCCGGTCGTTCAGATCCCCGGCGACGACACCGTGCGGCACCCCGAGCGCGGCCAGCCGCGACAGCACCAGCCGCCCCTGCGCGTACCGCTCCTCGTCCCGGATGCTCAGGTGGCAGCTGACGACGCCCAGCCGGGCCCGCCCGAACCGCAGGACCGCGGTGGCGAGACCGCGCTGGTGCAGTCCGGGGGTACGCGGCAGCAGCACGTCCTCGGTGCGCTCGACCCGCGGCCGGAGCGTGGAGAGGATCATCGGCCCGGAAGCCGTGGCCCCACCGGTCACGTACGTCAGACCGGACGCACGGGCGAGCCGCGCCGCCGCCTTCCGCCACCGGAAGAACCGGGGCGCTTCCTGCACACAGACGACGTCGGGGGCGCAGGCCCGGATCACCCGGGCCAGCGCCCCCACGTCGTCCCGCATGGAGCGGATGTTGTAGCTGAGCACGCGGACCACGGAGGCGTCCGCTTCGGTCGAGGATTCCGGCAGGTCCGCGAGCATGAGCCCTCCGCTGAGAGAGATCCGTCCTTCAGACGATCAAGCTCTGCGGACCCTACCGCGTCAGCCCTGGCGGGCCAGGTCCGCGGCCCCCACCAGCCCCGCCTTGCCGCCCAGCTGCGCGGCGAGCACCTGCGCGTGCGGGCGCCACTTGCCGCCGACGAGCCAGCGGCGGAAGGACTTGCGGATGGGGTCGAGGACCAGGTCGCCCTCGTCCGAGAGGCCGCCGCCCACGATGAACGCCGACGGGTCGAACAGCGACGCCAGGTCGGCGAGGCCGGCGCCGACCCAGCGGGCCAGCTCGCGGAAGGAGTCGACGGCCACCGGGTCGCCCTGCCGGGCGGCCAGGCTGATGTGCTTGCCCTCGATGCCCTCGGGGGTGCCGTCGCCGAGGCCCAGCAGGACCGTGGCGTTCTCGGGGGTGGCGTGGGCGCGCTGGCGGGCGTAGCGGACCAGGGCGCGGCCGGACGCGTACTGCTCCCAGCAGCCCTGGCTGCCGCAGCCGCACAGCAGGCCGTCGGGGACGGTCCGGATGTGGCCGAACTCGGCGGCGACGCCGAAGCGGCCCCGGCGCAGCTTGTTGCCGATGATGATGCCGCCGCCCAGGCCGGTGCCCAGGGTGATGCAGATGACGTCGTCGTGGCCCTGGCCTGCGCCGAAGCGGTACTCGCCCCAGGCGGCGGCGTTGGCGTCGTTCTCGACGACGACGGGGAGGCCGACGCGCTGCTCGACCTTGTCCTTGAGCGCCTCGTGCCGCCAGTTGATGTTGGGGGCGAAGAGGACGGTGGCCCGCTTGTCGTCCACGTAGCCGGCGGCGCCGATGCCGACGGCCTCGATCTCGTGGTCGGCGCTGACGGTGCGCACCGCGTCGGCGATGGCGTCGATGACCCCTTCGGGGGTGTCCGGGGTCGGCACCTTGCATGTCGCGAGGATCGAACCCGCTTCGTCCACCACTCCGGCCGCGATCTTCGTGCCGCCGATGTCGACGCCGATGGTGAGTCCCATGTGTCCCTCAGTTTTTCGCTCGATCCCCGCCGCGACCAACCGTACCGGAGCCCGGGAGCGCCCCGGCCCGTGGCGGTCGCCGGACGGGGAACGGTGGGGAATGAAGGGGCGGCGTCAGTCGAGGTCGATGCGCTCGGTGCCGCCCGCGGCCTCGCCGCCGTCGCCCTTGCCGTCGCGGTCCCCGGCCGGGCCGCCGCCCGCCGGGCGGTCCTCGGCGGCGCTCCGCGTCCACCGCTGCTCCTGGCCCTTGACGGCGGCCCGGTAGGCGGCCATCAGCTCGGAACCGGCCGACGCGAGGTGGTCGAAGACGTCCGGGTTGCGTTCGATGACGGGCTCGACGACGGCCTTGGCCCGCTCGACGACCTGCTGCACGGCCCCCTGGGCGGCGGCGCCGGCGAGCGGCAGCTGGAAGGACGCGACCTTGTCGGCGACCGCCTCGACGAGCCTGCGCAGCTCCTCGGCGGCGGAGCCGGGCGCCTGGCCCTCCCCGGACCGCTCCCGCCTGCGGGCACGCTCCTCGGCGAGGTCCTCGGCGCAGGCCGCCTCCCAGGCGTCGGGGTCGGGTCCCGTCGGGGAGGCGGGGCGCTCGGTGGCATCGTTCACGACGGACTCCTGGGGCAGGCTCTTTCCTTCGACGGTACCCGAAGGTGGCCCTGCCGTTCAGGGCGCTGCGGACACCCGTAGGGGTGCCCCGGGCGGTGGCTCCGGGGGCGGCTGCCGGGGAGCCGTCCGAGGCAGGCAGGGGGCCGGAAGGGGCCCGGAAGGAATCCGGAAGTGGTCCGTCCCCCACGGCCCGTAAGGGACCGCGTAAGGGACCGCCCCCAGACCCGTACGGCGCCCGCACAACGGCCCGTACGGGGAAGGACCCCCTACACCCCCGTCCGCGGCCAGAGCCCCGGATCCGGCGTGAAGCGGACGCAGAGCGCCCCGTCGCGCAGCCCCGCGCCGGAGACCGTGCACCGGCGGAGGGCGGACGGCAGGGGCAGCGCGCGGCGGAACGGGCCGACGGCGACGAGGAGTTCGTCGCCCCGCCGGACCAGGCCGATCCGGTCGCGTTCGGCGCCGGGCAGCGGCAGCCGCCAGACGAGCAGGTTGTCGTCGGCCAGCCGGTCCTCGACGGTGGGGGCCGGCGCCGGCGGCGGAAGGGGGACGGGCCCGACGGCCGCGGCCAGCACCTCAAGGCCGCCGGAGCCGTCGATGCCCAGCGGGTCCAGCCCGAGGTGCGGCAGCTCGACGACGGGCACGCCCCCGGCGCCGTACTCCTCGTACAGCCCCTTCAGCGCGGCCCGCTGCGCCTCCCCGCGCCCCGCCGGCCAGGGATCGCCGCCGTCCGGCAGCAGCCGGTTGGCGACGAGGGCGCCGAGCCGGCAGCCGTGCAGGGCCAGGCCGGCACGGACGGTCCGCAGGGTGTCGGCGGTGAGCGGACCGGGTTCGGCGACCAGGTGGACGGTGGTGCCCCCGGTGCCGTCGGCGCCCTCCGCGTCGAGGATGTCCTGGACGGCGGCCAGTTCCGCGTCCCAGTGCCCGGCGAGCTCGTAGAGCCGCTGGGCGGGCATCGGCACCCCGGCGAGCTGGGCGAGGACCGGGCGCAGGGCCCGGGCGGCCTGCCGCTCGGGCGGCAGCAGCCGGCGGAGGTAGCGGCGGAGCTGTCCGGGCAGGGCGAGCAGGCGGACGGTGTCGTGCCCGGGGGGCATGTCGACGACGAGCAGCTCCCACCCGCCGTCGGCGTGCGCGGCGCGCAGGGCGGCGAGCAGGGCGAGCGGTTCGGCGCCGGGGAGTTCGGTGAACTCCTCGGGGTCGAGGGGTGCGGCGCCCAGCAGGTCGAAGAGGGCCGCGCCGCGTTCCTGGAGTTCGCCGGCGAGGGCGGTGAAGTGCTCGCCGGTGGCGATCCGGGCGGCCCACAGCCCGGGGGCGGCCTCGACGGGCGGAGTGAAGGGCCGGCGGGCGTCGCCGCCGTCCGGCAGCGGGGTGCCGAGGACGGCGCCGGGCGCCGGCCCGGGGTCGGTGGTCAGCAGCAGGACGCGCCGTCCGGCGCGGGCCGCGGCCAGCGCGATGGCCGCGGCGACGGTGGTACGGCCCGCGCCTCCGGGACCGGTGACGAGGACCGTACGCAAGGGAGATGCCTCCGTGGAACGAGAGGAGTGGGGTCAGGAAGCGGCGACGGTCTCGACGCGCTGCTTCAGCCCGGCGAGGGCACGGTCGATGATGACCTTCTCCGCCTTGCGCTTGATCATCCCGAGCATGGGGATCTTGACGTCGACGGTGAGCATGTAGGTCGCCTCGGTGTGCCGCCCGCCCGCCACCGGCTTCAGGCTGTACGAGCCGTCGAGCTGGCGCAGCATGGCCGACTTCACCAGGGACCAGGAGACGGTGTACTCGTCGGGCCAGCTGTAGGCGAGGGTGTGGTCGTCCTTGATCGCACCCGCGTCGAGCACCAGGCGCACCTTGGCGGCGCGGCCCTTCTCGTCCCGCTCCAGCACCTCGGCCTGCTTCACCTCGCCCGTCCACGCCGGGTAGCGGTCGAAGTCGGCGATCACCGCCATGACCTCGGCGGGGCTCGCCTCGATCGTGATGCTCGAGCTGGTGTGTTCCGCCATCGCTGTGGCTCCTCCGTGCCGGTCCGGCCGACTGTCCGCGCGGGCTGCGCTGTCTGCCGGTGAAGGCTACCTCTCCCGGCGTGTCACCACTCCATGGCCCACGGTGTACCGGTGGAGGCGAAGTGCCCGACGTTGACGCATTCGGTCACGCCGACGCGCATCCGGCGGGCGAGCGGCTGGTGGACGTGGCCGAAGAGCGCGTACCGGGGGCGGGTGGCGCGGATCGCCTCCAGCAGGGCGGAGCTGCCGCGCTCGAAGCGCCGGGCGACCGTGTCGTAGCAGAGTTCGGGCAGGTCAGGGGGGATGTGGGAGCAGAGGACGTCGACCTCGCCGAGCGCTTCGACCTTGGCGGCGTACGCTTCGTCGTCGATCTCGTAGGGGGTGCGCATGGGCGTTCTCAGGCCACCTCCGACAAAGCCGAAGACGCGCCCTCCGATCTCGACGCGTTCGCCGTCGAGGACGGTGGTGCCGGGGCGGGCGAATTCCGGCCAGAGCGGCGGGAGGTCGACGTTGCCGTAGGTGGCGTAGGTGGGGGTGGGGAAGGCGGCGAAGAGTTCGGCGTACTGCTTGCGCACCGCCCGCTCGATGGCGGGGACGCGGTCGACGCCGTCCCAGAGGCCGCGGGTGAAGGCGCGGGCCTCGTCGAAGCGGCGGGCGGTGCGGAGCTCGACCAGGCGGGCGGTGTTCGCCACGCCGAAGAGGTCGGAGAAGATGCCGCGCGCGTGGTCGGCGTAGTCGATGAAGAGGACGAGGTCGCCGAGGCAGATCAGGGCGTCGGCGCCGTCGCCCGCCCGGGCCAGGTCCCGGGCGTTCCCGTGCACATCGCTGACCACATGAACCCTGGTGCTCCCGGTACCTCTCATGAGCAGCACCCTAGGTCGCGTCCCGGTCCTATGGAAGGGCCGCAGTAGGGCCGCGGGAGGGCCGCGACCTGCGGTTACTTCCGGGTCACCGAAGGGAGGGGCTAGGGTGCCGGGAGCGGTCCCGCGGCATGTGACGCACAGAACATCTGGGCGTGACCCTCTATTCGAAACCAGTACTGGTGGGTAACGTCCGGGCCGTCCTTCACCGTGCCCGTATTACATGGACCGCAGCCGACGCAGCGCCCCTCGACGACGCGGCGGCGCCGGCGCCCGACGAGGAGCAGCAGTCTTGCGCGAGTTCAGCCTTCCGGCCCTCTATGAGGTCCCAGCGGACGGAAACCTGACGGATCTCATCCGCCGGAACGCTTCGCTCCACCCAGATGTCGCGGTCATAGGGCGCAAGGTCGGGGGCCGGTGGCACGACGTCACCGCGGTCGAGTTCCTGGCGGAGGTGCGCGCCGCCGCCAAGGGCCTGATGGCCTCGGGCATCCGGCCCGGCGACCGCGTCGGCCTGCTCTCCCGCACCCGCTACGAGTGGGCGCTGCTGGACTTCGCCATCTGGAGCGCGGGCGGCGTCACCGTCCCCGTGTACGAGACGAGCTCGGCCGAGCAGATCGAGTGGATCCTCGGCGACTCCGGGGCCGTGGCCTGCCTGGTGGAGACGGACGCGCACGAGGCGGCCGTCGCCTCCGTCCGGGAGTCGCTGCCGGACCTGAAGCACGTCTGGAAGATCGAGGGCGGCGCCGACGAAGACGCCGTCGAGACCCTCCGCACCGCCGGCAAGGACCTGACCGACGAGGAGGTGGACGAGCGCAGCGCGCTGGCCGACGCCGACACCCCCGCGACCATCGTCTACACCTCGGGCACCACCGGCCGGCCCAAGGGCTGCGTCCTCACCCACCGCAGCTTCTTCGCGGAGTGCGGCAACGCGGTGGAGCGCCTCAAGCCCCTCTTCCGCACCGGCGACTCCTCCGTCCTCCTCTTCCTCCCCGCCGCGCACGTCTTCGGGCGGCTGGTCGAGGTGGCCGCGCTGATGGCCCCCATCCGGCTGGGCATGGTCAGCGACATCAAGAACCTGACCGACGACCTGGCGGGCTTCCGCCCGACCCTCATCCTGGGCGTCCCCCGGGTCTTCGAGAAGGTCTACAACGGCGCCCGCGCCAAGGCCCAGGCGGACGGCAAGGGCAAGATCTTCGACAAGGCGGCCGACACCGCCATCGCCTACAGCCGCGCCCTGGACACCCCGTCGGGCCCCGGCTTCGGCCTCAAGCTCAAGCACAAGGTCTTCGACCGCCTCGTCTACGGCAAGCTCCGCGCGGTCCTCGGCGGCCGGGCCACCCACGCCATCTCCGGCGGCGCCCCGCTGGGCGAGCGCCTCGGCCACTTCTACCGCGGCATCGGCTTCACCGTCCTGGAGGGCTACGGCCTGACGGAGTCCTGCGCCGCCACCGCCTTCAACCCCTGGGACCGCCCGAAGATCGGCACGGTCGGCCAGCCGCTCCCCGGCTCGGTCATCCGCATCGCCGACGACGGCGAGGTCCTGCTGCACGGCGAGCACCTCTTCACCGGCTACTGGAACAACGAGAAGGCCACCGCCGAGGCCCTGGAGGACGGCTGGTTCCACACCGGCGACCTCGGCACCCTCGACGAGGACGGCTACCTCAGCATCACCGGCCGCAAGAAGGAGATCCTCGTCACCGCCGGCGGCAAGAACGTCGCCCCCGCCGTCATCGAGGACCGCATCCGCGCCCACGCCCTCATCGCCGAATGCATGGTCGTCGGCGACGGCCGCCCCTTCGTCGGCGCCCTCGTCACCCTCGACGAGGACTTCCTCCCCCGCTGGCTCGAACGCCACGCCAAGCCGTCCGGCCTCACGGCCGCCGACCTCGCCGACGACCCCGAGCTCCTCGCCGACGTCCAGAAGGCGGTCGACGACGGCAACGCGGCGGTGTCGAAGGCGGAGTCGGTGCGCAAGTTCCGCATCCTGCCGGGGCAGTTCACGGAGGAGTCGGGGCATGTGACGCCGTCGCTGAAGCTGAAGCGGAATGTGGTGGCGAAGGATTTCGCGCACGAGATCGAGGCGATCTATCACGGGTAGGGGGTGGGGGTGCCCCGGTCCCGCCCTTTCGCCGTTTCTTGCGGGGGCAAGCCCCCGCACCCCCGAAACCGCGCTCCGCGCGGTTGTCCTCAAACGCCGGACGGGCTATTTCAGCCCGTCCGGCGTTTGAGGACCTCGCGGCGAAGCCGCGATGCCGGGGTCCGGGGCGCAGCCCTGGAAGAAACGGTGAAAGGGCGGGACCGGGGCACACCCCCTCACCCCGACACGAGCTCCGACGCCCGCTCAGCCGGAGGCTCCGGCTCCCCCGCCGCGGAAGGCGGCACACTGACAGTGGCCCGCCACAACCGCCGGCAGGCAACCACCGTCGCCACCACCAACAACGCATTGCGCAACGTCAACGTAGCGACCCCCAACTTGTCGCTGGCGATCACATGCTGGAACCAGATCGGAAACTCCAACTGCGTCAGCGGCGCGGCGAGCAACACCAGCACGATCGGCAACCCCTGCCGCGTGGACCGAACGGTCGCGCAGACGGCCGCGAGCCCGATCAGCCACACCACATACTGCGGACTGATCACCCGGCTCGTCGTCGTGAACAGCAGCACCGCGGTGAAAGCCGCATCCGACGGCGTGCACTCCTCGAACCTCCGGGCCCGCACCCGCCACAGCAGCAACCATCCGAAAGCCACCAGACTCAGCCCGAGCGCCAGCGCGCTCACCGCGTGCACATGCCGTCCCAGAAACTCGACGGACCCGTAGTGCAGCCGGGCCCGCCCGTGCCACCCGAAGTGCCGGGCCAGATGGAACACCATCGACCCCAGCGACTCCACCTCGGTCCCCCGGTCCCGCTGGAAGGTGAGAAAAGCAAGCGCCCCGAGCATCGCGGCGGCGAAGAGCATCAGCAGCACGACGCCCGTGACCAGCGCCGAGCTCCAAGCGGACCGCGTCCGGCCCCCCCGCGGCACCCCGGCCAGCAGCAGCACGGGCCATACCTTCAGCAGCGCCCCGAACCCGGCCAGCGCCCCCGCGAGCCGCGTCCGGCGGCCCAGGGCCAGCAGTCCGGCGGCGGCGACGGCGGTCACCATCACGTCGTACCGGGCGTAGACGATCGGCCCGAGCAGCGGTACGCCGAGCACCCACACCCACACCCCGCGCGCGCTGCGCCGCCCGTCCCGCACGGCGTACAGCAGCATGCCGAGGACCGCGGCGTCCGCCACCCAGCACACCAGGAAGAAGGCGTGCGCGTAGTCGAGGAACGGCAGCAGCCCCGGGGAGAGGACGGCGAGGGCGGCGGCGGGCGGGTACTGCCATGTGACGTCGTCGTACGGGAAGACGCCGGTCGAGAAGACGCCGTACCAGCGCCGGTAGATCACCTCGATGTCGATGCCGACGTCCGAGCCGGGCATGTCCAGCACCCGGAACACGCACAGGAGGAGGACGGTCCGGGTGACGGCCCACACCGCCCCCACCCTGAGGAGCAGCCGCAGTCGTGAGCCCGTACCGGAGGAGCCCGTACCGGAGCCCGCCATCGTCCACCTCGTCCCGTCGGGGCACCACACGCCGTGATGATGCCGTCACTGCAAGGCATGATGCCCGTCCGGCGACCGGTCCTCGGTGACGTGCGGCGTCGTGGCGCCATTGCCGCCCGATCGCCGCCGCCGGCGCCTCCGCCGCCACAGGGGTCCGTTCACGCCGCCGCCCGGCCGCCGTCCCGGCACACAGGGCGGGTACTGTCGCACACGCCACCTCCCACGACACCCGCGCCATGCGACGCCGCGCGGACGGAGAAGCGACGGAGAAGCGAACAACCGGCATGCACAAGACCCTGATCGTCACCAACGACTTCCCGCCCCGCCCCGGCGGCATCCAGGCGTTCCTGCACAACATGGCGCTGCGGCTGGACCCGGCGGACATCGTCGTCTACGCGTCGACGTGGAAGCGGAGCCGCGAGGGTGTCGAGGCCACCGCCCGGTTCGACGCCGAGCAGCCGTTCCGCGTCGTGCGCGACCGGACGACGATGCTGCTGCCCACGCCCCGGGTGACCCGCCGCGCGGCCGGGCTGCTGCGGGAACACGGCTGCTCCTCGGTCTGGTTCGGCGCGGCGGCCCCGCTGGGCCTGATGGCCCCGGCGCTGCGGGCGGCGGGCGCGCGGCGGATCGTCGCCACCAGCCACGGCCACGAGGCCGGCTGGGCGCAGCTGCCCGCCGCACGGCAGTTGCTGCGGCGCATCGGCGAGGGCACCGACACGATCACCTATCTGGGTGAGTACACGCGCTCCCGCATCGCCTCCGCCCTCACCCGCGAGGCGGCGTCCCGCATGGTCCAACTCCCGCCCGGCGTGGACGAGAAGACGTTCCACCCCGGTTCGGGCGGCGACGCGGTCCGGGCCCGGCTCGGCCTCACCGACCGCCCGGTGGTCGTCTGCGTCTCCCGGCTCGTCCCGCGCAAGGGCCAGGACACCCTGATCCGCGCCCTGCCCGCCGTCCTCGCCCGCGTCCCGGACGCCGTCCTGCTCATCGTCGGCGGCGGCCCGTACGCCGGCGACCTGCGCAAGCTCGCCGAGGAGACGGGCGTCGCCGCGTCCGTCCGGTTCACCGGCCCGGTCGAGTGGGACGAACTCCCCGCCCACTACGGCGCCGGCGACGTCTTCGCGATGCCCTGCCGCACCCGGCGCGGCGGCCTGGACGTCGAGGGGCTCGGCATCGTCTACCTGGAGGCGTCCGCGACGGGCCTGCCGGTCGTCGCCGGCGACTCGGGCGGCGCCCCGGACGCGGTGCTGGAGGGTGAGACGGGGTTCGTGGTGCGCGGCGAGTCGGCCGCCGAGACGGCGGACCGCGTCGCGACGCTCCTCCTCGACCCGGAGCTGCGCGCCCGCATGGGGGCGCGGGGCCGCGCCTGGGTGGAGGAGCGCTGGCGCTGGGACCTGCTGGCGGAGCGGCTTCAGGAACTGCTGTGACGCTCGGTCTCCGGGCCGCCGTCCGGACACTCCGCACCTAGGCCGCCGTCGGGACGCTCCGCCCCGGGCCGTTCGGACACCCCGAGGCCGTTCAGCAGGGCGGGCAGGCGTCCCAGGGCGTGGCACGTGCCGAGCGTGTCCATGTAGTCGAGGGCTGCACGATCAGGCCATCCCGAACCCGCAGGATCAGCAGGCCGGTGATCGCCGCCGGCTCCGCTCCGGGCCCGGACGTCGCGGTGGCCGCCCACTGCCCGATCACGACCTCGGGGTCGGCGGCGCCGAGGACGACGACGTCGTGGATCTCCTCGAGCCGCACCGGGCCGGCGCCCCACGCCGCCCGGTAGGCCGGCCCGGACCTCCTCGCGGCCTTCGTAGCGGCGGGGCATTCCCGGCGTGAAGAAAGGGAACTCGTGGACGGCGTCGGGCGCGTAGAGGCCGGCCGGATCGTCGGCGGACCAGCCCTGCATGGCCCGGTGGTAGGCGGCGAGGACGTCGCGGGGGGACGGCGGCACGGTGAACTCCGTTCGCCGGGCAGGGATTGCCGGCTACGGTACGGCGCCCGTACCACCATAGGATCCCCGCCGTGAAGAAGATCACGACGGAGATCGATTACGGCCGCTTCGGGGAACGCCTGGAGGCCGCCCGGCGGGCGGCGGCGACGGAACCGGCGGGCAGCGCCGCCCGCTGGGAGCTGCTGTGCGCGTTCCAGGAGGAGTGGGGGTACGAGCCGACCGGCGGCGCCCGCTGGGAGCGCGACGAGCCGGACGCGCACAAGGAGTACGTGACAGGCCTGCGCCCCGCCGCGCCCGAGGACGAACCCGAGCCCGACGACGTCGACCGCCTCCTCCCCATACCCGCCGCCCTGGACGAGTGGTGGGACCTCCCGTTCAACTCCTTCGCCGACCGCTGGCGGCTCTACTGGACGAACCCGGTCTGGCCGCCCACCGTCCGCCCCGACCCGACGGGGTACGGCGTCGCCGACGGCCTGCCGCGCGACAACCCGTTCACGGGCCCGGACGAGGACCCCCGGGTCTGCGTCCTGATGGCCGAGGACCAGTTCTGCAACGAGTGGGGCTACCCGGCGGCCCGCGCCCACCTCGTCGACCCGCCGGTCCTGGTGACCGTCGAGGACCGCGAGTGGACCCTCCAGAGCCACTCGGTCTCGGAGTTCTTCCTCGCCCTGGCGGCCGTCCGCCTCCCCGACCACTACGGCTGGACGGTCGAGGAACCGGATCTGACCCCGGAGGCCATGTCCCGCCTCCGCGAGGCGCTGCGCCCGATGGGCCTGCTGCCGTGGCGCGAACTGGGCGCGCATACGGAGTTCCTGGGCGGCCCGGACGTCATCGCGCGGCACAACACGGGGTACGGCGACACGGAACTCGCCTTCTACGGCCGCACCGAGGCGGCACTGCACCGCCTCGCCTCGGCGCTGGGCACGGACTGGTCGGAGGAGATCGCGGAGCCGGAATCCCACCACGAGGAACCCTGAGGCACCGGATCAGGCGCGCGGGTCAGACCTGCCGGTCCGGCTGCCGGTGCGGATACTGCCCCTGATGCCCGGCCCGCCTCCGCCGGTACACCTCCGCCGCCTCCCCGTCCCCGCGCTGCCGGGCCGCGGTCTCGGCGGCGGTGTACCACCGGCACATCCCGCACTCGTGCGGCGCGGGATTCACCAACGGCCCGCTCCCGTGCGGCGTCGGCGGCAGGGGCGGCGGGTCCCACATGGGCGGCGGGAACGACCGCGGGCTCACGCGTCGCCCCGCCGCGAACCGGTCCCGTACCGGGTGCCGACGAACGATCCGCCCGGCACCCCCGCCCGCTCCCGCTCCTCCAACGTCGCCGGCCGCACCCACCCCGGCTCGGCCTCCCACTCCCGCCCGCCCCCGGGCGCCCGCAACCACACCCTCGGCCCCCGGTGCTCCATCACCTGCCCGACCTTCCCCCGCCGCGTATCCGTCAGCCACGCGCCGGGCCGGTAGGCGGCCTTCGATTGCGTCATGCGTTCGACCCTTCGTGGTGTTCCGCTCTTCGCGAGCGGGCATCAACCGTGAGGCTTAGACTCCACCTCCGCGGCCCGCCTGAACAGGCCGTTTTGGATTCCAAAGCCGCTTGGAATAAGGGGAGTTGAACACATGCTCGACCGTTCACCCGGCGAACCGCTCTCCCCCGCCCGCGAGTTCGGCGAGGAGGTCAAGGCCGCCCGCGAAGCCCGCGGCTGGACCCAGGAGCAGCTCGCCGAGGCCCTGCACTGCGGACAGCCGTACGTCAGCAAGGTCGAACGCGGCGAACAGCTCGCGTCGGCGGCCTTCGCGATGCAGTGCGACCGCGTCTTCGGTACGCCGGGTACGTACGCGCGCATGCGGCAGCGGGCGGCGGACGCGGGGTCACCGACGTGGCTGATCCCGTACCTGCAGTTGGAGCGCCAGTCGGATTCCGTCTGCGACTACTCACCTGGCGTGATCGCGGGCATCCTGCAAACTCCTCGATACGCCGAGGCAGTGTTCCGGGCAACCTGCCCCGACGGCTCGGCGGACCACATCCGGCAGCGCGTCGACGACCGCATGCGGCGCCGAGAAGTCTTCGAATCGCCTGAACCGCCAAGCTTCTGGGTCATCGTGCACGAGGCAACGTTGTGGTCCGCCATGGGCGGCCCGCATGTCATGCGGGAACAGCTGCGACATCTCGCAACGCTTTCCGAGCATCCGCACATCACGGTGCAGGTATTCCCGCTCAGCGGCACTCCGGCCAGAAAGACACCTTTCATCTTGCTGCGCCAACGAGACGGAACCGACGTGCTTTTCGCCGAGAGCTACGTCAAAGGCCACGTGTACGACTCACCCGCGGTCGTCACCGAAGCACGTACGACGTACGAGAGACTGCGTGCGAACGCCCTGTCCCTGACCGACTCCCTGTCCCTGATCCAAAACGTCATGGAGGCGTACGACGATGAAACACGCACCAGACCTCGCCCGAGCCATATGGATAAAGTCCAGCCACAGCGAGGGAAACGGCGGAACCTGCGTCGAATGGGCCCCCGCGTACACCTCATCCGGCCTCGTCCCAATACGAGACAGTAAACGCCCGACTGAGCGAGCCCTTACCTTTTCCGCTTCCTCATGGTCCGCGTTCGTCACGAGCATCAAGACACGCTGAGAAGAGGCTAATGATGAGCACCACTCCCGCCCTCACCCACGCAACGTGGAAAAAGTCGACCTACTGCGAGGGGAACAGCGGCCAATGCCTCGAATGGGCCCCGGCCTACGCCCCCACCGGAACCATCCCCATCCGCGACAGCAAACACCCCACCACCCCGGCACTCCGCTTCCCGACCCCCGCCTGGTCCGCGTTCGTCGCGAACATCCAGGAGCACTGAACGGAGACCCATAGGACTTACGCACCGCGCCAATCGACGGCGCACTCCACGAGACCGAACACGCCCTGCACACACGGCTGGACAGGAAAACCTGCGTACGCAAGCGACGTTCACTGGGCGCGCGCACCGACCGAGGCACCTGGGTACGGATCGAGCGGCGCCGCCACGACAAGATCGGCGGCCAGGGCTGGAACGGCGCCGAATACGCCGCCCTTCTGGAGGGAGTGGCGAAGCCACAGTGGCCCCGGGGTGCCGTCTGGCGGCAGCCCGGTGAGCCGGCGATGTGGCGGGCCGACAAGACGGACGTCTTGCCGAGCCCGCCCGTCGGCGGCAGCGTCCTGACCGCCGTTTGGCGCTGCCGCCGTTGCGCGGGGGAGCCGCCGGCAGGCGGAGAACAGAGACGCATGAGCCAGCTATCACCGACCAACCCCCTCACCCAGGCCCGCGCCGACGACTCTGCCCTTCGGCGCCGACGAGTCCTCAAGGCCCTCGACGACCTGGTCGGCGACGGCCAGCCGACCAGCGTTTCCCCCGTCGCGCGCGTGGCCGGCGTTAACCGCAGCCTGATCTACCGGCACAGTGGAGCTGATGACCCAGCTCAACAGCAACCCTCACCGCGATACCGTCTGGGCGAGAACAGCCAAGGGGGCGGGATGACAGGTCGGATCGAGTTCGATTGGCAGCTCAGCGGTACCGGCTGGGCAACATGCCGAATCGTCGACGCGACTGCCGAAGCGACGTACGAGGTCAGTTACTGCACCGATGCCTTGGCGGACCTGCTCCATGGGCTGGCAGGCATGTACCGTCCGGATCCGGTCGAACGGGTCTCTTTCGACCTTGAACCCGCGGAAATCAGATGGGTGCTTCGTGGCATCGGCGCAGGCGTTGACGTCTCGATCCACAGGTTCCCCGACATGTCCACGAGCTTCGGCGTTCCCGACGCCGACGGCGCCGTTTCGTGGCGGTCGACCCAGCCTCGAAGCAGGCTGGTGCATGCTGTGATCGGAGCCGCTCAGAAGGTGTTGCAGGAGCACGGCGAGGCCGGCTACAAGGCCCGGTGGGTTCGGTTCCCCTTCCCAGTCGCTGCCCTCCAGGACCTTCTGCGACTGCACCTGTCGAACGACGAGTGCGACCAGCCGCACGAGCCGCTCGCGCCGTAGCTCATGGGCGGGAAGCCGAAGGCCATCTCGTACGAGCCGGCCGACTGTTCAGGTCACCGTGCCACCGCCGGCAGTGCGGCTGCCACCCCCAAAGCGAACCAGTGCAGGGCCTGGTCAGCGGCATACATCCCGTTCAAACCACCCGAGTTCAACTGAGCGAAAGCAGGCGAGCCGGTGCGTTCCGGCAGCCACCGCACCGGCCGGCGCCGATCAAGCAGAGCATGAGTTCCCGCCGACCACACCAACGCCGCGACCACAACCCATTGGCGACCAGTGCAGCGGCAGGTGTTGCCGTACGCGGCCGGTGAGGCGCGGCCGGCTTTGTTCACGAGAACGGGGTTCTGGCACAGATCTTGGGGAGCCGTCGCGGAGGGTGACGGCGTCGTTCGATTGGGAGGGGACCAAACCCCGGTTGCTCAGGTGAACGCTCTCCGCGTACTCTCCGCGCATGGCTGATGATCCGTTCCAGTGCCGCTGTGTCCTCTGCCATGACTACGGCGACCGGGACGAAACGGACCGCATGGATCTGACGATCATCGAGCATGTGCAGCAGCACGGATGGCACGTCGTGATGGTTCCCGAAGACGAGATCGGCCCTGGATTCGCCTACACGATCGGCCTCGCGCACACTCATGGCGGACCTGAACTCGCCATGTTCGGGCTCGATGTCCACGCCATGCACCGCATGCTCAACACCCTCGGAGAGAAGTCCGCCGCAGGCGAAGCACTGGCGGACGGCCAGAGCCATCCTGATGTTGTCGACGGTCATCGAGTCACGCTCAGGCAAGTTGATCGCGGCTGGTACCGAACCTTCTTCGGACGGGCCATCGGGTTCTACCGGCGGCCACCTCTCCCCGTGCTGCAAGTCGCGTGGCCTGATCCCGAAGACCGTTTCCACTGGGATGAGCAGGCTGACGAAAGGCATCGCGAGTCACAGCCTCAGTTGTGGCTGCCTCCGAGTGACCACCCTGTCGGGATCTGGACAGCCGAACTCTGATCTAAAGGGCTGGGAAGCGGCGATCCCGCACCCCAGCAATGCACTACTGAAGCAAGATCATCTTGCGTAGAAGTTCGAATCCAGCGCGGCCATAGAGCTGTCTCTTGATCTGTTTGATGCGGTTCACGGCTCCCTCGATGCTGCCCGAGCTCCAGTCCAGGGAGAGGCCGGCGGTCACGGCGTCGAGGTCTCGAAGCAGGTGAAGTGCGAAGCCGGTGAGCCCGGGTAGCTGGCTGGCATCGACTGCGTCGATCCAGACAGGGAGCGTGGCGCCGAGGCGGCCGCTGAGTATCTCTCCGAAATCGCGGACGTGTCCGGCGGCCGTGTCCAGTTCGGGACAGCGGGTCAGGACGTCCTTCAGACCGACGCGGTCTTCCTCGCTCAGGGCGGCGGGGTGGCGGGTGAGCCAGCCGGTCACCTGCCGTACCGTCGGCGGCCGCGGCGATGCGGCGGACGGAGCTCCGCGCAAGTGGCGATGTGCGCGCGGACCATGCCGTAGGTGACCGGAGCTTGCTCGGCGATCAGTTCGCCGTGGAGCTGGGTGACGCTGGTGCATCCCTCCGTAAAACGTCGTTCCAGGTAGGGCTTGTAGGGGTCCAGCCTGCTGGGTCGGGGCCGGTTCTCCCGGACGGTGTCCTGCCAGCATGCGGCGTTCGCGTATCGGAGCACGGTGTTGAGACCCCAGCCCAGGTGCCGGGCGATCGCCCGGCGTGAGTGGCCCTGGGCGAGCATCTTGTGGACCAGGGCGTGTGCGGCCTTCTTGCGTTCGGCCCGCCGGCCGACGGGCTCCGCGTCGTTCTGCGGCCGACCGGAAGCCGGTGGGCTGTCCTGCGGCAGCATGCCGCTGGGCATCGGGGTGCGCAGGCAGTCGCGATGGGCGGCGACGCAGGTCTCCACGGCCCGGCCAAGGCCCTGCCACAGATGGAACCGGTCAGCGACCTGCAGGGCGTCGGGGGCACCTCGCCGGGCGCCCTCAGCGTAGGCGCCCGCCCGGTCCCGGCAGATGATCTCCACGCCGGGGTGGCGGTCCAGCCAGGCAGCCAGCGGCCCGGCTTCCCGCGTCGGGAGCACATCGACTACACGATGATCTTCAACACTGGTCAGCACCGTGGAATAGGCCTGGCCGCGACGGATCGCGAAGTCGTCGACGCTTAGCACCCGTGGAGTACTGAACCGCGGATCGGGCAATGCCATGACCCTACGCAACAAGGTCATCCGTCCCGCACCGAAGCCCAGCTGGGCCGCCAGACGCGCGCCGGCCCGCCCCGCCAGGGCGAGCTCCACCCGTTCCAGGGCGCGGTTGAGCCGCGTGGTGAACCGCGCATGTGCGACAGTCAGCCGGGAGAACGGCTCGGCGAACGTCCGGCGGGGGCAGCCCGCCGACCCGCAGATGAAGCGCCTGACCGTCAGCCGGATCACAAAGCCCTGGCCAGCCAGAGGAAGGTCCCTCAGCCTGCGCTGGTAACGGTCGTGGACTCGGCCCGAGAAGCAGCCGCAGCCCGGACACGAAGCGCCGCCTGTACGACCTCTCGCCACCACCTCGACCGTGCCGAACGCGGTCGTAACCGCCGCGACCTCCACATCGTCGATCCCCTCGAACACCAGCGAGCCCCAGAACAGTGCGTCGGTCTGCATGACCAGCACCATCACCGTCCTCCGCCGACCACGGCAGTGAACGGAAATGAACCTGATGGAGCGTCACTTCCGGTGTCAGGCGACAAGACATACGCCGTCTCCCATGAGTCAGACTCCTCGCGATCGAACACCGAGGTAACGCTCCGCGACGGCTCCCCAAGATCTGTGCCAGAACCCCCGTTCTCGTGAACAAAGCCAGGCGGGGCTGTGCGCGGGGGCGCCGGGTGGCGGGGTGAGGGCGCGGTCCAGGGCTTCGAGTACCTTCGGGCCGCCGGGGTGGCGGATCCAGACGGTGATGTCCGCGGTCGTCAGCCGGTGCCGGGCCAGGAAGCCGTGTACCTCGTCGGGCAGGTGCTTCCACGGCGTCCGGGACGTCGGGGGCCAGGGAGCGCGAACCCGTCGGTCCCAAGGCGCATGCCCATCAGGTGCTCGGTGCCGGGGTGCAGGCGGCTGCGGGTGGCGATCAGTCGTGGCCTGGCGGTCTGCCGCACCCGCGCCAGGCCGGCGCCGAGGAGCACGTGTCACTCACCTCCGACTCCCGCGGGCGGATCGGCCTCGTGACGACTGACGGTGGCGCCGCCGCGCCGCTCCCGGGCAGGGCGTGCGGCGGGCGCCAGGGCGCACGAAGGGGTGTGAGGAGCCTGTGTCGCTTCTGACCGTCCGAGGAGGCGGTGCGGCCGACGATGCGGAGGGGTATCCAAGGGGCGTCGGCCACACCGTGGTTCGGGCTACGAAGGGACGCATCATGATCGGCAGTCGTGGAGCGGGCATCGCCCTGGCCTCCCTCGCCCTGCTGGCGGCGGCCGTCGGCGGCGTCCCCGCGGCGCAGGCCGGAGGCCAGGCCCGGGAACGCACCGCCCTGGAGTGCACAGGCCAGGAGAACATCACCTACGGACCGGGCCTCGGCCTGTCCTCCGCCGGCTCCGCCGAGGTCTCCGTCGACGGGACGTATCACTGCACGGACGGCTCGGGCCGCGGCAGCACGGCCACGTACCACACTGAGGGGAAGACCGGAGGCGGCTGCCTCCTCCTGTCCTGGAACCGGTCCAGGGAGGTCCTGCACCACGCGGACGGCGCCACGACCGTCATCGTCTACGAGGCCGGCCCCTCGGTCCGCGTGGCGGGCCTCAACACCGCCCTGCTCAGAGGCGAAGTCGTCGGCGGCCGCGGCAAGGGTGCGACGGCGGAGAAGACCATCCAGACGCTGCCGGGCAGCCTCCCGACGGACTGCGCGCTCGGCGGAGGCATCCGCCACACCACCGGCCTGACCCGGCTCAGCATCCGCCCCTGAGGATCGAGGACGCGACGACGGCCCTGGCGCCGACCCGGCCCCCGGGGCCTGAGCTCGCCGCTTGACGACCGTGCCCGCTGGTCAGTCCCATGCGTTGAAGAGGACTCCGCCCAAAGTCGTGATGCCGTAGAAGCGCACCTCGCGCCACTCGCCCGGCCCGAGCACCGAAGTGTCCGCGTCGGAGAGCGGGGTGGCGAGTCGCGCACCGCTCAGAACGGCGAAGCCCGCGTCGGCGAAGACCTGCGCTCATGGGGGCGGCGCGAGGAACTTCTCCTGGCGCCAGTCCTGGCGTGTCCGGGCGAAGGCGACCCAGGGGTGAGGGGCGTGACACAGGACGACGCTCTCGCCTGAGCCCGCGCTTCCGCCCGCGCCTCCAACAACCGCCGCCGTGTGGAAGGTCCGGGGATACGCCCGTTCCTCAACCTCGCCTACCTCGCCTCCGGCGAGCCGGGCAGCGGCGTACAGACTGGTGCGGAACGCCCGCACGTCAGTCTCCGGAAGCGGGCCCTCCTTGGGCCGGAAGAAGCCCGTCGCCCCGCGCGGCAGCACGAAGCCGGTGTCCCCGTCGTCGATCACACCGCCCAGCATGCCTGGCCGGAGGCGCGTCGGGCAGGACGGGTCCCGGTTCCGCGAGGGTGCTGACCGTGGGACGTCTCCAGCACAGCGAAGGCTCGGCGACGCCACGCGCATGCCCCTTCGGCTCGCTCCCCGCCTCGCCGTCCCTTCCGCGCCGCCCGAGACGTCCGCCCGCGCGCCGCTCGTCCTCTCGGCAACCGCCCCTCCGCGCGGCGCCGCTCAGCAGCCTCTCACCGGCGGGCGGTGACGATGAGGTTGACGGGCTCGGTGGCGGCCGGGAGGCCGTGCAGGGGCTCCCAGGTGATGTCGGTGAAGCCGCAGGCGGTGAGGGCCCGTTCGTACGCCGCGCGGGTCCAGAAGTGGACGGCGAGCGTGGAGGGCGGGTCGGTGGGGATGGAGATGGTGCAGGGGTCGCCGTCGCGCGGGACGGCGGGGCGGTGGAGGATGAAGCCGTTGGGCTGGGGGACCTCGGGCTCCAGGCCCGGGTTGCCGACGACGGCGAGCAGGCGGCCCCCCGGCGCGAGGTTGGCGTACGCGCCGCGGCACATGCGGGTGAGGGTGTCGAAGGAGTCGGCGTAGTGCAGGACGGCGGCCGCGGTGACGAGGTCGAAGGCGCCCAGGACGGGCAGGTCGGCGATGTCCCGCACCTCGTACCGTACGCCGAGCGGCTCCTCCCCCTCCTCCAGGTGCGCGAGTTCGATCATCGGGCCCGAGGCGTCCACCCCGAGCACGTCGGCCGCGCCCTCGCGGCGCAGCAGCCGGGTGAAGGGGCCCGTGCCGCAGCCCAGGTCGAGGACCGAGGCGCCGTCCACCGGGCCGAGGGCCCGGAGGATCGAGGGGATCTCCACGTTCTCGCGGTAGGACTGGAGGAGGCGGTCCACCTCCCCGTACTGCGCGGCGATGAGGTCGTACTGTGGCGTCAACTGACTTCCCCCGTCGGGTTTCCGGTGGGCGGTGGGCAGTGTGTCGGCGTACGGCGGCCGATCTTCGCACTACGACCGGTGGGGCTCAAGAGTGCCCGCACGGCCGTTCCGGTGGGATGAATGCCCGTATAAGCGCCCAAATCAGGGCGGAATCGAGCGTTCCCAGGGTCGCGTACGTGGCCGATGTGACCTGAGTTACATGCCTCAGCGCAGCGTCTTCCCCACGTACCCCCGCCACCCCTCCGTGAGTTCCCGCTCCCCCACCCCCAGGACCCCCCGCGCCGCCTTGTCCACGGAACCCGTACCGGCCGCCCGGTAGAAGGCGACGAGCTTCCGTTCGCCCCACCGTTCCGCCACCATCCGGCAGGCGAGCCAGGCGCCCTCGTACGCGCGGGCCAGACGGTCGGCGCCGCCGGTGAAGCGGAAGTCGGCGTCGGCGGGGAGGCGCTCCGGGGGCCGGCCGGCGTGGACCGCGCGGGCCAGTTCGGGGGCGATCGCGGCCGGGGCGCGGTCGGCGGTGCGGTAGGCGACCCAGTCGGCGAAGCCCTCCGAGAGCCACATGGGCGTGGTGTCGGTGGTCCGGGCGCGGGTGGCCACGTGGGTGGCCTCGTGGGTGAGGACGGCCCGCCGGCCGAAGGGGCTGAGGGCGGTGTACGCCTCGGGGTTGACGACGATCCGCCCGGCGGGGGCGGGACCGCCGCCGCCCTTCTCCCCCGCCGTGGTGGTCACCGCCGCGATGCCCCGGTAGTCGGAGGGCGGCGCGCCGAGCAGGGCGCCCATCCGGTCCAGCGAGGCCGGCATCTCGACGACGAGCCGCCCAGGGCGGTCGCCGTCCCGACGGTCGCCGTCCGGTCCCGCGCCGTCCGGCCAGGCGGCGGCCACGGCGGGCACCGCCGCGTCGGCCAGGCCGGACAGGGCCCGCAGCGCGGCCGGTTCCTGGCCCGCGCCGAGGACGAGGCTGTGCCGGCCGCGGACGGCGGTGACCCGGCCCTGTTCCCAGAGCTGGCGGTCGCCGGACGCGGTGTCGTCCCCCGCCACGTACCAGCGCCCGGCGCGCCGGACGGCCGTCAGCCGGACCGGGACGGCGACCGGCGCGGTGTCGTAACCGGCCAGCCGGTAGCGGAGTTCGGCCTCGGCGGCGACCCGGTGGCCGTCGCCGGGCGCGGGGGTGAAGCCGCCGGTGCGGACGGCGCCGTACTCCCAGGAGGCGAGCGGCACGTCGGCGAGGTTGGCGAAGACCTGGCGCCGCCGGTCCCGGTAGGCGCGCTCGCCGGGGTCGACGGCGGCGAGGTACGCGCCCTCGTCGCGGTCGCGCAGCGCCGTCGCCCAGCCGTCGAGCAGCCGCCGGACGGCGTCGGTGTCGCGGACGGCCGCACCGTCGACGGGCCCGGCCCCGCAGCCGGCGAGGGCCGGCAGGGCGATCAGTACGACGGCCAGGAAGCGCAGCGCCGCCCGGCGTCCGCCGCCGGGTCGTCTCGTGGGGCCGTCCATGGCCCGCATCGTACGAGCCGGCCGGCCGGTCACCCGGAGCGGGGGGCGCGGCGGGGGGGAAGCAGGCCCCGGTCCCGCCCCTTCACCGTTTCCTGGGGCTGCCGCCCCAGACCCCGCTTGTCGCGGCTCCGCCGCTCGTCCTCAAACTCCCCCAGAGGGGGTGCCCCCAGACGGGCTGGATCTCACGGCCGCGTGACCGACGAGATCGGCATCATGTCCGCCCGGTCGTACCGCACCCGCGCCCCCGGGTACGGCGCGTGCACCACCTGCCCGCCGCCCACGTAAATGCCCACGTGGCTGGCGTCGTCCCGGTAGATGACGAGGTCGCCGGGGCGGGCCTCGGACAGCGGGACGTGCCGGCCCGCGTTCCGCTGGGCCTGGGAGGTGCGCGGAAGACCGACGCCCGCGCGGCCGTAGGCCCACTGCGTCAGCCCGGAGCAGTCGAACGCGAACGGGCCGCTCGCGCCCCAGGCGTAGGGGGAGCCGACGGCCGAGCGGGCGGCCCGCGCGGCGGCGGCCCCGCGTGCGGAACCGGCGTCGGGGAGCGCGGAGTCCCCGCCCCGCGAGGGGTACGGCGAGGGCACCGCGAAGAGGAAGCCGGCGCGGGACCCGCCCGCGGAGCGCGAGGCGCGGGCGTACCGGGCCCGTTCGCCGTCGGGCAGCGTGTTGAGGAGCCGGCGGGCGGCGGCGAGCCGGCCCTCGACCTCGTGCTTGTGGCGGGCGACGGCCCGGCGGCTGTCCTCCAGTTCGGCGAGGGCGCGGGTGGCCTCCAGCCGCTCCTGGACGAGCGCGCGCTGGGCGGCGAGCAGGGCGTGCAGCCGCTCGGTCTGCCGGCCGGTGACGCGTTCGAGGGCGGAGGCCCGGTCGAGGTAGCGGTCGGGGTCGGAGGAGAGCAGCAGGCGGAGGGCGGGGTCCACGAGCCCGTTCCGGTACTGGGCGGCGGCGACCGTCCCGAGGGCGTTGCGCATCCGGTTGACCGTCTCCTGGCCGCGGGCGACCCGGTCGGCGGCCTGTTCCACCTTCCGCCGCAGGGCGCCGGCCCGTTCACCGGCGGCGTTGTACTGCTCGGTGGCCCGCTCGGCCTGCCGGTAGAGCCGGTCCAGCCGCGCCCGCACGGAACCGGACGAGGCGGCGCCACCGGCTCCCCCCGCGGAACCCGCGGAACCTGCGGGATCGACGGGGTCGCCGGGGCGTGCGGCGGCGGACGGCGAGAACGCGGCCGCCGCGGTGGCCACGGCGGCGGACAGGACGGTGACCCGTACGGTCCGGGCGAGACCGGAGGGCGTGGATCGGCGGTGGGACGCCACGTGTTGCCGTACTCCCTTCGCTCGCGCGGCCCCCTGCCGGCCCCCTGCCGCCCGGACGGGCGGACGACGACGGGGGCACCGCGCCGGCGGCAGACAGTAGCGGCTCGCTCACTCTCCGTTCAAAGACCGCTACGGAGCGTGGAACCCGGGCGCGTCCTCGGGTAACGCCGGACGCCCCGCCCAAGACGCAGGTCATGGACGGGGCGTCGGAGCCTCCGCGGCCGGTGCGACGCCACCCGAACGGGTGGATTGGCGGGGCCGGACGGCTTAACGGTGGAACCGGAGGGCAAACCGGTAAGGCGGCCACCCCCGTGCCCGGTCAGCCCACGCGCACGCCGAACTGGAACGGCATGTTGCTCATCGCCTCGTAACGGACGACGGTGCCGGTGCGCGGCGCGTGCAGCACCTGCCCGTTGCCGGCGTACAGGCCGACGTGGTGCATGTCGCCGTAGAAGATGACCAGGTCGCCGGGCTGGAGCTGGCTCTGGTCGTAGATCCGGGTGCCGTCGTTGGCCTGCGCCTCCGACGTGCGGTCGAGCGTGACGCCGGCCTGGGCGTAGGCCCAGGAGGTCAGCCCGGAGCAGTCGAAGGAGCTCGGGCCGGTCGCGCCCCAGACGTACGGGGACCCTATCTTCGACTGCGCGGCGGCGAGCGCGGCGCCCGCCCGGCCGGAGCCAGGGACGGCCTTGCCGCTGCTGCCGGTCTGCCCCGAACCGCCGTCCTTCGAGCCGCCCTTGGACCCGCTCGCACCCGAGTCGTCCGTGCCCGCCTTGGCGGCGGCCTTGGCGGCCGCCTCCTTCTCGGCGGCGGCGATCGCGGCGCGCTCCTTCTCCGTCAGGGAGTTGAGGACGTCCTGCGCCTCGGCGAGCTTGCCCTGCACCTCGGCCTTGCGCTCGCCCAGCGCCTTGCGGGTGGACTCCAGGTCGGCGAGCTTGCCCGCCGCCTCCTCGCGCTGCTGCTTCAGGGCGCGCTGCTTGGTGGCGATCTGCCGGAGCGCCTCCGCCTGCTTGGCGCTGACCTGGTTGAGCGTGGACGCCCGCTCCAGGTACGTGTCGGGGTCGGACGAGAGCAGCAGCTGGAGGGAGGGGTCCACCGAGCCGGTGCGGTACTGGGCGGTGGCCACCGCGCCGAGCCCGTCCCGGAGCTTGTTGACCTCCTCCTGACCGCGCGCGACGCGGTCCTGGAGGTCGCCGGCCTCCTTCTCCAGCTTCTCCTGCCGCTGCTTGGCCCCGTTGTACTTCTCGGTGGCCTGCTCCGCCTGCTCGTAGAGCCGGTCGACCTTCTCCTTGGCCTCGCTGCGGGTCGGCTTGGCGCCGGGATCGGCGGAGGCCGCCTGGGCGGAGAGGGCGACGGCTGCGGCGGCGGTCGCGGTGAGGACGGTCACCCGAGTACGGCTCGGCTGTTTGGGACGACGGTGGGACGCCACGGAGTCGAGCTCCTTTTCTCCTCGGCCGCCGCGGGTGCGCTGGGGCGCGGATGGGCACGGCGGGACACTTCACGTCATCCGGATTGGATGATCACCGCGCGAAGGTTCGAGGCCCGACCTTAGTGACCCTCATATGATCGGTTCAAATCCCTTGGGGGAAATCGTTGCTCAGCTTTCACGTTGTTGACGTGGGGGGTGCTCCGGTCCCGCCCCTTCGCCGATTCCCGGGGGCGAGCCCCCGGACCCGCTCGTCCTCAAACGCCGGACGGGCTGAATAGGGCGCCCACTCCAGCCCGTCCGGCGTTTGAGGACAACCGCGCGGAGCGCGGTTTCAGGGGGTGCGGGGTCCGCCCCGCGGAAACGGCGAAAGGGCGGGGTTGGGGCTCAAGTCCGCGCCAGCCTCCGCAGCAGCAACGCCGAAGCCACCGGCCGCGCCCCCGCCTTGGCGACCCCGTCGGCCACCTCCCGGTCGGTGGACACGACCACCACAGGCCGCCCGGGCGGCTCGGCCCGGACGAGCTGACGGATCAGCTCGTCGGCCGTCACCCCGGGCTTGCTGAAGAGCACCCGCACCCCGCGCGGCGGCGCGAGCAGCACCGGAGCGGCCAGCTCGGCCCCGTCGAAGACGCACGTCATCTCGGCGCCGGTCTGCGCGGCGAGCATGGACAGCCCGCCCAGCAGCCGCAGCCGCTGCTTGTCCAACGGCATCGTCGGATAGCCGGTCTTGGTGACGTTGTAGCCGTCGACCACCAGGTGCGCCTGCGGCAGGGCGAGCAGTTGGTCGAGCAGGGCGGGGTCGGTCTCGGACAGGGCACGGGCCGCGATGTCCTTGGGCGTCATCCGGCCGGGCTCCACCGCGTCGACGAGGTCGGCGGGGTGGACGGAGGTGGGGGGCAGGGCCAGTTCGCGGCGCAGCCCCTGGGCGGCGTCCAGGACGGTGTCGAGCAGCAGCCGCAGCCGCATGTCCTCGACGCTGCGGCCCTCGCGGACCGCCCGGCGGCTCGCCTCCAGGGCGGACTCGGCCTCCGCGAGCCGGGCCTTGACGCGCCGGGTCTCGCCGAGGGCGGCGGCCAGTTCGGCGGCGGCGTCGGTGCGCAGCGCCTCCAGCTCGGCGTGGGCCTTGCGGAGCGCCGCCTCGCCGCGGCGTACGTCGTTGAGGGCGCTGCGCAGCTTGCGGTGCAGGCCCTCGCCCTCCTTGCGGACGGTCTCCAGCTCGGCGCGGGCACGGTCGGCCTCGGTGCGGGCCTCGTCGCGCACCCGGGCGAGCTCCTCGCGGAGCTGCCGGAGCTCGCGCTGGGCCTCCTCGCCAGCCCGTTCGGCGCTGGCCCGCTGGGCCTCCTCGCCGGCGGCGGTGACCAGTTTCACCCAGCCGGGCGGGCGCAGGACGAAGGCCATGGCCGCGACGTCCTCGGGGTCGGCGGCGGCGGGCGGCGACCCGGCCTCCAGGGCCCGGGCCAGCTCGGAGCCGGTCTCCCGGAGCCGGGCGGAGATCCGCTGCCGGAACGCGGTGTCGGTCTCGACGGCGGCGGCCATCGCGTTGCCGGCGAACTTGGCCCGGCGGGCGGGGGTGAAACGGGCGTACTGGCGCAGCTGCGCGGGGAGTTCGGGGACCGTCAGCCCGCCGAACGCCTCGGCGACGAGTCCGATGACACGGCGCCGGATCCCCTCGGGCAACGGGCGGTCGAGCACCTCGCCGACGCCGCCGGCGCGGCCATCGTCGTCACCGGCCGTCTCCTCGCCGTCCGTGTGCTCCACCACGCGTGTCCGCTCCGTTCCTCAGCTCGTCCCCGGACGGTCCACCGGCCCGGTCTCCGGCCCCGCTTCCCGTCCCGCTCCGGCCGGGCGGCTCACGCGGGGGCGTGGGGGGTGCCCGCACGGGGTGCGGCGCCACCGGGCGGTGGCGGTCGGCCGGGGAACGTCCATGGTGCCGTCCGTCCTGTTCGTGGCGTGCGGGGTGCGGGGCGTTCGTCGTAACCCTACGGCCTGCCCGCCCCGTGGCGGGTTGGGACCGGCACGAGCCGGAACGACCGGCGAGGCTCTCCGTACCGCTTGCCCCGGTACGCCATGATCTGCCCATGATCGTAAAGGCAGTGCGGCGGGAGCGGCCCCGCACCCCCTGGGTCACCCGTACCGTTCTGGCCACCTGCTGCGCGGTCTTCCTGATCGGTCCGGCGTCCGGCCTCGATCCCTCGTACGGCACCGGCGCCGACCTGGTCGCCGCGCAGACGGCCTACTTCGAGCGGTGGGGAGTGGTGCCGGACGAGCTCTGGCACGGGCTGCCGGCGTCCCTCGCCACCCCGTTCACCGCCCTCTTCGTGCACGGCAACTGGCTGCATCTGCTCGGCAACATGCTCTTCCTCCACGTCTTCGGGGCGATGACGGAGGAGCGCATGGGCCGCCTCTCCTTCGCCCTGTGCTACGTCGTCACCGGCTTCCTCGCCCTGCTCGGCTACGCGGCCGTGCACGCCGGATCCACCCAGTCGCTCGTCGGTGCCTCCGGGGCCATTTCCGGGATCCTCGGAGCCTTCCTCCATCTCTTCCCACGGGCCCGGGTGACCAGCCTCTTCCCGTTCCTCTTCTTCCTCCCGCTGCGCTTCCCCGCCTGGGCCGTCCTCCTCTTCTGGTTCGCCCTCCAGTGGCCCGGCGTCGGCGCCCCCGACGACCGGCCCGGAGTCGCCTACCTCGCCCACGTCATGGGCTTCGCCCTCGGCTTCGGCTTCGCATGGGTGTGCCGGGAACGGCCGGTTAGAGTGAAATCCCCCGTGAACGACGCGGCCGGGTCCGCCGAAGGAGACAAACCGACGTGATCACCTCGATCGTGCTCATCAAGACCGACGTGGACCGGATCCCCGAGATCGCCGAACAGATCGCGGCTCTGGAGGGGGTGAGCGAGGTGTTCTCCGTGACCGGGGCCTACGACCTCATCGCGATGGTGCGGGTGGCTCGGCACGACGATCTCGCGGAGGTCATTCCGGGGCGGATCAGCAAGGTGCCCGGGGTCGCGTCGACCGAGACGCACATCGCGTTCCGCACGTACTCGCAGCACGATCTGGAGGCGGCGTTCGCGATCGGGCTGGACAGCTAGGCGCTCCGCAGGGGCGCCTGCGGCGGGGGTGTGCCCCGGTCCCGCCCCTTCGCCGATTCCTGGGGCTGCGCCCCAGACCCCCTTGTCGCGGCTCCGCCGCTTGTCCTCAAACGCCGGACGGGCTGAATTCAGCCCGTCCGGCGTTTGAGGACAAGGGGGTCCGGGGGCTTGCCCCCGGGAATCGGCGAAGGGGCGGGACCGGGGCAGACCCCCGGAGGGACTACCGCCGCACCAACTCCCCCACCGCCCCCGCAAACCGCTCGATGTGCTCATCAGGCGTCCCGACGCCAAAGCTCACCCGCACGGCCGAGCCCCCCGCGGGAAGCAGCGCCCGCACCAGGGGATGCGCGCAGAACAGCCCATCCCGCACCCCGATCCCGTACTCCGCCGAAAGAGCCGCGGCGAACGCCGAACTCTCCCACCCGTCGACGACGAACGACACCACCCCCACCCGCGGGGCGTCGTCCCCGAACAGGGACAGGACCCGCACCTCCGGCACCGCCGCGAGCCCCGCGCGCAACCGCGCGAGCAGCGCCTCCTCCCGTGCGGCGAGCCGCTCGAACCCCGCCTCGGTCAGCGCCCGGCACGCGGAGGCGACCGCGTGCGCGCCGATGACGTTCGGGGATCCGGCCTCGTGCCGGGCGACGGTGTCGAACCACTCGACCGCGGGCGCGCCGGACGCGTCCCGGATGACGCTGCGGGTGGCGCCGCCGCCCGCCAGATACGGCGCGGCCGCCCGCAGCCAGTCCGCGCGCCCCGCCAACACCCCCGCGCCGAACGGCGCGTACAGCTTGTGGCCGGAGAAGGCGACCCAGTCGACGTCCAGTTCGCCGATGTCCACCGCGCGGTGCGGCGCGAGCTGTGCCGCGTCGAGGACGACACGGGCGCCGTGCGCGTGCGCGGCGGCGGCGAGTTCGCGGACGGGCCATACCTCCCCGGTCACATTGGACGCGCCCGTCACGCACACCAGCGCGGGGCCGTACGGTTCCCGCGCCGCCAGCGCCCGTTCCAGCGTCTCGACGGCCTCCGCGGGGCTGCGCGGCGCGTCCAGCCAGGTGACGGGCGTCTCGCCGGTCCCGGCGCGGCGGGCCCAGGGCAGCAGGGCGGCGTGGTGCTCGGTCTCGAAGACGAACACCCGGGTGCCGGTGGGCAGGGCCGCGGCCAGGAGGTTGAGCGAGTCGGTGGTCGAGCGGGTGAAGACCACCTGGTCGTCCGCCCGGCAGCCGAGGAACGCCGCGACGGTCGCGCGGCTGTTCTCGAACAGCTCGGTGGAGAGCCGCGAGAGGTACCCGGCCCCCCGGTGCACGCTGCCGTAGTACGGCGCGTAGGCGGCGACGTCGTCCCACACCCGCTGCAGGGCGGGCGCGCTCGCCGCGTAGTCGAGGGCGGCGTAGGCGACTTCGCCACCCCCGGCGACGGGAACGCGGACGTCCCGCCCGAGGACGGGCAGCGGCAGGGACGGCGCGGGGCCGGCGGCGACGGCGGTGGGGGCGGGGGCTGAAACGGTGGAGGACATGACGAACTCCCGTGGAAGGCAGGCGAGATCACTGCGCGGCGGCACGGCGGCGGCGCAGGAGAAGGGGAACGTGCGGGCGCGGAGAAGGGGCTCTCGGCCCTAACGCATTCGCTGGATCACGGAAGGAACTCCCTCGACGACCAGGATCCCTGGCGAGGGATCCGCGCTTGCCGCAGACCTCGCTGCCTGCGGCCCGGTCATCACCCGGGGCACCCCGCCACGGAAGGAGGGTTGCCGGACAGCGGGCCGGGGCCTGTGTCGCTGTCACTCGTGACCTGGCGGCGAGTATGGCATAGCGGATCACGGCGGCGAAAGCGTGGTCCGTGATACGGACGGCTTACGGCCGGGGGGTGGTGCCCCGGTCCCGCCCTCTCACCGTTTCTCGCGGGGGCCGGCCCCCGCACCCCCGAAGCGCCCTGCGGGCGCTGTCCTCAAGCGCCGGACGGGCTGAATTCAGCCCGTCCGGCGCTTGAGGACAAGGGGGTCTGGGGCGCAGCCCCAGGAAACGGCGAAAGGGCGGGACCGGGGCACCCTCACCCCCCGTTGCTCACCCGCACCCACCGCTCCAACGCCCCCCGAGCAGCCCCGCTGTCGATCGACTCCGCCGCCCGCGCCATCCCCGCCGCGATCCGCCCGACGAGCGGCTCGTCGGAAGGCTCCAGAGCCACGAGAGCCGCCGCCGAGTTCAGCAGCACCGCATCCCGCACCGGCCCGGTCTCCCCCGCCAGTACCCGCCGCGCCACATCCGCGTTGTACGACGCGTCCGCACCCCGCAGCGCCTCCACCGGCACCAGGTCGATCCCGACGTCCCGGGGGTCGAAGTGCTCCTCCCGCACCACACCGTCCCGTACGACCCACACCCGCGACGTGGCCGTGGTCGTCAGCTCGTCCAGCCCGTCGTCGCCCCGGAACACCAGCGCGGACGAGCCCCGTTCGGCGAGGACCCCGGCCAGGATGGGTGCCATCCGCGCGTCGGCGACGCCGGTGGCCTGGGCGCGGACGCGGGCCGGGTTGGTGAGCGGGCCGAGGATGTTGAAGGTGGTGCGGACGCCGAGTTCGCGGCGGGCGGCGGCGACGTGCCGCAGCGCGGGGTGGAACTTCACGGCGAAGCAGAAGGTGATGCCGGCCTCGTGGGCGACCTCCACCACCCGCTCCGGGGAGAGGTCCAGGTTGACGCCCAGCTTCTCCAGGACGTCGGAGGCGCCGCTCGCGGAGGACGCGGCCCGGTTGCCGTGTTTGACGACCTTCACGCCCGTCCCCGCGACGACGATCGACGACATCGTCGAGATGTTCACCGTCTTGGCGCCGTCGCCGCCCGTGCCGACGATGTCCACGCTGGGGCCGGGCACCTCGATGAGGTTGGCGTGCGCGTACATGGCCCGCACGAGGCCGGAGATCTCGGCGACCGTCTCGCCCTTGGCGCGCAGGGCCACGGCGAAGCCGGCGATCTGGGCGTCGGTGGCGGCCCCGCGCATGATGCGGTCCATGGCCCAGGCGGTGTCGTCCGCGCCCAGGTCCCGTCCGCCGAGCAGCGCCTCCAGGATGCCGGGCCAGGACCGGGACACCGTGCCGTCGCCGCCTGTCGGGGTCGCAACGTTCATGGTCCACGCTCCTGGTGGTCGGTACGGGGCCCTGTCCTCGCAGGGCACGTGCCCAGCCTAACCAGGTCCCGGGACGGCGAAGAGCCCCGTCCATGCGTTGGACGGGGCTCCTGCCGTGGCGATCAGCTGTGATCAGTCTGCGGTGCTCAGGGGATCAGTGGTGGCCGTGGCCGCTCGTGATCTCCTGGAACTCCTCCGCCGTGGCCTTGGGGACGAACTTGTCCTCCCCGTACATGCTCTTGGAGAGCCGGACCTTCATCTTCTGGCCCATGGACGCCTTGCGCGCGACGCCGTTCTTGTCGACCTCGGGCTCCAGCTCCAGCGGCTTCGGCTGCTCGTGCGCGGTGAGCGTGTGCAGCTGCTCCTGCGTGAGGGGCTCGTGGACCTCCACGAACTCACCGTGCGGCAGGCGCTTGATGATGCCGGACTCGCGGCCGTGCAGGACCTTCTCCCGGTCGCGCCGCTGGAGACCCATGCAGATCCGGCGGGTGGCGATGAACGACAGCACGGGGACCGCGAAGAACCCGATGCGGACGAACCAGGTGATCGCGTTGAGCGACAGGTGGAAGTGCGTGGCCCAGAGGTCGTTTCCACCGCCGATCAGCATCACGAAGTACGCGGCGATCCAGGCGACACCGAAGGCGGTGCGCGTCGGAGCGTTGCGCGGACGGTCCAGCAGGTGGTGCTCCCGCTTGTCGCCGGTCGCCCAGGACTCCAGGAACGGCCAGAAGGCGATGGCGAAGAGCACCAGCGGGAAGATGACCAGCGGGATGAACACGCCCAGGACCAGGGTGTGGCCCCAGACGTTGATCTCCCAGCCCGGCATGACGCGGATCAGACCCTCGGCGAAGCCCATGTACCAGTCGGGCTGGGCGCCGGTGGACACCTGGTCCGGCCGGTAGGGGCCGATCTCCCAGATGGGGTTGATCGTGGCGATCGCCGCGATGGCCGCGATGGCACCGAAGACCAGGAAGAAGAAGCCTCCCGCCTTGGCCATGTAGACCGGCAGCAGCGGCATGCCGACGACGTTCTTCTCGGTGCGGCCCGGACCCGGGTACTGGGTGTGCTTGTGGTAGATGACCAGGATCAGGTGGGCCACCACGAGACCGAGCATGATGCCCGGCAGCAGCAGGATGTGGACCGAGTAGAACCGCGCCACGAAGTCCCCGCCGGGGAACTCCCCGCCGAACACGAACATCGACAGGTAGGTGCCGATGACCGGGACGGACAGGATCGCGCCGTCCACGAAGCGCACACCGGTGCCGGAGAGCAGGTCGTCCGGCAGCGAGTAACCGGTGAAGCCGGTGAACATGCCGAGGAAGAACAGCAGGAACCCGAACAGCCAGTTGATCTCACGCGGCTTGCGGAACGCGCCCGTGAAGAAGACGCGCATCATGTGCACGAACATGCCGGCGAGGAAGATCAGCGCGGCCCAGTGGTGGATCTGCCGGATGAGCAGACCACCGCGGACGTCGAAGCTGATGTGCAGCGTCGAGGAGAACGCCTCGGACATCCGCTGTCCCTGGAGCGGGACGTAGGAGCCGTGGTAGACGACCTCGTTCATGCTCGGGTGGAAGAACAGCGTCAGATACACACCCGTGAGGATGATGATCAGGAAGCTGTAGAGGCAGACCTCGCCCAGCATGAAGGACCAGTGGTCCGGGAAGATCTTCCGCATGTTGGCCTTGGCCAGGCTGTAGATCCCCAGCCGGCCGTCGGCCCAGTCGGCGACCCGCTCACCCGCGGGTGCCTTGCGGCCGGGCTTGCCGGCCGCGTTCGTCTCTGCAGTACTCATCCGCGCTCCCAGAAGGCAGGACCGACGGGCTCGGCGAAGTCGCCCATCGCCTCGAGGTAGCCCTTGTCATTGACCTTGATCCGCAGCTGCGGAAGGGCGTGCCCGGCCGGACCGAAGACCACGCGACCGCCGTCGGAGAGGTCGAAGGTGGACTGGTGGCACGGGCAGAGCACGTGGTGGGTCTGCTGCTCGTAGAGGCTGATCGGGCAGCCCACGTGCGTGCAGATCTTGGAGAACGCGACGATGCCGTCGACCGACCAGTCCAGTTCCTTCTTGTCCTTGATGTCCTCCGGACGGAGCCGGACGATCATCAGGGCCGCCTTGGCGATCTGGACCTGGAAGTCGTGGTCCTCCTCCGACATGCCCTGCGGCATGGCGAAGGTGAGGGAGCCGACCTGGACGTCCTCGGGACGCAGCGGCTGCATCGTGTTCTGGTTGACCAGCAGCTTGCCGGGCGCCCACTTGGACTTGCGGAGCTTGGTGCCCGGCTTGGGACCCAGGCCGCCGAAGAGGAAGAGAGCGGAGAGCGGCATCAGCGCCAGGGCGCCGAACATCGTGTTGCGGATCAGCGGGCGGCGGCCCATCGCCGACTCTTTGGCACCCTCGGCGAAGTCGGCCATGACCTTGGCCTTGACCTCGGGGGACGCCTGGATCGGGTGGCGCTCGTCGATGCGCTCCTCGTCGGACATCAGGGTGCGGGCCCAGTGGACCGCGCCCGCGCCGATGCAGAACAGGGCGACGCCGAGGGTGAGCCCCAGCGTGAAGTTCATGGCGCTGATGTGACCGAGCGGGAACACATAGATGTTCTTGTCGATCGGGATGGCCAGGTAGGCGGCGATGAAGCCGACGGTGGCCAGCATGGACAGCGTGAACATGAACGCCACGGCGCGCTCGGAGCGCCTGGCGGCCCGGTCGTCGACGTCCTGGATGCGGTGCTCGTGCGGCGGCAGGCCCGGGTCGGCGAAGGGGTCGCCCTTGACCGTCACCGCGCCCTCGCGCGTGTCGCCCTGCTTGCTCGGCAGGGTCTCTTCTGGAATGTCTTGGCTACTCATGACTTCTTGGCCTTTGCGGTCCGGGCGGCGACCCAGATGGCGAGGGCGATCAGCGCGCCGAGGCCGAAGATCCACCCGAACAGACCCTCACTGACCGGGCCGAGCCCGCCCAGGTTGAGGCCGCCCGGGCTCTCCGACTTGCTGGTGTTGACCTCGTCGAGGTACGCGATGATGTCCTTCTTGTTCTTCTGGGACATCGTGGTGTCGGGGAAGGACGGCATGTTCTGCGGGCCGGTCTGCATGGCCTCGTAGATGTGCTTGGGGTCGACGTCCTCCAGGCTGGGCGCGAACTTGCCGTTCGACAGCGCGCCGCCCTTGCCCGTGAAGTTGTGGCACTGGGCGCAGTTCGTACGGAACAGTTCGCCGCCCTTGGCGATGTCGCCGCCGTCGGGGCTGTACTGGTCCTTCGAGGGAACCGCCGGACCCGCGCCGAGCGAGGAGATGTACGCGGCGAGCTGGTCGATCTGCGCCTGCGTGTACACCGGCTTCTTGCGGGGCGCCTGGGCGCCCTGCTGCTGCATCGGCATACGGCCGGTGGCGACCTGGAAGTCCACGGCCGCGGAACCCACGCCGACCAGGCTCGGCCCGTCGGAGGTGCCCTGAGCGCCGGTGCCGTGGCAGCTGGCACAGCCGACGGAGTAGAGCTTCTTGCCCTCCTCGATGGCCAGGGACTGGGCGGTGTCATCGGCCTTGGCCGACTCGGCCGGCGCGAAAGCGGCGTACAGCCCCCCGGTTACCGCCAGCGCGAAGAGTAGGACGACGACCGCCGCCAGCGGATGGCGTCGTCGTGCGGAGAGCTTTTTCACGGATTACCCCGGTGTCAGGATCTTCTGCGTCGATGCTGGACTGTTGGTCCGGTGCGGGACGGGACCGATTACTTGATCAAGTAGATCGTGGCGAAGAGGCCGATCCACACCACGTCGACGAAGTGCCAGTAGTAGGAGACGACGATGGCCGCCGTCGCCTGGTGGTGGGTGAACCTCTTGGCCGCGTACGTCCTGCCCAGGACCAGCAGGAAGGCGATGAGTCCGCCCGTCACGTGCAGGCCGTGGAAGCCGGTCGTCAGGTAGAAGGCCGAGCCGTACGCGTCGGAAGACAGCGAGAGGCCCGCCTCCTTGACCAGGTCGGTGTACTCGAAGATCTGGCCACCGATGAAGATGGCACCCATCACGAAGGTGATCGTGAACCAGGTGCGCAGCTTCTTCACGTCACCGCGCTCGGCCGCGAACACGCCCAGCTGACAGGTGAGCGAGGAGAGCACCAGGATCGTGGTGTTCCCCGCCGAGAACGGGACGTTCAGATGCGACGCCATATCCGACCAGTGGTCGGTGCCCGTCACCGAACGCAGGGTGAAGTACATCGCGAAGAGGGCCGCGAAGAACATCAGCTCGGAACTCAGCCAGATGATGGTTCCGACGCTGGTGAGGTTCGGTCGGTTGACCGAGGGGTGCGCGTGCCCGGTATCTACTGCTGTTGCTGTCGCCACGACCGACATTATGTCGGTCGCTTATCTCGCGCTCACTCCGGGGGGTGCCGTTCGGTGTGTCAAGGACGTGTGCCCTGCTCGTACGGCCGAATCCGACAGTCACCCGACAAGCACCGAGTCGTCCCCCGAAGGGGGGAAGGAGTCCTTCCGCGGGGCTCCCGGGGCGGTGACGCACCGGGTGGTGACGGGCCGTCGGCGCCCGTACGGGACGGCCGGACGGTGTTCGCGGTGATCGCGCCCTCCTCCGCGGCCCCTCCCGCGGAGTAGCATCCGCGCCAGCGGTCCCCTCGTTCCACAGCTGTGCCCGAGACACCCCTGTCATGAGCGTGGAGGTAACGATGCAGCCGACGGCCACGGTGCTGGTCTACAGCGACGACGCGCGCACCCGCGAACAGGTGCGGCTGGCCGGCGGCCGGCGGCCGGCGGCGGACCTGCCGCCGGTGGAGTACCTGGAGTGCGCCACCCTTCCGGCGCTGCTGCGGACGCTGGCGGAACACCGCGTCGACGTCTGCGTCCTGGACGGCGAGACGGCCCCCGCGGGCGGCATGGGCGTCTGCCGGCAGCTCAAGGACGAGGTGTTCCGGTGCCCGCCGGTGCTGCTGCTGATGGGCCGCCCGCAGGACGCCTGGCTGGCCACCTGGAGCCGGGCGGACGCGGCGGTGACGCACCCGGTGGACCCGGTGGCCTTCGCCACCGCGCTGGCCGGTCTGCTGCGCGACCGGGCGGGGACGCAGGCCACCGCGGACGCCTGAGTCAGACGCGGGGCCGCAGCCGGGCCGCGTCGGCCGGGGTGGCCCCCTCGCGCGTCCCGGCCGCCAGGGCGCTGCCCTTGCGCCAGTCCTCCCACGACAGGTTCCAGTCGCCGAAGCCGTTGTCGAAGGGCGTCATGGTGGCGCCCGCGCTGCCGACGACCTTGACGATGTCACCCACCCGGACGGTGTCGAAGAACCATTTGGCGTTCTCGGTGGACATGCCGGTGCAGCCGTGGCTGACGTTGTCGGCGCCCTGCGAGCCGACGGACCAGGGCGCGGCGTGCACGTACTCGCCGCTCCAGGTCACCCGCGTGGCCCAGTAGACGGGCAGGTCGTAGGAGTCCGCGCTGCCCTCGGCGATGCCGATGGTGTCCCCGCGCATCCGTACGAAGGATTCCTGGCCCAGGATCACCTTGACCCCGTTGCGCGTGTCGTAGCCCGGTTTGCCGGTGGTGACCGGGATGGAGCGGATCTCCTGGCCGTTCTTCAGGACGCTCATGTAGTGCCCGGAGGCGTCCGTGACGGCCTCCACCCGGTCGCCCGTGTCGAGGTGCAGCGGCTTGGACGGGCCGCCGTACATGCCGCCGCCGACCTTGATGCCGTCGAGGGTGGCGTGGACGTCGATGGACGCGTGGGCGGGCCAGTACTCCTTGGGGCGGTAGTGCAGCACCCGGTTGTTCACCCAGTACCAGGAGCCCTGGACGGCGGGGCGCGACTCCACCCGCAGGGTGCGTTCGACGACGGCCCGCGCGGCGGGCGTCTGGACGGGGGTGCTCAGCTCCGCGGTGATGGGCTGTCCGACGCCGTAGGTGCCGGTCTTGGGGCCGAACGCGACGGTCAGCAGCCGGGTGGCCGGGCCGGTGTCGAAACCGATCGTACGGCGGCCCTGGGCCCCGTCCTCGTCCTCGGTGCTCACCCGGACGGTGTAGTGCGCGCCGGCCGCGAGGGAGCCGGTGCTGCGCCAGGACGAGCCGTCGGGGGCCAGTTCGCCGCCCACGTAGCGGCCGGCGGCGTCGGTGGCGATGACGTCGGTGATGCGGTCGTCGCCGGTGGCCGTCACTTCGAGGGGCACGCTCGGGTCGACCTTGCGGCCGTCCTCGGCGCCCTTCAGCACGACCTGGCCGGCGGCGTCGTAGGGCGCGTCGGCCAGCGGGTTGGACGAGCTGCACCCGGTGCCCCCCAGCGCCAGGGGGACCAGCAGCAGCGCGCCGCCGAGCACCGTGCGGCGTCGAGGAGAGTGGCTCATGGTCACACCGTAGGAAGAATCGCCTCCTTCGGCCCCCGGGGAGGGGCAAACGGGTGGGCGTGCACGAACCGCCGGCACGCCAAAGGCCGGGCCCCGCACACCGAGTGGTGTGCGGGGCCCGGCCCGTGCGACGGGGAACCTACTGGTTCTGGTTCTCGCCGCGGTAGAACTCGAACACCCAGCCGAAGAGGCCGACCGCGATCAGGGGGGCGGAGAAGTACATCAGCCACCAGCCGATCGCGATGGACGCGAAGGCGAGGGCGCCACCGACCGCCAGGGACAGCGGCTGCCAGCTGTGCGGGGCGAAGAAGCCCAGCTCACCGGCGTCGTCCGCGACGTCCGCGTTCTTGTTGTCCTGTGCCCCGGCGTCCACCCGGCGTGCGGTGAACGCCAGGTAGTAGCCGACCATGATGCACAGGCCGAAGGCGAGGAACAGCGCGGTCGTGCCCGCCGGCTCCTTCGACCACACGCCGTACACGACGGCCATGGCCAGGATGAAGACGGAGAGCCAGATGAACATCCGGCCTTGGATCTTCACTTGCCGGCCTCCTTGCCACCCACGAGGGCCTTGTCAGCGAGGTTCTCCTCCAGCTCCAGCGCCGCGATCTCCGGGTGGTGCAGGTCGAACGCCGGGGATTCGGAGCGGATGCGCGGCAGCGTGAGGAAGTTGTGCCGCGGCGGCGGGCAGGAGGTCGCCCACTCCAGGGAGCGGCCGTAGCCCCAGGGGTCGTCGACCTCGACCTTCTTGCCGTACTTGGCGGTCTTCCAGACGTTGTAGAAGAACGGCAGGATCGACAGGCCGAGCAGGAACGAGCTGATGGTGGAGATGGTGTTCAGCGTGGTCCAGCCGTCGGCCGCCAGGTAGTCGGCGTACCGGCGGGGCATGCCCTCCGCGCCCAGCCAGTGCTGGACGAGGAACGTGCCGTGGAAGCCCACGAACAGCGTCCAGAAGGTGATCTTGCCGAGCCGCTCGTCCAGCATCTTGCCGGTGAACTTCGGCCACCAGAAGTGGAATCCGGCGAACATCGCGAACACCACGGTGCCGAAGATGACGTAGTGGAAGTGCGCGACGACGAAGTACGAGTCGGAGACGTGGAAGTCCATCGGCGGCGAGGCCAGGATGACGCCGGTCAGACCACCGAAGGTGAAGGTGATCAGGAAGCCGACGGCCCAGAGCATCGGTGTCTCGAAGGACAGCGAGCCCTTCCACATGGTGCCGATCCAGTTGAAGAACTTCACACCGGTCGGGACCGCGATCAGGAAGGTCATGAAGGAGAAGAACGGCAGCAGCACACCGCCGGTCACGTACATGTGGTGCGCCCACACCGTCACCGAGAGGCCGGCGATGGAGATGGTGGCCGCGATCAGACCCCAGTAACCGAACATCGGCTTGCGGGAGAAGACCGGGATGACCTCGGAGATGATGCCGAAGAACGGCAGGGCGATGATGTACACCTCGGGGTGGCCGAAGAACCAGAAGAGGTGCTGCCACAGCAGGGCGCCGCCGTTGGCCGCGTCGAAGATGTGGGCCCCGAACTTGCGGTCCGCCTCCAGCGCGAAGAGCGCGGCGGCCAGCACCGGGAAGGCCAGCAGGACCAGGACACCGGTCAGCAGGACGTTCCAGGTGAAGATCGGCATCCGGAACATCGTCATGCCGGGCGCGCGCATGCAGATGATCGTGGTGATGAAGTTGACCGAGCCGAGGATCGTACCGAAGCCGGAGAAGGCCAGACCCATGATCCACAGGTCACCGCCGACGCCCGGGGAGTGGGCGGCGTCGGTCAGCGGCGCGTAGGCGAACCAGCCGAAGTCGGCCGCACCCTGCGGGGTGAGGAAGCCGGCCACGGCGATGAGCGAGCCGAACAGGTACAGCCAGTAGGCGAACATGTTCAGTCGCGGGAACGCCACGTCGGGCGCGCCGATCTGCAGCGGCATGATCCAGTTCGCGAAGCCCGCGAACAGCGGCGTCGCGAACATCAGCAGCATGATCGTGCCGTGCATCGTGAACGCCTGGTTGAACTGCTCGTTCGACATGATCTGCGTGCCGGGGCGAGCGAGTTCGGCGCGCATCAGCAGCGCCATGATGCCGCCGATGCAGAAGAACACGAACGACGTGACCAGGTACAGGGTCCCGATCGTCTTGTGGTCGGTGGTGGTCAGCCACTTGATCACCTGGTTGCCTGGCGCCTTGGCGCGAACAGGCGGTGCTGCCGGGGCTGATGCGGCGGCACCCTGGGGTTCGTTGAGGATGCTCACTTGTTCTTGGTCTCCGCGTTCTTCGCGTGATCCGTCTGCGCGATGCCCGCCGGCAGGTAGCCGGTCTGCCCCTTCTCGGCCAGCTCCTTGAGGTGCTTCTGGTACCGCTCAGGAGAGACGACCTTGACGTTGAAGAGCATCCGCGAGTGGTCCTGCCCACAGAGCTCAGCGCACTTGCCCCGGAAGGTGCCCTCCCGGTTGGGGGTCACCGTGAAGCTGTTGGTGTGGCCCGGGATGACGTCCTGCTTCATCAGGAACGGCAGCACCCAGAAGGAGTGGTTGACGTCGCGGGAGGTCAGGACGAACTCGACCGACTCCCCCTTGGGCAGCCACAGCGTGGGGCCGGGCATGCCGTTCTGCGGGTTCCGGGTGCCCGGGATGCCCGTGTCGTAGACGCCCGCCGCGTCCGCCGGAGCCTTCTTCAGGAACCGGTCGGGGATGGCGTCGAGCTCCTTGATGCCACGCAGCGCCTTGCCCGGCTTCTGGCCCTGGGCGGTCTCCATGTAGTTGAAGGCCCAGTTCCACTGGAAGCCGATCACGTTCACGACGTGCTTCGGCTTGTCCGGGTTGGCGATGAGCTTGTTCTCGTCACGGGCCGTGAAGTAGAAGAGCACCGAGACGATGATGATCGGGACCACGGTGTACAGCGCCTCGAGAGGCAAGTTGTACCGGGTCTGGTTAGGAACCTCGATCTTGCTCCGGCTGCGCCGGTGGAAGATGACGCTCCAGAGGATCAGGCCCCACACCAGGACACCGACCGCGAGGGCCGCGGCCCACGAGCCCTGCCACAGGGAGAGGATCCGCGGCGCCTCCTCCGTGACGGGAGTGGGCATTCCGAGGCGGGGAAAGTCCTTCGATGTGCAACCGGTGGCGGTCGCCAGAACAGCGCCCGCGGCCAGCGCCTGCAGCAGCTTCCGCCGCACCGGGCGCCGCGACGAGCGGTCGGAGCCGTTGGGACTCACGTAGCGCCTTCCCGAGAGTCTCGCCCGCGCGGCCGGCTGCGGCCGTCTCGGTCGGTCGCCGGCCCGCTGCGGGCAGGGTTTGGATGTTTATGCGGACCAAACCCTACTGGACGCTATTTGGGGCCGCGCGGGGAGGGTGCCCAACGCGCCGGGGGGCCGGGTCACAACTCACCGAAGGGATGGAACCACCGGCTCCGGGCGGGATCTGGGAGGGCGTCAGCCCAGGCCCGCGCGGGGGCGGGGCGCGCGCTAGGTTCGATGACGTGCCCTACTTCGACGCCGCCTCCGCCGCTCCCCCGCATCCCGTCGCCCGTCAGGCGCTGCTCGCCGCCCTCGACGAGGGCTGGGCCGACCCCGCCCGGCTCCACCGGGAGGGCCGACGGGCCCGGTTGCTGCTCGACGCGGCCCGGGAGACCGCGGCCGAGGCGGTCGGCTGCCGCCCGGACGAACTCTCCTTCACCCCTTCGGGTACCCGCGCGCTGCACGACGGCATCGCCGGCGCGCTCGGCGGCCGCCGCCGGACCGGCCGCCATCTGGTGGTGTCCTCCGTCGAGCACTCCGCCGTCCTCCACGCGGCCGACGCCCTGGAGGCGGACGGCGGGAACATCACCCGGGTGGGTGTGGACCGGACCGGTCTCGTCGACCCCGCCGAGTACGCGGCGGCCCTGCGCCCCGACACCGCGCTGGCCGCCCTCCAGTCGGCCAACCACGAGACCGGCACGGAACAGCCGCTGGCCGAGGTGGCGGCGGTGTGCCGGGCGGCGGGGGTGCCGCTGCTGGTGGACGCGGCGCAGTCGCTCGGCTGGGGGCCGGTCCCGGAGGGCTGGTCGCTGCTGACCGCGAGCGCGCACAAGTGGGGCGGCCCGGCGGGCGTCGGCCTGCTGGCCGTCCGCAAGGGCACGCGCTTCTCCCCGCCCGGCCCGGCGGACGAACGGGAGGCGGGGCGCGCGCCCGGCTTCCCCGCGCTCCCCGCGATCGTCGCCGCGGCGGCCTCCCTGCGGGCGGTACGGGCGGAGGCCGACGCGGAGGCGGCCCGGCTGCGCGCCCTCGTCGACCGGATCCGCGCCCGGGTCCCCGCCCTCGTCCCCGACGTCGAGGTCGTCGGCCACCCCGCCCGGCGCCTGCCGCACATCGTCACCTTCTCCTGTCTCTACGCCGACGGCGAGGCCCTCCTCCACGCCCTCGACCGCGAGGGCTTCTCCGTCTCCTCCGGCTCCTCCTGCACGTCCAGCACGCTGGAACCGAGCCATGTGCTGCGGGCGATGGGGGTGCTGTCGGAGGGGAACGTACGGGTTTCGCTGCCGCGGGGGGCTCTGGAAGCCGACGTGGAGCGGTTTCTGGAGGTGCTGCCGGGGGTGGTGGAGGGGGTGCGACGGCATCTCGGGGCGCCTTCGGAGGCGCCGGCCCCGGCCGAGGGGGCCCCTGAGGTCGTCGTGGACGCGCTCGGGAAACGGTGTCCGATTCCGGTGATCGAGCTGGCGAAGGTGTTCGACCGGGTACCGGTCGGGGGCTTGGTGACCGTGCTGTCGGATGACGAGGCTGCGCGGCTGGATGTTCCTGCTTGGTGCGATATGCGGGGGCAGGAGTATGTGGGGGAACGGGTGATGGAGGGTGGGGTGGGGTATACGGTGCGGCGGGTGTCGTAGGGGGTGGTGCCCCGGTCCCGCCCTTTCACCGTTTCTTGCGGGGGCTCCGCCCCCGCACCCCCGAAGCGCCCTGCGGGCGCTGTCCTCAAACGCCGGACGGGCTGACTGGTCAGCCCGTCCGGCGTTTGAGGACAAGGGGGGTCTGGGGCACAGCGCCCGCAGGGGTCACCCCAAGCTCACCCCAGGTGCGCCTGGACCTCCGCCGCCGCCTCATGCCCGTACGCCTTCGCGAACCGCTCCATGAAGTGCCCGCGCCGCAGCTCGTACTCCTGAGTGCCCAGCGTCTCGATCACGAGAGTGGCCAGCATGCACCCCAGCTGAGCGGACCGCTCCAGGGGCAGCTCCCAGGTCAGGCCTGCGAGGAAGCCCGCGCGGAAGGCGTCGCCGACGCCCGTCGGGTCGACCTTCGCCTGCTCCTCGGCGCAGCCGACCTCGATCACCGGCTCCCCGGTCCGCTCGATGCGCACCCCGCGGGAGCCGAGCGTGGTGACGCGGGTGCCGACCTTGGCGAGGATCTCGTCGCCGGTCCAGCCGGTCTTGGACTCGATGAGCGCCTTCTCGTACTCGTTGGTGAAGAGGTACGTGGCGCCCTCGACGAGCTGCCGGATGTCGTCGCCGTCCATGCGGGCGAGCTGCTGGGAGGGGTCGGCGGCGAAGGGGATGCCGCGGGTGCGGCACTCCTCCGTGTGGCGGAGCATCGCCTCGGGGTCGTCGGCGCCGATCAGCACCAGGTCGAGGCCGCCGACGCGGTCGGCGACCGGCTGGAGCTCGATGAGGCGGGCCTCGCTCATGGCGCCGGTGTAGAAGGACGCGATCTGGTTGTGGTCGGTGTCCGTGGTGCAGACGAAACGGGCGGTGTGCAGGACCTCGGAGATGTGCACCGACTCCGTGTCGACGCCGTGCCGGTCCAGCCAGGCCCGGTAGTCCGCGAAGTCCTCACCGGCCGCGCCGACGAGGATCGGGCGCAGGCCCAGGACGCCCATGCCGAAGCAGATGTTGGGGGCGACGCCGCCGCGGCGCACGTCGAGCTCGTCGACGAGGAAGGACAGGGAGACCGTGTGCAGCTGGTCCGCCACGAGCTGGTCGGCGAATCGGCCGGGGAACGTCATCAGGTGGTCGGTGGCGATGGAGCCGGTGACAGCGATACGCACGGCGAATCTGCTCCTTGCGGGGCGAGGCGGTGAAGGGTGATGGCGCTACGGGAGAAAGCGGGCCGAACAGTAAAAGGCCGTACCACGCTATCGGCTCCCGCTCGGGACGCCAGTCCCGATCTCGCCACGAGCGGCTGAATTTACCTGATGACCGGCCTTTCTCCGCGGCCGTGGCGGTCGGTACGGTGCCTGTATGGCGACTCCTGTGAACCACGTCACTCCGGTCGGCTCGTCCGCCGCCGACGGTGACACCCTCGCCGCGCTGCGCAGGGACTGCGCCGGGATGCTGCCGCACTGGCGGGTTCCGGTGGCCGACGGGCCGGCCGGTGAGGCGCCCGCGGCGCGGCCGCTGCACGGGGTGTCGGTGCCGGAGCGCACGGTGCGGCTGCTGCGCGGTATGTCCGAGTACGGGGACTGAGCCCCCGGGCCGCCGGCCCCCGCCGTGGAACCGCCCGCTCCCGTGCCCCGTCCCACCGGCGCCTCACCCCGGCCGGGGCGGGGACCGGATCACCGGTGGAAGCGGAGCGAAGGAGCGATGCGGTGGGCACCGAGGGCGACACCTCCGGCAAGCGGCGGCGGAAGCACTCGCCGCCGGTGGTCGCGTCGGTCGCGGCGGCCGTGCTGCTGGCCGGGGGCGGCGGCGCGTACTGGGCCGCGACGGCGGGCGGCGGTTCGTCCGGGCCGGCCGCGGAGGAGCGGGCGGTGCCCCCGCCGCCGCTGGCGCTGGACGACGACGGGAGCGCCGGCGGTTCGGGCGGGCCGCCGCCGGGCATCGCGGTGGGCGAGCCGGACCCCAACGGCGGCGGCACCCGCTACCGGGCCGAGGGCAGGCTGCCCGACGGCCCGGCCAAGGCCCCCGTGTACACGGCGGGCCGGGCGCCGACGGCCGCCGAGGTGGCGGCGCTGGCCCGGGCGCTGGGCGTCCAGGGCGAGCCGCGGAAGGCGGACGGCGTCTGGACCGTCGGGCCGGGGGCCGGGCCGACGCTGCGGGTGGGGGCGGACGCGCCCGGCGACTGGACGTACGCGCTGCACGGGATCGCCGGCGGGAAGCCGTGCGTCCACCCGCCGGGCGCGGGGCCGGAGAAAGACGGCCCGGACGACGCCCCCGCCTGCCCGTCCTTCCGGGACCGGCCCGGCGGTTCCGACCCGGCGGCGGCGCGCCCGGTGTCGGAGGAGCGCGCGCGGGCGGCGGCCCGGCCGGTGCTCGCGGCCCTGGGCCTGGGCGACGCGAAGGTGGACGCGAGCCGGGTGTTCGGTGCCGTACGGACGGTCGCGGCCGATCCCGTGCTGGGCGGAGTGCCCACGTACGGCCGGCAGACCGCCCTGCGGGTCGGCGCCGACGGCCGGGTGACGGACGGCGCGGGAGCGGTGGTGGCGCCGGTGAAGGGCGCGGAGTATCCGCTGGTCAGCGCCGCGCGGGCGCTCGACGGGCGCAACCGGCGGGCCGGGAAGGCCGGGGTGGGGATCGGGGGCTGTGCGACGCCGGTGCCGGCGGGCGAAGGGGCGGGGAGCGCCCCGGGGCCGGCCTCGCCCCCGTGCTCGGGCGGCACGCTGCCGCGCGCGTCGGTGCCGATACGCGGGGCCACGTTCGCGCTGGCCGCGCGGTCGGTGGGGGGCCGTCCCGCGCTGGTGCCGTCGTGGCTGTTCGAGGCGGCGGTGCCGGGCGGCGGGAAGGCGACGGTGACGGTCGTCGAGCCGGCGGTGGACCCGAAGTACCTGACCTCCGCGCGGGGCACGCGGCCGGCTCCGGGCGGCGGGCCGGGGCGGACGGTCCCCGCCCAGGTGACGTCGTACAGCGCCGACGGGACGCGGCTCACCCTGCACTTCTGGGGCGGGGTGTGCAGCGACTACGCGGCGTCGGCGCCGGGCCAGTCGTCGGCGGCGGTGACGGTGAAGATCACGGGCGTCGAGCGGGAGCCCGGTCGGCCGTGTGTGCTGATGGCCCGGCGGTTCGACCGGAAGGTGGCGCTGGACCGGCCGCTGGACGGGCGGAAGGTGGTGGACGTGGTGACGGGCGAGCCGGTGCCGCGGGGCTGACCGCGCCGGGATACGCGGAAGGCGGGCGCCCCTTTCGCGAGGGGTGCCCGCCTTCCGTACGCGGTGCCGGTGACCGTCAGCTGAAGGAGTCGCCGCAGGCGCAGGAGCCCGTGGCGTTGGGGTTGTCGATCGTGAAGCCCTGCTTCTCGATGGTGTCGACGAAGTCGATGGAGGCGCCGCCCAGGTACGGGGCGCTCATCCGGTCGGTGACGACCTTGACGCCGTCGAAGTCCTTCACGACATCGCCGTCGAGCGAGCGCTCGTCGAAGAAGAGCTGGTAGCGCAGGCCGGAGCAGCCGCCGGGCTGGACGGCGACGCGCAGCGCGAGGTCGTCCCGGCCTTCCTGCTCCAGCAGGCTCTTGACCTTCGCTGCCGCGGCGTCGGACAGGAGGATGCCGTCGCTCACAGTGGTCTTCTCGTCCTGAACGGACATCTGCTTCACTCCCGGGTTTTATGCGGACTGCTTGCCCTCGGCTGAACCGACGGAGCCCGGGATTCATTCCGGGTCCGGCCGTGTGTTCCTGGCTTTCATGCTCGCACATCCACCGCGCACCCGGGAATGCGTCACATCGACGCAATGGGCATCGTCAAAGTGACACGAAGCAGTTATGATAGATAGCGTCAAATTGACGACAAGGCCGGTGCAGCTCAGTCCGGTCGTCCGCAGAACAGAAAGGGTGCGTGTCGTGACCACCGCCCAGTCCCTGGATTTCCAGGACCCCGCCCCGTCGCCCCTCGCCCTGCTGCTGCTCGGCCGCGAGTCCGACCCGCGCAGCGAGCGCGGCGTCGAGTGCCCCGGCGACCTGCCCGCGCCCTCCGACCCGGACCTGGTGGAGCGGGCGCGTGCCGCGAAGGCGAAGCTGGGTGACCGGGTCTTCGTCCTCGGCCACCACTACCAGCGCGACGAGGTGATCGAGTTCGCGGACGTCACCGGCGACTCCTTCAAGCTCGCCCGGGACGCGGCGGCCCGTCCGGACGCGGAGTACATCGTCTTCTGCGGCGTGCACTTCATGGCCGAGTCGGCCGACATCCTCACCACCGACGCCCAGCAGGTCGTCCTTCCGGACCTGGCCGCCGGCTGCTCGATGGCCGACATGGCCACCGCCGAGCAGGTAGCCGAGTGCTGGGACGTGCTCACCGAGGCGGGCGTGGCCGAGACCACCGTCCCCGTCTCGTACATGAACTCCTCCGCCGACATCAAGGCCTTCACCGGCAAGCACGGCGGCACCATCTGCACCTCCTCCAACGCGGAGCGGGCGCTCAACTGGGCGTTCGAGCAGGGCGAGAAGGTCCTCTTCCTCCCGGACCAGCACCTGGGCCGCAACACCGCCGTCCGCGACCTCGGCATGTCCCTCGACGACTGCGTCCTCTACAACCCGCACAAGCCGAACGGCGGCCTCACCGCCGAGGAGCTGCGCGGCGCGAAGATGATCCTCTGGCGCGGGCACTGCTCCGTCCACGGCCGCTTCTCCCTGGACTCCGTCCGCGAGGTCCGCGAGCGCATCCCCGGCGTCAACGTGCTCGTGCACCCCGAGTGCAAGCACGAGGTCGTGGCCGCCGCCGACTACGTCGGCTCGACGGAGTACATCATCAAGACCCTGGAGGCCGCCCCGGCCGGGTCCAAGTGGGCCATCGGAACGGAACTCAACCTGGTCCGGCGGCTGGCGAACCGTTTCGCGGCGGACGGCAAGGAGATCGTCTTCCTGGACCGGACGGTGTGCTTCTGCTCGACCATGAACCGGATCGACCTCCCGCACCTGGTGTGGGCGCTGGAGTCGCTCGCCGAGGGCAAGGTCGTGAACCGGATCGAGGTGGATCCGGAGGTGGCGGCGTTCTCGAAGCTGGCGCTGGAACGGATGCTCGCGCTGCCGTAGGCAGCGGTTGGTTTGGGGGTGGTGCCCCGGTCCCGCCCCTTCGCCGATTCCTGGGGGCCAGCCCCCAGCCCCCGAAACCGCGCTCCGCGCGGTTGTCCTCAAACGCCGGACGGGCTGTGTCAGCCCGTCCGGCGTTTGAGGACGCGCACCGCAGGTGCGCTCGGGGGTGCGGGGGCCCGCGCCCGCAAGAAACGGCGAAAGGGCGGGGCCGGGGCCTACTCCCCCCGCGGCCGCACCAGCCCCGTCTCATACGCGATCACGACGAGCTGCGCCCGATCCCGCGCCCCCAACTTCGCCATCGCCCGATTGACATGCGTCTTCACCGTCAACGGGCTGACAGCCAACCGCTCCCCTATCTCGTCGTTCGACAGCCCGCCGGCCACCTGCACCAGCACCTCCCGCTCCCGCCCGGTCAGCGCGTCCAGCGCCTCCGCGCCCCGCCGGGCCGGCCCCCCGCCGTAGGAGCCGCCGCCCTGGGCGAGGAAGGTGGCGATGAGGCCCTTCGTCGCCGCGGGCGACAGCAGGGCCTCGCCGGCCGCGGCGATGCGGATGGCGGCGAGCAGTTCCTCGGGCTCGGCGCCCTTGCCGAGGAAGCCGGAGGCGCCGGCGTGCAGGGACTGCACCACGTAGTCGTCGACCTCGAAGGTCGTGAGCATCACCACCCGTACCCCGTCGAGCGTCGGGTCCGAGCAGATCTCGCGGGTGGCGGCGAGGCCGTCCACGCCGGGCATCCGGATGTCCATGAGCACCACGTCGGGGCGCACCTCGCGGGCCAGGCGCACCGCCTCGGCGCCGTCCGCCGCCTCGCCGACCACGCGCATGCCGGGTTCGGAGTCGACGAGCACCCGGAAGGCGCTGCGCAGCAGGGCCTGGTCGTCGGCGAGGAGAACGCTGATGGAGGACTCGTCCGTCATGGGGTCAGCGTAGGCGGCGCGCGCAGGCGGGGACGGGCAGCCGGACGCGGACGCGGAAACCGGCCGTCCCCTGCCGGGGTCCGGTCTCGATCGTGCCGCCGAGCGCGGTCACCCGCTCCCGCATGCCGACCAGCCCGTGCCCGCCGGCCGGCCCGCCGTCGCCCGGGACACCGTCGCCCGAGGCGTCGTCCTCCGGGCCGTCGTCCAGGACGGTGAGCACCAGGCTCCCGGGAGCCCGCAGTATGACGACCTCGGCGCGGGCCCCCGGCCCGGCGTGCTTGTGCACGTTGGTCAGCGCCTCCTGGAGGACCCGGTACGCGGTGAGGTCGACGGCGGCCGGCAGCCTGCCGGCGACGGACGCGGCGGGGTCCTCGGCACCGGCCCCCGGCGCGTCGGCCGGGGCACCGGTCACGGTGACGGCCACGCGCAGTCCGGCCCGGGTGAAGCCGTCCACGAGCTGGTCGAAGGCGCCCAGGCCGGGGGCCGGCTCGGTGGGCGCCTCCGGGTCGCCGTACTGCCGCAACAGGCCGACGGTGGACCGGAGTTCGTCCAGCGCGGACCGGCTGGCCTCCCGGACGTGGGCCAGCGCCTGCTTCGCCTGGTCCGGGCGGCTGTCCATGACGTGCGAGGCGACCCCGGCCTGCACGTTGACCAGCGCGATGTGGTGGGCGACGACGTCGTGCAGCTCGCGGGCGATGCGCAGCCGCTCCTCCGCGACCCGGCGGCGCGCCTCCTCCTCCCGGGAGCGCTCGGCGCGCAGCGCCCGTTCCTCGATCGCGGCGATGTAGGCGCGCCGGCTGCGGACCGCGTCGCCCGCGGCGGCGGCCATGCCGGCCCAGGCGAGCATCCCCACGTTCTCCTGCGCGTACCAGGGCGGCGGGCCCAGCAGCATCACCGCGCCCGTGAGGGCGGTGATCGTCACCGCGGCCATGCGGAGGGCCGCGGCGCGCTCGGTGCGGGAGACGACCGTGTAGAGCGCCACGACCGCCGACAGCGCGACCTGGATGCGCGGGATCCCGTCCCCGGCGTCCGCGGCGCCCACCGCCGTCAGGACGGACGTCACCACCAGGACCGTGCGCGGCGCCCGGCGCCGGACGGCGAGGGCCGCGGCGGCGAGGACGGCGCAGGTGACGAAGAGGGGGGAGAGGGGGTGGGCGGCCACTCGGTGACCGACGAAGACGCTGCCGATCATCAGGGCGAGGACGATCACGGCGACGGCCGCGTCGGCGGCCGCCGGGTGGCCGCGGAGCCGGCCGCAGACGGCGGGGGTGGTCATCGGTCCCCTCGGGGGCGGAGTGCGTTCTACTGCGGGCGCCTGCGGCGGGCTGTGCCCCGGTCCCTCCCCCAGAGGGGGCACCCCCACTTCGCCGATTCCTGGGGGCTGCGCCCCCAGACCCCCCTTGTCGCGGCTTCGCCGCTCGTCCTCAAACGCCGGACGGGCTGAAATCAGCCCGTCCGGCGTTTGAGGACAACCGCGCGGAGCGCGGTTTCGGGGGTGCGGGGGCAGCGCCCCCGCAAGAAACGGTGAATGGGGGTACCCCCTCTGGGGGAGGGACCGGGGCACCACCCCCCGCAGGGGTCACCCCGGGATGAGCCCGTCGTCGCTGAGCATCTCGCGAACCTCCGCGAGCGACGCGTCCGGCGCGGGCAGGATCAGCTCGGAAGGCTCGAGAGCGTCGTCGGGCAGCGGACCGCCCAGCCGCCGCACCGCGTCGAGCAGAGCCCCGAGCGTCCGCCGGAACCCCTCCTCGTCCCCGCTCTCCATCTCATCGAGCAGCTCGTCGTCCAGCGCGTTGAGCTCGGCGAAGTGGCTGTCGGCCAGCTTCCACTGGCCCTCCCCCATGATGCGAACGATCACGGCGCCTCCTCTCGTTCCGCGGCCCGCGCGTCAGCGCTTGTGGAAGTCGGGCCGGTCCTGCGGCTGGGCGGACTGCGACGGGGCGCCGCCCTCGATGGCCGGCTTGGCGGTGCCGCCGGAGAGCTCGGCCTTCATCCGCTGGAGCTCCAGCTCGACGTCCGATCCGCTGGACAGGCGGTCCAGCTCGGCCGTGATGTCGTCCTTCGCCATGCCCGTGGGGTCGTCGAGGGCGCCGGAGGCGAGGAGCTCGTCGATGGCGCCGGCCCGGGCCTGGAGCTGGGCCGTCTTGTCCTCGGCGCGCTGGATGGCCATGCCGACGTCGCCCATCTCCTCCGAGATGCCGGAGAAGGCCTCGCCGATGCGGGTCTGGGCCTGGGCGGCGGTGTAGGTGGCCTTGATGGTCTCCTTCTTGGTGCGGAAGGCGTCGACCTTGGCCTGGAGCCGCTGGGAGGCGAGGGTGAGCTTCTCCTCCTCGCCCTGGAGCGTCCGGTGCTGCGTCTCCAGGTCGCTGACCTGCTGCTGGAGGGCGGACCGCCGGGTCAGCGCCTCCCGCGCGAGGTCCTCGCGGCCGAGGGCGAGCGCCTTGCGGCCCTGCTCCTCCAGCTTCGCGGACTGCCCCTGGAGCTGGGTGAGCTGGAGCTCCAGGCGCTTGCGGGAGGTGGCCACGTCGGCCACGCCCCGGCGCACCTTCTGCAGCAGCTCGACCTGCTTCTGGTACGAGTAGTCGAGGGTCTCGCGCGGATCCTCGGCCCGGTCCAGGGCCTTGTTGGCCTTCGCGCGGAAAATCATCCCCATACGCTTCATGACACCGCTCATGGGCCTCGCGCGCCCCCTTCTGACCGACTAGCTCGGGCTTCGGCTCCATCACACCTACAGAACCCACAGTACGGGGCCTGTCCCCATTACCGCACTGTCCGGACCCGGATGCGCTCCTCCTGCAGGACGATCAGGGGGGCGCCTTCCTCCGGCAGGAGGAGGAGACCGCCCACCGGGCGGGGTCCGGGGCGCCCGCGGGCGGGGCGTCCCGCGGAGGCCATCCCGGGATCATTCCCCAGAACGCTGGGGTCCACCCCCGGGACCCCGTACCCTTGGGTCCCGTGTTCCGAAGCCGTTCGAAGGAAGAGCAGTCCGCCAAGGCCGCCGACGCCAAGGTGACCGCGGACCAGCCCCAGCAGCCCCGTCATCCGGAGGCCCCCAAGGGCCGCCCCACGCCCAAGCGCAGCGAGGCCGCGGCCCAGCGCCGCAGCCTGGCCAGTACGCCGGCCAACCGCAAGGAGGCCGCGAAGCGGCAGCGCGAGACCCGCCGGACCGACATGGCCCGGCAGCGGGAGGCGCTGGCCAACGGCGACGAGCGGTTCCTGCCCGCCCGTGACAAGGGGCCCGTCCGCCGCTTCGCGCGGGACTTCGTGGACTCCCGGTTCACCGTCATGGAGTTCTTCCTGCCGCTCGCGGTGGTCATCCTCGTCATGAGCATGTTCAACCGCGGGAAGTTCCAGCAGTACGTGCTGCTGGCGTGGATGGTCGTCATCCTGGTGATCGTCCTCAACTCGGTCGTCCTCGCGGTCGGCCTGCGCAAGGGGCTCAAGGAGCGCTTCGCCGGCGAGAGCACCCGGGGCGCCGTCCCGTACGCGCTGATGCGCTCCCTGCAGATGCGGCGGCTGCGGCTGCCCAAGCCGAAGGTCGCGCGCGGGGAGAAGCCCTGAGCGGCTCCCCGTGGGGCCCGGCCGGCACGCTGTCGGACGGGCCCGGAGCGGTACCGGGCTCCGAAGAGTCCGGTGTGTCCGAGGAGTACGTCTGGACGTACCCCGGCACGGCCCCCGGAGGCGCTTTCGGGGCCGCACCCGTGATGGCCCCCGGGCCGGCCTGGGGGGATGTCCCCGGGCCTCGCCCCCACGACGGTGGCGCCTGGCCCGGGACGCCCGGGACGTTCCCCGGCGCGGCGCGGTCCGGAAGCCCGGCCGCCGTGTTCACCGCGCCGGCCGGGTACGCCGGGGCCGTGGAGGCCGCCGACGAGGGCCTGTGGGAAGGCCTGCGGAACACCGTCCGGCACGAGCTGGTCGCCCGGCAGATCGACGAGCAGATGGCCGCGCGCTTCCCGGCCGGGCAGCGCCTGCGCGTCCTCGACGTGGGCCTCGCCCACGGCACCCAGGCGCTGCGGCTCGCCCGCGCGGGACACGAGGTGACCGCGCTGGAGTCCGACCCGTCGACGGTGGCCGCCGTCCGCAAGGTGCTCGCCGCCGGGCCCGCGGAGGTCCGGGAGCGCGTCCGGCTCCTGGAGGGCGACGGCCGGGACACCGGCGCGCACTTCACGCCGGGCGCCTTCGACCTCGTCCTCTGCCACGGCGTGCTGATGTACGTACCGGAGCCCGACCCCCTGCTGGCCGGGCTCGCCCGCGTCCTGGCCCCCGGCGGCCTGCTGTCGCTGCTCGTCCGCAACGCGGACGCGCTGGCCCTGCGGCCCGCCCTGGCCGGCGACTGGGACCGGGCGCTCGCCGCCTTCGACTCCCCCTACGACACCGACCGCACCGGCGCCCCCGTCCGCGCCGACCGGCGCGAGACCCTGACCGCCACCCTGGCCGGCATCGGCGCCCCACTGCGCGCCTGGTACGGCGTCCGCGTCTTCACCGACCCGCCGGCCCGCCCCCGCCCGGCCGACCTCGACCGCCTGCTGGCCGCCGAGGACCGGGCCGGACGGACGGACCCGTACCGCGCGGTGGCGGCGCTGCTGCATCTGTGCGGAGTGCGGGGCGGATAGGGCCGGGCGGGGTGCGGACCCGACGCCCGGCCGCGCCGGCCGGCTGCCGGGGCCCTGGCCACCGGCCGCTCCGGACCGGGCGGGCAGAGAAGACCACGGGTCCTGCGCCCGGCCGCGGACGCCGGCCGCGCGACCGTCAGCCGGGCCCTTGGCCGCCGGCCGCTCCGGACCAGGTGGCCGGGCCGCCCGCGACGGGGTGCACGACGTCGGCCGGGTCTGCGAGGCATCGCCGCCCTTGAAGCTGGGCCAGGCCCGGGACCGTCGGGGCTCGTCGGGGCCACAACGGTCGCCGGGCGCAGAGGCCGTCAGCCCTCAAGGAGCAGCCTCGCCCCGCGGCCGTTGCCCGTAAGAACGGCCACGCCGTAAGAGAACCCCCGTAAGAAGTCCCCCAGGACGCGACAACGGCCGGCAGCCCGGCCCGGAGTTTCCCAGGCGGCCGCCGGCCTCGCCGCGGTCCCGTGGGGCGGGCGCCGTGCCGCCCGGGGCGTCAGCTCTCCGCCGCCGCCCGGAGGCTCATCGGGGAGTCGTAGATCTCCTGGCCGTCCTCGAAGAGGCGTACCTGTTCCACGCCGCCCTCCAGCAGTGCCCGCCACTCCTCGCCGAGCCAGGACTCCGCGTCCCCCTGCGTCGAGAACTCCTCCGGCTCGACGGCCGGGGCCGTCTCCGTCCCGTCCGCCTTCTCGAACCGCCACACCCACGCCATGCCAGCCTCCAAAGGCTCGTGGTTCGCTGCCGGAACGCAGCCTAACTCCCGGCCGGGCGCGCGGTCCCGGGGCGAGAAAGGGTGATCCCGGCGCGCCCGCCGCGCACGGACGCGAGACGATCGGGGCGTGGAACTGACTCTGCTCGGCACCGGGGCCCCCGAAGGGCTGCCGCGCCCCGGCTGCCCCTGTGCCGCCTGCGCCACCGCCGTGGGCGAGAACGCCCGGGCGGCGACCGCCCTGCTCGTCGACGGCGAGCTGCTGCTCGATCTCACGCCCGGGCCCGCGTTCGCGGCCGCGCGGGCGGGCCGGAGCGTCGCCGGAGTGCGGCAGGTGCTGCTCTCCCACCCGCACGACGGCCCGGCCGTCGAGCTGCCGCCCGGCCTGCCGGCGCCGGTGCGGGTGCCGGACGGCCGCGACCTGTCGGTGATCAGCGGGCACCGGGTGCGGGCGGTGGCCCTGGACGCGCCGGGCACGGGCTACGAGGTGACGGGCCCCGACGGCGACCGCCTGCTCTACCTGCCGCCCGGCGGCGCCCCGGCCGGGCTCTCCGCCGCGTCCGGCCCGTACGACATCGTCCTCCTCGACGTCGTGGACCGGCCCGACGCCCTGGCCCGGCTGCGCGAGACGGGCGCGGTCACCGCGACGACGGACGTGATCGCCGTCCACCTCGGACACGAGGTGCCCCCGGGGCGGGAGTTGCACCGCCAACTGGCCGCGGCCGGGGCGCGGGCCGTCCCGGACGGCAGCACGCTCACCGTCGGGGACTACCACGCCGTTCCCGACGTGCCCCGGCGAACGCTCGTCCTCGGCGGGGCGCGCTCGGGGAAGTCCGTGGAGGCCGAGCGGCGGCTGGAGTCGTTCCCCGAGGTCACCTACGTCGCCACCGGCGGCACGCGGGACGGCGACTCCGACTGGGCGGCCCGCGTCGCCCTGCACCGCGAACGCCGCCCGTCCTCCTGGCGCACGGCCGAGACCTGCGACCTCGTCCCCCTGCTCGCCGCCGACGGACCGCCGCTGCTGATCGACTGCCTCTCGCTGTGGCTTACCCATGCGATGGACGCCGTGTCGGCGTGGGACGACGCGGCGTGGGCGAACGGGGGGTCGTCGGCGTTGGCGCAGCGGGTCGCTTCGCTCGTCCGTGCCGTTCGGGAGACGCGGCGCACCGTTGTCGCCGTCAGCAACGAGGTCGGGTCCGGGGTGGTGCCCGCGACCGCTTCCGGGCGGCGGTTCCGGGATGAGCTCGGGCGGTTGAACGCGGCGTGGGCGGCGGAGTGTGAGCATGTGCTGGTGGTGGTGGCGGGGCAGGCGATGCGGTTGCGGTAGGGAGGGGGTGTGCCCCGGTCCCACCCCTTCGCCGATTCCTGGGGGCAAGCCCCCAGACCCCCTTTTCGCGGCTTCGCCGCTCGTCCTCAAACGCCGGACGGGCTGATACAGCCCGTCCGGCGTTTGAGGACAGCGCCCGCAGCGTGCTTCGGGGGTGCGGGGGCCCTCCCCCGCAAGAAACGGTGAAAGGGCGGGACCGGGGCACAGCCCCGCGCAGCGGTAGTGTGTCGCGGATGAGCGGTCTGAATCTTGACGAGTTCGCCACGCTGATCGAGCGCCCCGACCCGGACACCCGCCGCGAAGCGGAAGAGCGGCGCGAACGGCTGGCCCCCCGCCCGGGTGCCTTCGGCCGCCTGGACGAGCTCGGCGAGTGGCTCGCCGCCGCGCAGGGCGGGGTGCCGGTGAAGCCGGTGGAGCGGCCGAAGGCGATCCTGTTCGCGGGCGACCACGGGGTCGCCTCGCTCGGCGTCTCCGCCGGCCCCGCCGAGGGCGCGTACGCGCTCGTGCGCGCCACCCTCGACGGGGAGAGCGCCCCGGCCGTCCTGGCCCGCCGCTCCGGCGTGGAGCTGCGGATCGTCGACATGGCGCTGGACTGCGATCCGGAGCTGCTGCCGGCGGAGGTCACCCGGCACCGGGTGCGCCGCGGCTCGGGCCGGATCGACGTCGAGGACGCGCTGACCGTGGAGGAGGCGGAGGCCGCGTTCCGGGCGGGGATGGCGGTCGCCGACGAGGAGGCCGACTCCGGCACGGACCTCGTCGTCCTCGGCGACCTGAGCGTGGGCGGTACGACCGCCGCGGGCGCGCTGATCGGCGCGCTGTGCGGGACGGACGCGTCGGTGGTGACCGGCCGGGGCGGCGCGGGCATCGACGACCTGGCGTGGATGCGCAAGTGCGCGGCGATCCGGGACGCGCTGCGCCGGGCCCGGCCGGTCCTGGGCGACCAGTTGCGGCTGCTGGCGACGACCGGTGGCGCGGACCTGACCGCGACGACCGGGTTCCTGCTGCAGAGCGCGGTGCGCCGGACGCCGGTGATCCTGGACGGCGTGGTCTCCGCCGCGTGCGCCCTCGTCGCGCAGCGTGTCGCCTTCCGTGCCCCGGACTGGTGGCTGGCCGGGCAGAGCAGCGGTGATCCGGCCCAGGCGAAGGCGCTCGACCGGATCGCGCTCAACCCTCTGCTCGATCACGGCGTCACACTGGGCGAGGGAACGGGGGCGCTGCTCGCTCTGCCGCTGGTGCGGGCCGCGGCGTCCCTGGCGGCGGAGCTTCCCGAACGTTCCTGAGGCCGACGCACGGCCGACGCGGAGCCGACGGGGGGCCGACACGGGCCGGAAGGTCTCGACAGCGGTCACCGGCAGCGGAAACGTGGGGGCCACGCCGTCCGCCACGTCCCCTCGCCCACCGTTCCGTCGCCTTCTCGGGAGAAGTCCGCTTGACTCCGGATGACGAGACGCGCCCGGGCCCCTGGCCCCGGCGCGCCGCAGCCTTCGCCGTGTGGTACCTGCGTGCCGCCGCCTTCGTCAATCTGCTCAGCGCGGTGTGGGTGTCCTTCGGGGCCAGCATCCGGCGGCACAGCGTCGACGACTACTTCACGCCGTACCTGCTGGAGGCCAGCTTCACCTCGGCCGTGGTGTCGCTGTTCATGGCGGTCACCCTGCGGCGCCGCAAGCGGGCGGCGTGGATCCTCAACCTGGCGCTGGCCGGGGTGCTCCTGCTGCTGCTGGCGCTGCTGATGTGGTTCCCGGAGTTCCGGGCGCACGGCCAGAACTGGTTCTCGGTGGTGATCACGGCGCTGTTCGTGGCCGCCCTGGTGGTGGGCCGGCGGGAGTTCTACGCGGTCGGCGACCGCTCCAACCCCAAGCTGGCGGCGGCCGTCGCGGCCGGGGGCCTGCTGGTCTGCTCGCTGATCGCGGCGTTCCTGGTGACGGTCACCAACCAGGCGGGGGACGCGTACCGGTCGACCTTCTGGGAGCGCTGGCGCTACGGCGTGCGGCGGCTGGTCTTCCTGGCGAGCGACGACAGCCCGTTCCCGGCGATCGACACCCCGGACTGGGTCAACGTCACCATCAACGTGATGAGCACGGTGCTGCTGGTGCTGGTGGTGTGGGCGGCGTTCCGCTCCCGCCGGGCCACCGACCCGTTGACGCCGGAGGACGAGGCGCGGCTGCGGGCGCTGCTCGACAAGTACGGCGACCGGGACTCGCTGGGCTACTTCGCGCTGCGCCGCGAGAAGAGCGTGGTGTGGTCGCCGTCCGGGAAGGCGGCGGTCACCTACCGGGTGGTCGGCGGGGTCTCGCTGGCCTCGGGCGATCCGCTCGGCGACCCCGAGGCGTGGCCGGGGGCCATCGAACCCTGGCTGGCCGAGGCCCGGGCGCACGGCTGGATCCCGGCCGTGATGGGGGCGAGCGAGGAGGGCGGCACCGTCTACGCCCGGCACGGCATGGACGCCCTGGAGCTCGGCGACGAGGCGATCGTCGACACCGCGGAGTTCACCCTGGAGGGCCGGGCCATGCGGACCGTCCGGCAGGCGTTCAACCGGGTGAAGCGGGCCGGGTACACGGTCCGCATCCGGCGGCACGAGGACATCCCCGAGGAGGAGATGGCCGAGCTGCTGCGGCGCGCGGACGACTGGCGCGACGGCGCGACCGAGCGCGGCTTCTCGATGGCGCTGGGCCGGCTGGGCGACCCGGACGACGGCCGCTGCGTGATGCTGGAGTGCCACGACGGCGAGGGCGAACTGCGGGCGCTGCTGAGCTTCGTGCCATGGGGGCCCAAGGGGCTCTCGCTGGACCTGATGCGCCGGGACCGGGAGTCCGAGAACGGCCTGATGGAGTTCATGGTGATCGAGCTCCTCCAGCGGGCGAAGGAGCTGCGCATCGCCCAGGTATCGCTGAACTTCGCGATGTTCCGCTCGGTCTTCGAGCGCGGCTCCCGGCTCGGCGCGGGACCGGTGCTGCGGGCCTGGCGCTCGCTGCTCAGCTTCTTCTCGCGCTGGTGGCAGATCGAGTCGTTGTACCGCGCGAATGCGAAGTACCGGCCGATCTGGGAGCCTCGTTTCATGCTGTTCGAGAAGAGCAGTGACCTGCTGCGGATCGGCGTCGCCAGTGCCCGCGCGGAGGGCTTCCTGGAGGCCCCGGGGCTGCCGAAGTGGCTGAACCGCAAGCATTTGGAGAGCCGGCGATGAACCGTGCGGCGCTCCGACGCGCCGCGCGTACCGAATGGGGACCGCTCCTCACCCAGGTGACCGAAGCGCTCGCCCGCGACCGGCTCCGCGCCATCCCGCTGACGCTCTCGGCGGTCGGCCTCATCGTCGTCTTCCAGCTGGTGCAGAACCAGCCGTGGGGCTACGGCCCCGTCCAGGCGGTCGGCTCGGTACGGGCCGAGGTGCCCTGGTGGCTGGCGCTGCTGCGGACGCCGCTGTCGCTGTTCGTCCCGGCGCTGGACCTGCCGGTCTGGGGGTCGCTCGTCCAGGTCCTGCTCGTCTTCGGGATCGCCGAGATCTGCCTGGGCCGCCGGCGGACGCTGGCCATCGCCTACGCCGCCACGCTGACCGGGACGATGTACGCGCGGGTGGCCATCGCCCTGGGCCCGGGCTTCTGGGGACTGCCGGCGCACGCGGCCAAGGTGGTCGACACCGGCCCGTCGGCGGCCGTGGTGGGGCTGGCGGTGTACGTGTCCTGGCGCTACCGGGCCTGGGTCACCTGCGGGGTGGTGGTGCTGGCGATGGTGGCCGAGGTGGCCGTCAAGCCGAACCTGGCGGGCAAGGAGCACATCGCGGCCGTCGCGGCGATACTGGTCCTGAGCGGGGCGGACGAGCTGCGCAGACGCCGCCGCAAGCCGCGGGACGACCGCTTCCGGGGCGGGCCCGGAAGCGGGGATCAGCGGTCGGGGGCGCCCGCGACGAGGTCGTGAAGCCGGTTGCGGACGGCGTTCCAGCGGGCGTCGTGGCGGTAGGCCCGCACCCGGGCCCGGCGGCGGGCGCGCGGGCGGTTGCGGTAGAAGCGGCGGGCCCACGGCGAGCCGGGCCGGGCCAGCCGCACCGCGCCGATCAGCGCGACCAGCGGCACGACCGCGCCGATGAGGGCTATCCGCGGCTTGCCCTTGGCCAGGGCGAACAGCGCGATCAGGAAGTTGATCAGTATGTTCGAGACGAGGATGCTGCGGCTGCGCAGCTCCTCGGGGGTCAGTTCGTTCACCCCGAAGGGGGAGAACCCGAAGAGGACCAGGGCGACGAGGGCGGCCGTCAGCACCACGATCTCCACGCTCTTGCGGCCCTGTTCGGTCCAGTAGACGTCGTCGAGGTGCAGGATCAGCGCGAACTCGTCCAGCACCAGCCCGGCGCCCATCCCGAAGAGGACCGCCGCGACCACCGCGCTCAGCCCGTGCCGGCCCGCCGCCACCGCGCCGAAGCCGCCGACCACCATCAGCACCACGCCGGGGACGACGTGGTGGACGTGCAGGCCGCCGGGGCGGATGTTGCGGAAGGGGCCCTTGCCCGCGCGGATGAGCCGGGTGATCACCCGGGTGACGAGGAACGTCAGCACGAACGAGGCCAGGGCCGCCAGCAGCGGCAGCTTGCCCGGCTCGACGATATTGCGGTCAAGCCAGTGTTCCATCGGACTCCCGCACTTCCGAACTCCGCCCTGACGTGCAGTTTATCGACAACCGGGCGCGTTCCCCCGTTCCTCCGCGGGCCCCGCGCGGCCGCCGCCCGGCCACCGCCTGACCGCCGCCCGGCCGTCCGTCACCGCCGGGATACCCTGCCCGCGATGACCGACACGCCCGCTCCCGGCACCCCCCGCGTGACCACCGGCGACGCCCTCCGGTTCGCCTTCGGCACGTTGACCGTACTGCCCGTCCGCCTCACCCGCTGGGACCGCCCGGCGGCGCGCGGGGGCATGCTCGCCGCCCCGCTCGCCGGCCTCGTCGTCGGCGTGTGCGCCGGTGCGGCGGGCTGGCTCCTGCTGCTGCTCGGCGCGAGCCCCCTCGTCGCGGCGGTGGCCGCCGCCGCCGTACCCGCCGTGCTCACCCGCGGGCTGCACCTGGACGGGCTGGCCGACGTGGCCGACGGGCTGGGCAGCGGCAAGCCCGCCGAGGACGCGCTGCGGATCATGAAGCAGTCGGACATCGGCCCGTTCGGCGTCGTCACCCTGGTGTTCGTGCTGCTCGGCCAGGCCGCCGCGCTCGCCGGCCAGTACGCCGCCGGCGGGGCGCGCGGCGCCCTCGCCGCCCTGGTCGCGGCCGTCGCCGCGCGCTGCGCCCTCACCCTCGCCGCCCGCCGCGGCGTCCCGGCGGCCCGCCCCGGCGGGCTGGGCGCCGCGGTCGCCGGGGTGGTGCCCGTTCCCGCCGCCCTGGCCGTGACCGCCGCGGCCTGCTGCGCGGCGGCCGGCGCCGGCGCGCTCCTGGGCCCGGGCGCGGCCGTCCGCGCGGGAGCCGCCGTGCCGCTCGCCGTCGCGGCGGCCGAACTCCTCCTGTTCCACTGCCGGCGCCGCTTCGGCGGGGTCACCGGGGACGTCTTCGGGGCCCTGGCGGAGACCGCGGCCACCACCGCGTTGATCGTCACGGCCCTGGGCTGAACGACCGCGCGGGGATAGGCTCGTGCCCGCCCGAAGGCCCGGAACCCGGCGGCGCACGCGCGGCGCATACGATGCGCGGTGGCGGCCGGCACGGCCTCGCTGTGCTTCCAAGCCGTGGAAACTCAACGGAAGTAGGGACACCCACCACCGTGACTGCTCTCACTCTCAGCACCTCCGGCGCGGCGACGCTGCGCGCGGACGCCCTCGTCGTCGGTGTCGCCAAGGGCCCGAAGGGACCCGTCCTCGCGCCCGGCGCCGAGGCCGTCGACCAGGCCTTCGACGGCAAGCTGGCCGCCGTCCTGGAGACCCTCGGCGCCTCCGGCGAGGAGGGCGAGGTCACCAAGCTCCCGGCCCCGGCGGGCGTCAAGGCCGCCGTCGTGGTCGCGGCCGGCCTCGGCGGGGTCCCCGCCAAGGGCGACGGCTACGAGGGTGAGGCGCTGCGCCGCGCCGCGGGCGCCGCCGCCCGTGCCCTCACCGGGACGAAGAAGGCGGCCTTCGCGCTGCCCGTGACCGACGCGGACGACGCCGCGGCCATCGCCGAGGGCGCCCTGCTGGGCGCGTACTCCTTCACCGCCTTCCGCAGCAACGGCGGCGGCAAGGGCGCGTCGAAGAAGGGCGAGCCGCTGGCCGACGCGGTGATCCTGGGCGGCAAGCCGCGTGACAAGGCGTTCAAGGCCGCCGTCGAGCGCGCCACCGTCGTGGCCGCCGAGGTCAACCGCGCCCGCGACCTGATCAACACCCCGTCGAACGCCCTCCACCCGGCCGCGTTCGCCGCCCTCGCCCAGGAGGCCGCCAAGGAGCACGGCCTCACGATCGAGGTGCTGGACGAGAAGGCGCTGCTCAAGGGCGGTTACGGCGGTCTGATGGGCGTCGGCCAGGGCTCGGCCAACCCGCCGCGGCTGGTCCGCCTCGGCTACACCCACCCCAAGGCGGAGAAGACCCTCGCCCTGGTCGGCAAGGGCATCACCTACGACTCGGGCGGCATCTCGCTCAAGCCGGCCGGCCACAACGAGACCATGAAGTGCGACATGAGCGGCGCCGCCGCCGTGTTCTCCGCCGTGCTGGCCGCCGCCCAGCTGGGCCTGCGCGTCAACGTCACCGGCTGGCTGGCCCTCGCGGAGAACATGCCGTCCGGCACGGCCACCCGTCCGGGCGACGTGCTGACCATGTACAGCGGCAAGACCGTCGAGGTCCTCAACACCGACGCCGAGGGCCGGCTGGTGCTCGCCGACGCCCTGACCCGGGCCTCGGAGGAGAACCCCGACGCGATCGTGGACGTGGCCACCCTGACGGGGGCCATGGTCCTCGCTCTGGGCGACCGCACCTTCGGTGTCATGGCCAACGACGACGCGTTCCGCACCGCCGTGTACGAGATCGCCGAGTCGGCCGGTGAGCAGGCGTGGCCCATGCCGATGCCCGCCGAGCTGCGCAAGACCATGGACTCCCCTGTCGCGGACATCGCCAACATGGGCGTCCGCAACGGCGGCGGCCTGATCGCCGGCCTGTTCCTCCAGGAGTTCGTGGGCGAGGGCATCACCTGGGCGCACCTGGACATCGCCGGCCCGGCCTTCCACGAGACCGCCCCCTACGGGTACACCCCCAAGGGCGGCACCGGCTCCGCCGTCCGTACGCTCGTCCGGCTGGCCGAGCACACCGCCGAGGGCGACCTGGGCTGAGCCCGGGCCGCGTCGGCCCCTCTGTGCGAAACCGCCGCGCGGCCCCGGGAATGCGTCCGGGGCCGCGCGGCGTTCGCTCAGGACGAACGCCCCGTGACATCGCGCCGGCGGACATCCCTACGCGCGAGTAACCCCTCGAAGGTGACGCATCAGTCGTCCCTCAGCCCGGCCCGGCGTCCCGCCGTCCGTCAACAAGTGCGAAGATGTTGTCTCGGCAGGACAGGGCCCCCAGTAATCACAGGGCCGAAGCAAAAGCGGCCGAACGACAGCCGCCGCCCGGTCATCGACGACCGGCAACGGCGTACCCATGCATGGAGGACGTGACGTGGCGAACGACGCCAGCACCGTTTTCGACCTAGTGATCCTCGGAGGCGGTAGCGGCGGTTACGCCGCTGCCCTGCGTGGAGCGCAGCTGGGTCTCGACGTCGCCCTGATCGAGAAGGACAAGCTGGGCGGCACCTGCCTGCACCGCGGCTGCATCCCCACCAAGGCTCTGCTGCACGCCGGCGAGGTCGCCGACTCCGCCCGCGAGAGCGAGCAGTTCGGCGTCAAGGCGTCCTTCGAGGGCATCGACATCGCGGGCGTCCACAAGTACAAGGACGACGTGATCTCGGGCCTGTACAAGGGTCTGCAGGGCCTGGTCGCCTCGCGCAAGGTCACCTACATCACCGGTGAGGGCCGCCTGTCCTCCCCCACGTCCGTCGACGTGAACGGGCAGCGCGTCGAGGGCCGCCACGTCCTGCTGGCGACCGGCTCCGTGCCGAAGTCCCTGCCGGGCCTGACCATCGACGGCAACCGCGTGATCTCCTCGGACCACGCGCTGGTCCTGGACCGCGTCCCGAAGTCCGCGATCGTGCTGGGCGGCGGCGTCATCGGCGTCGAGTTCGCCTCCGCGTGGAAGTCCTTCGGCACCGACGTCACCATCGTCGAGGCGCTCCCCCACCTCGTCCCGGTCGAGGACGAGAACAGCTCGAAGCTGCTGGAGCGCGCCTTCCGCAAGCGCGGCATCAACTTCTCCCTGGGCTCCCGCTTCTCCGGCGTGGAGTACACCGCCGAGGGCGTCAAGGTCTCGCTGGAGAACGGCAAGACCTTCGAGGCCGAGCTGCTGCTCGTCGCCGTCGGCCGCGGCCCGGTCTCCCAGGGCCTCGGCTACGAGGAGGCCGGGGTCGCGATGGACCGCGGCTACGTCCTCGTGGACGAGTACATGCGCACCAACGTGCCGACCATCTCGGCCGTCGGCGACCTCGTCCCGACCCTCCAGCTCGCGCACGTCGGCTTCGCGGAGGGCATCCTGGTGGCGGAGCGGCTGGCCGGGCTCAAGCCCGTCCCGGTCGACTACGACGGCGTGCCGCGCGTCACGTACTGCCACCCGGAGGTCGCCTCCGTCGGTATCACCGAGGCGAAGGCCAAGGAGCTGTACGGCGCCGACAAGGTCGTCGCCCTGAAGTACAACCTCGCGGGCAACGGCAAGAGCAAGATCCTCAAGACCGCGGGCGAGATCAAGCTCGTCCAGGTCAAGGACGGTGCCGTGGTCGGCGTCCACATGGTCGGCGACCGCATGGGCGAGCAGGTCGGTGAGGCCCAGCTGATCTACAACTGGGAGGCCCTGCCCGCCGAGGTCGCGCAGCTCATCCACGCGCACCCGACGCAGAACGAGGCCCTCGGCGAGGCCCACCTGGCCCTGGCCGGCAAGCCGCTGCACTCGCACGACTGAGTCCCGAGCGCACCCCTATCCCACTACTCGTAAGGAGCAACCGCACCATGGCGGTTTCCGTAACCCTGCCGGCGCTCGGCGAGAGCGTGTCCGAGGGCACCGTCACTCGCTGGCTCAAGGCCGAAGGTGACCGTGTGGAGGTCGACGAGCCGCTGCTCGAGGTCTCCACCGACAAGGTCGACACCGAGATCCCGGCGCCCGCGTCCGGCATCCTCGCCTCCATCAAGGTCGCCGAGGACGAGACGGTCGAGGTCGGCTCCGAGCTGGCCATCATCGACGACGGCTCCGGCGCCCCCGCCGCTGCCCCGGCCGCCGCCGAGGCTGCGTCTTCCGAGGCCGCCGAGCCCGCCCCGGCGCCCGCCGCCGAGGCCCCCGCCGCGCCGGCTCCGGCCGCCGAGGCCCCCGCCGCCGCTGCCCCGGCGGGCGGCGCCACCGGTACCGACGTCGTGCTGCCCGCGCTGGGCGAGTCGGTCACCGAGGGCACCGTCACCCGCTGGCTGAAGGAGGTCGGCGAGGAGGTCTCCGAGGACGAGCCGCTGCTCGAGGTCTCGACCGACAAGGTCGACACCGAGATCCCGGCCCCGGCCTCCGGCGTCCTGCTGGAGATCGTCGTCGGCGAGGACGAGGTCGCCGAGGTCGGCGCCAAGCTGGCCGTGATCGGTGCCGCGGGTGCCGCTCCGGCTCCCGCCGCCGCCCCCGCGCCGGCCGCCCCGGCCGCTGCTCCGGCTCCGGCCGCTCCGGCTGCCGCTCCGGCCGCCCCCGCGGCTCCGGCTGCCCCCGCGGCCCCCGCCGCGCCGGCTCCGGCCGCCGCCCCGGCCCCGGCCCCGGCCCCGCAGGCTCCGGCCGCTCCGGCTCCGGCCGCCCCGGCTGCTCCGGCCGCCCAGGCCCCGGCCGCCGCCGTGGCCAACGCCGAGGGCGCCTACGTGACCCCGCTCGTCCGCAAGCTCGCCGCCGAGAGCGGCGTCAACCTCGCGGGCGTCCAGGGCACCGGCGTCGGCGGTCGCATCCGCAAGCAGGACGTCCTGGCCGCCGCCGAGGCCGCCAAGGCCGCGCCGGCCCCGGCCGCTCCCGCTGCCGCCGCTCCCAAGGCCCCGGCCCTGGAGGCGTCCCCGCTGCGTGGTCAGACGGTCAAGATGCCGCGCATGCGCAAGGTCATCGCCGACAACATGATGAAGGCGCTGCACGGCCAGGCCCAGCTCAGCTCCGTGATCGAGGTGGACATCACCAAGATCATGCGGATGCGCGCCAAGGCCAAGGACGGCTTCGCCGCCCGCGAGGGCGTCAAGCTCTCCCCGATGCCGTTCTTCGTCAAGGCCGCCGTCCAGGCGCTGAAGGCCCACCCGGTCGTCAACGCCCGGATCAACGAGGACGAGGGCACCATCACCTACTTCGACTCCGAGAACGTCGGCATCGCCGTCGACTCGGAGAAGGGCCTGATGACCCCGGTCATCAAGGGTGCGGGTGACCTCAACATCGCGGGCCTCGCCAAGAAGACGGCGGAGCTGGCGGGCAAGGTCCGTACCGGCAAGATCAGCCCGGACGAGATGTCCGGCGCGACCTTCACGATCAGCAACACCGGCTCGCGCGGTGCGCTGTTCGACACGGTCATCGTGCCCCCGAACCAGGTCGCGATCCTGGGCATCGGCGCCACGGTGAAGCGTCCGGTCGTCATCGAGACCGCCGAGGGCACCACCATCGGCGTCCGCGACATGACGTACGTGACGCTCTCCTACGACCACCGCCTGGTGGACGGTGCCGACGCGGCCCGTTACCTGACGACGGTCAAGGCGATCCTCGAGGCCGCCGAGTTCGAGACCGAGATCGGTCTCTGATCCCGGCTCCCGCCCAGGGCGCGGCCCCGGCTCCGTACTCCGGTACGGGCCGGGGCCGCGCCGTTTCGCCCACCGGGATAATGGCCGGGCGAACGTCCGGCCGCCGAGGAGCGCCCATGTCACCACCCGCCGTCCCCGTCGTCCATTCGCTGCGCGAGCAGATCCGCGAACACATCCTGGAAGGGATCGTCAGCGGCCGGTGGCAGCCGGGCGAGCGCATCGTCGAGCGGCGGATCGCCTCCGAGCTGCTGGTCAGCCAGACGCCGGTACGCGAGGCGCTGCGCGAGCTGGAGTCGCTGCGGCTGATCGAGTCGTCCCCGAACAAGGGCGTCCGGGTCCGCGAGCTCACCGCCGCCGACCTCAAGGAGAGCTACCCGGTCCGCGCGGGCCTGGAGCAGGTCGCCGCCGAGCTGGCGGCCGAGGCGCTGGCCGAGGACGCGTCGGCGCTCGACCGGGAGGTCGAGCCGCTGTACGAGGCGGACCGCCGCGGCGACCGCGAGGCCCAGGTGCGGCACACGGTGGCCTTCCACCGGGAGATCGTGCTGGCCTCCGGCAACTCCGTGCTGTTGCACACCTGGGAGTCGCTGGGCATCGAGGTGTGGACCACCCTGTCGATCCGCTGGCTGAGCCCGCGCCCGACGGCACACGCGGAGGACCACGCGGAGCTGGTGGCGGCGTTCCGCAGGCGGGATCCGCGGATCGGGGAGCTGCTGCGGACCCACGTGCTGGGCTGCGCACCGCAAATCTGACGGAGCACCCCCGTCCGGTTGATCGATCATCGATCAGGGCGTATCGTCTCCGCGGAGCCGCGCCGCGCGCCCTGTCCTGTGTCGCGGAGCGGCTCAGGGGTGACGACAGGTCCTCGTCCGTCGACCGATGCCCTGGCTGGGCGTACGGGTACCTGTCGTCGTCCCCTGATGACTTCCTTTCCGTCACGGCATCATGGGCGCATGCGAGCGGCCCGCCTGATCAAACTCGTCCTGCTGCTGCAGTCCCGCGCGTCCATGACGGGCGCGGAACTGGCCCGGCGGCTGGAGGTCTCCGAGCGCACGGTCGCCCGGGACGTCCTCGCCCTCTCCGAGGCCGGCATCCCCGTCTACGCCGACCGTGGCCGCACCGGCGGCTACCGCCTCGTCGGTGGCTACCGCACCCGGCTGACCGGCCTCGGCCGCACCGAGGCCGAAGCCCTCTTCCTCTCCGGGGTGCCGTCCGCCCTCCGCGAGATGGGCCTCGCCGACGCCGCCTCCGCCGCCCGCCTCAAGGTCTCCGCGGCGCTCCTGCCCGAGCTCGGCGACGCCCCGGCGACCGCCGCCCAGCGCTTCCACCTGGACGCGCCCGGCTGGTGGCAGCCGGCCGGTCCCCCGCCCCTGCTCCCCGCCGTCGCGGAAGCCGTCTGGGACGACCGCCGGCTGACCGCCCGCTACGGGCGGCGCGACGGCACGGAGGCGGAACGGGAGCTGGAACCGTACGGCCTCGTCCTCAAGGCAGGCGTCTGGTACCTGATCGCGCACGTCGCCGCGGACCGCCCCGGCCACCGCGTCTACCGGGTGGACCGCTTCACCGCGGTCGCGGCGGGCACCGGGCACTTCGACCGGGACGATTCCTTCGACCTGCCCGCCTTCTGGGAGGAGCGGGCCGCGCTGTTCGCGCGTTCGCTGCTGCGCGAGACCGTCGTCCTGCGGCTGACCCCGGAGGGCGCGCGCCGGCTCCCGTACGTCACGGACCGGCGGGCCGGGCGGGACGCGCTGGAAGGGGCGGGGCCGCCGGACGCGGCGGGGCGGGTCACGGTGACGTTGGCCGTCGAGTCGCTGGACGTCGCCCAGGAGCAGTTGCTGGCGCTGGGGCCGGAGGGGGAGGTGCTGGAGCCGGCGGAGTTGCGGGGGCGGTTCGCGGAGGCGGCTCGGAGGAGTGCGGCGTTGTATGGGGTGGGGTGAGGTGCCCCGGTCCCTCCCCCAGAGGGGGCACCCCCATTCGCCGTTTCCTGGGGGCTGCGCCCCCAGACCCCCTTGTCGCGGCTCCGCCGCTCGTCCTCAAACGCCGGACAGGCTGAAAAATCAGCCTGTCCGGCGTTTGAGGACAGCGCCCGCAGGGCGCTTCGGGGGTGCGGGGGCGCAGCCCCCGCAAGAAACGGTAAAGGGCGGGACCGGGGCACAGCCCGCCGCAGGCGCCTACCGATACGCCTCCGCCGTCGCCTCCCTCCCCCCGAACACGACGTCCAGGAAGTACCCCCGCGCATCCGGCCGCGACCCGTCCACATCCGTCACCCCGTAGTGAGCCGCCAGCTCCCCACTGAACCGCGACTGCCCGTTCCACCGCCCCCGCTCCGGGTCAGCGGCCAGCGCGGCCACCGCCCGCCCGATATAGGCCGGCGACTCCGCGACAGCGAAGTGCGGCTCCTTGGCGACAGCGTCGCGCCAGTTCGCCTCGGTCACCCCGAAATGCTCGAGCATCTCCTCGGAGCGCAGGAACCCCGGGCTGACGCAGACCGCCGTCCCGCCATACGGCTCCAGCTCCTGGGCGAGCGCCCACGTCAGCCGGATCGGCCCCCACTTGGCCAGGTCGAAGACCATGTTCTCCCGGTACCGGGCGTTGTTGAACTCCTCCGTCCCGTCCGTGATCTCCACGACCAGCCCGCCCGGCCGCCGGATGAGCAGCGGCAGCGCACAGTGGCTGGTGATCAGGTGCGCGTCCTGGGCGAGGCGCAGCATCCGCAGCGCCCGTTCCATCTTCAGGTCCCACACCCGGGTCCCGAACTCCAGCAGGTGGTCGCCGCCCCAGACGTCGTTGACGAGCACGTCGAGCCGGCCGTGGTCCCGGTCGATGCGTTCGACGAGCGCCGTGACCTGTTCGATCTCCAGGTGGTCGACCCGGACGGCGATGCCGGTGCCGCCCGCCGCCGTGACCAGTTCGGCCGTCTCCTCGATGGTCTCGGGCCGGCCGACCTCGCTGCGCTGCTCGCGCGTGGTGCGGCCGGTGACGTAGACCACGGCTCCGGCCCGACCGAGTTCGACGGCCATGGCCCGGCCCGCTCCCCGCGTGGCGCCCGCGACCAGTGCGACCTTGCCTTCGAGTGCCCTCGTTCCGGCGTTCACGTTCGTGTCGTCCCTTTCCGATCCGTCCCGTCGTCACGGCGCCCGCCGCGCGACGGGAGGAACGGTGCCACGAATACCCGACACCTCCTGTCGTATTTTCTCGCCCGCCCCACAAGAGCCGCTCCGCGTGCGTCCCGACAGGCCAGGACGGATGCTGTTGCCGTGATGGACGAGACGGAGTTCTGGCAGCTGATCGACGAGACGCGGGCCGAGGCCGGCGGCGATCCCGAGGAACACGCCGACCTGCTGGTCGAGCGGCTGATGCGGCTCGATCCGGACCGCGTCACGGACTTCGCCCGGCACTTCGAGGTGCGCTACAACCGCGCCTACCAGTGGGACCTGTGGGGTGCGGCGGCCGTGCTGCTCGGTGGGGCGGGCGACGACGCGTTCGACTACTTCCGCTGCTGGCTGATCGGCCAGGGCCGGCATGTCTTCGAGGGTGCCCTGCACGATCCCGACCGGCTCGCCGAGTTGCTCGACGGCTTCGACGAGGAGACGGACGGGGACGGCGAGGACCTCGGTTACGCGGCCGAGGAGGCGTACGAGCAGCTCACCGGCGCCGAACTGCCCGACCTGGCGCTGCCGCCGGCACCGGCCGAGCCGCAGGGGGCCCCGCTCGACCTGGCGGACGAGGACGCGCTGGCGGAACGCTTCCCCGCGCTGTGGGAGCGTTTTCGGTCGTGACGGCCGTTCGGTCCGCTCACAACGGCCCGTTCGCCCCGCCCCGTCGGGCGTGAACCCGACCCGCCTTCGTCGGGTACGACCCCGACCCGCCCCCGTCGGGCGTGGACCCGGAACACCCGGGAAAGGTGTGACGGGACGCCCCTCAAGGCGGGACGCCCCTGAAGACGGACGCCCCGCACAACGGGACGCCCCGGAAAGGTGTGACCCATGCGCATCGCCCTCACCGGCTCGACCGGCCTCATCGGTACGGCGCTCACCCGCTCGCTGGAGGCGGACGGCCACCGCGTCACGCGGTTCGTACGCCGCGCGCCCCGGAGTGAGGACGAGGCCGAGTGGGACCCGAAGCGGCAGCGGGTGGACACCCGCGCGCTGGCCGGCTGCGACGCGGTGGTGCACCTCGCGGGCGCCGGCGTGGGGGCGCACCGTTGGACGGAGGCGTACAAGCGGGAGATCCGCGAGAGCCGGGTGCTCGGCACGGCGGCGGTCGCCGAGGCGATCGCGTGCCTCGACACCCCGCCGCGGGTGCTGGTGAGCGCGAGCGCCACCGGCTTCTACGGCGACGCGGGCGACCGCGTCCTGGACGAGGACTCCCCGCCCGGCCGCGGCTTCCTGGCCGGGGTCTGCCAGGAGTGGGAGGCGGCCACGGCCCCCGCCGCCGAGGCGGGCGTACGGACGGTGCTGATCCGGACCGGGCTGGTGGTGAGCCGCAGCGGTGGCGCCTGGGGCCGGATGTTCCCGCTGTTCCGGCTGGGGCTGGGCGGGCCCCTCGGGAACGGCCGCCAGTACTGGAGCTTCATCTCCCTGCGCGACCACATCGCCGCCGTGCGCCATCTGCTGGACACCCCGGAACTGTCCGGTCCGGTGAACCTGACCGCGCCCGAGCCGGTCACCAACCACGAGGTGGCCCGGACGATGGGGCGCGTACTGCGCCGCCCCGCGCTGTTCCCCGCGCCCGCCCCGGCGCTGCGGCTGGTGCTGGGGGAGCTCGCGTCGGACGTGCTGTCCAGCCAACGGGCCGTGCCCCGGCGGCTGCTGGACTCGGGCTTCCGGTTCGCGCACCCGGACGTCGAGAGCGCCGTCCGCGCGGCACTCACCCCCGAGGGCCACGCTTCCGCCCGATGATTGACCGCCCCGGAACCGTAACCGTGCGACCGCCGTGCGACCGTGCTCTATCCGTGCGCGACTGTTATTGACCGGAATTCTCTCTACGGTCGAGGCGAACTCGCGCATTGCGCCAGCCGGTTGGGGGCATCACGCCCCCGAGCGAGCGGACCGACCCCGGGAGGCCACGTGGCCAGCAGCGCACGCCACACCGCACACCACGCCGATGTCGTCATCGTCGGAGCCGGCCTCGCCGGGCTCTCGGCAGCACACCAACTGGCCAACGCCGGCGTCGGCGTCACCGTCCTGGAGGCCGCGGACCGGCCGGGCGGCCGGATGGCGACGGACCGGATCGACGGCTTCCGGCTGGACCGCTCCGGCCAGCTGCTCAACACCGCCTTCCCCGACCTGCGGCGCACCCCCGGCCTCGGTGCCCTCACCCTGCGGCCCTTCCTGCCGGGTGTCCTGGTCCACGCCGACGGCCGCAACCACCGGATCGGCGGCGAGGCGCGCGGCGCCAAGAGGGCGTTCACCACCGCCCGCGCCCTGGCCACGGCCGCCCGCGCCTCCCGGGCCACCGGCCTCGACCAGGCCCGGCTCGACGCGGCGCTCGCCCGGCTCGCCGCGCTGCCCACCGACCGGCTGCTGGCCCGCCCGGACCGCCCGACGGCCGCCACCCTCGCCGGCCGCGGCCTGCCGGCCCGTACGATCGAGGGCTTCCTCCGCCCGCTGCTGGCCTCCCTGCTGTCCGACCCCGAACTCACCACGTCCAGCCGCTGTGCCGACCTCGTCCTGCGCGGCTTCGCCCGCGGCCGGCTCTGCCTCCCGGCGGGCGGGGCGGGCACGATGGCCGAGCTGCTGGCGGGACTGCTGCCGCCGGGGACGGTCCGGACGGGCGTCCGGGCCACCTCCGCGGACATCACCTCCGTCACCACCGCCGGCCACGGCGAGATCGGCTGCCGCTCGGTGATCATCGCCACCGGCGCCCGGGCCGCCGCCGGCCTGCTGCCCGGCCTCCGGCTGCCCGGCTTCCACCCGGTGACGGTGCTTCACCACACGGCCGCCGAGGCCCCGCCGTGCGACGCCGCCCTGATCGTGACGGGCGGCCGGGGCGGGCCCGTCGCCCACACCACCGTCGCCAGCGAGGTCGACCCCGACCGGGCCCCCGCCGGCCGCGTCCTCATCACCTCCACCGTCCTCGGCCGCGCGGCGGGCACCCCGGTGCCCGAACTCGACCGCACGGCGCGGACGCAGCTGGCGCGGGTGTACGGCCTCGCCCCCGACGACCTCGAGCTGCTGACCGCCCACCACGACGCGGACGCCGTTCCGGCCATGCCGGCGCCGCATGATGTGCGGCGGCCGGTGCGGTTGTTGTCCGGGTTGTACGTGTGCGGCGATCACCGCGACACGAGTACGGTCCAGGGGGCCCTGTTCTCGGGGCGACGGGCGGCACACGCGCTGCTGCGGGATCTGGGGATCCGCCCGGAGCAGGACGCTCAGGCGCTGCGCGTGGCGTAGGGGGTGTTCCTTGCGGGGGCTGCGCCCCCGCACCCCGCGCGGTTGTCCTCAAACGCCGGACAGGCTGATACAGCCTGTCCGGCGTTTGAGGACGAGCGGCGAAGCCGCGATCAGGGGGGTCTGGGGCGGCAGCCCCAGGAAGCGGCGAAGGGGCGGGACTGGGGCGCACCCCCTACAACACCGCCACCTTCTCCCGATACCCCCGCACCGCCGCCGCATCCCGATAGGGATCAAGCCGCCGCTCGAACTCCCGCACATACTCCACGGCCCGAACGGACCGCATCTCGGCGGCGGCCTGCGCCGCCTCCGCCCCCAGCGCGCAAGCCTGCTCCAGCTCCCCGAGCCCCAGCCGCGCAGCGGCCAGCACCACCCGGCAGAAGAGCCTGCTCCGCGCGTACGCGGGCGCCCGCAGCTGCAACGACCGCTCCGCGTGCTGCGCGGCCGCCCGCCACTGCTGCAAATCCCGATGGCAGTGCGCGAACTCGTCCGCGAGCTCCGCCTCGTCGAAGAAGCGGATCCAGTACGGCACGTCGTCCGAGGGCCTGGCCGTCTCCAGTGCCCGTTCGGCGCGGGCGAGGGAGGCGGAGCAGGCCCGTACCTCGCCGAGCACCGCGTGCCCGCGCGCCTCCACCGCGTGCAGCAGGGACTGCACGACGGGGGGTGCGCCGGACCCGACGCCCTGCTGGGCGACGCGGGCGAGCTGGACCGCCTCCCGGCCGTGGCCGAGGTAGACGGCCTGGCGGCTCATGGTCACCAGGACATAGCTGCCGTACGCCCGGTCGCCCGCGGCCTGTGCCAGGCGCAGCGCCTGCACGTAGTACCGCTGGGCGAGCCCGTGGGCGGCGATGTCGTACGAGGTCCACCCGGCGAGCCGGGTGAGGTCCGCGGCGGCGCCGAACAGCCGGCGTCCCGTGGTCTCGCCGTACGTGCCGCGCAGCATCGGCTCGGCCTCGTGCTCCAGGTAGCGGACGAGCGCCTGCCGCGCGTGCCCGCCGCCGTACGCGTGGTCGAGCGTGCGGAAGAGCTCGCCGACGGAGCGCAGGGCCGCGATGTCGCCCATGGAGACGCGGCTCCCGGGCGCCCGTTCGGCGCGCTGCCGGGGGACCAGCGTCCGGCCCGTCGGTCTCTCGCCGATCCGGCCGCCGCCCTCGCCGGGAGGCGGGGGCCCGCCCGTACCCGGCCCCTGGGCGCCGGGTGCGCCCGGTGCACCGGGTGCGCCGGGGGGTCCGGCGGCCCCGGGGGGCGGGGCGGGTGTACGGGCCACCCGGTCGTCGGCGCGTCCGATCAGCCAGTCGCGGCTGGGCACCACCAGCCCCGCGGGCGTGAACGCGATCTTGCGCAGCTCGGTGTGGCTGCCGGAGTCCTTGCGCCACAAGCCGCTCACGATGTCAATGGCCTCCGCCGGCGACGCGGCGAATTCCAGCCCCGCGTACACCGGCGCACACGCGTCGAGCCCGAGGTCCTGCGCGGACAGCCGCCGTCCCAGCCGCCGGGTGAAGACCTCGGCGATCAACGCCGGTGTCGTGCCGCGCGGCTGCTGGCCGCGGAGCCACCGGGTGACGGAGGTCTTGTCGTAGCGCAGGTCGAGGCCGTGCTCCAGCCCTAATTGATCGACGCGACGTGCGAGCCCCGCGTTGGAGAAGCCGGCCTCCGCGATGAGCGCGGCTAGCTGGCGGTTGGGAATGCGCTGTGGGGGTCGTTCCGTCATCAACCTGCCCGGTCTCCCTGATCGCCATTCTGGGAACGGCGTGAATTTAGCGGTCCCCGCCGCCCTGAACGCCACCTTCGCCCCGCATTCATCCGATCGTGTGAGGACAGATCAGAGACAGATCAAATAGGCACGGAAAAGCGCCGCCAGACGATCTTGTAAGGGGCTCGACCGCAGCCCATTCGGAGGCCGCCGTACAGTGGCTTGGGCACGGCGCGCGCGTCCGGGACGTACGCGCCCGCCGGTGCCAGGGGTTCGGAGCGGACCCGCGAGGACGGGAAGACGGGAACAGGAGCTGCCGTGAGTGAGCTGCGCTTTGTCCATCTGGGCTTCGGGGCGGACGCCGTCGAGTACCAGGAGGCGTGGCAGGAGCAGCGCCGCGTCCACGCGGCCCGGTTCGCGGACGAGATCCCGGACACCTGCCTGATGCTGGAGCACCCGGCGGTCTACACCGCCGGACGGCGCACGGAGGACAGCGAGCGCCCCCTGGACGGGACGCCGGTCGTCGACGTGGACCGCGGCGGAAAGATCACCTGGCACGGCCCGGGCCAGCTCGTCGGCTACCCGATCCTCAAGCTCCCGCGCCCGGTGGACGTCATCGCGCACGTCCGCCGGCTGGAGGAGGCCCTGATCCGGGCCTGCGCGGAATTCGGACTGGCCACCACCCGGGTCGAGGGCCGCAGCGGCGTCTGGGTCCTCGGCGAGGCCGGCGAGCGGCCCGCGACCGGCGCCCTCCAGCTCGACCTGGCGGCTCCCCGCTCGGCGGACGACGAGTTCGACCCGCGCCTCAGCGGCCCCGAGTACGCCCCCTCCAACGCCGGCCAGCGCGGCGAGGACCGCAAGCTCGCCGCGATCGGCATCCGCATCGCCAAGGGCGTCACCATGCACGGCTTCTCCCTGAACTGCGACCCCGACAACACCTGGTTCGACCGCATCGTGCCGTGCGGCATCCGGGACGCCGGAGTGACGTCGCTCTCGAACGAGCTGGGCCGGCGGGTCACCGTCGGCGAGGTGCTGCCCGTCGTGGAGAAGCACCTGCGGGAGGTCCTGGAGACGGCCGAGCCGCTGCCGCGGGCCGTCTGACGGGCCACGCGGGGGGCTGTGGGGGCCGGTTTCGGCCACCCGACGCCACTGTCGCGCCCACGCCCCTCGGGGCCTCCGCCTCACACCCCTCCGGGAATGCCACCGCCGTCTCGCCGGTTCCCCGGGCGTAAGAACATCAGAACGAACGGGCGTACCCTGGTGTCCGCCGAAGAATCGAAGTCATAGGGAGCCGGAGTGTCCGCTGTCGCACCCGACGGACGCAAGATGCTGCGCCTTGAGGTCCGGAACGCCCAGACCCCCATCGAACGCAAGCCCGAGTGGATCAAGACCCGGGCGAAGATGGGCCCCGAGTACACCGAGCTCCAGGGTCTGGTGAAGCGCGAGGGCCTGCACACGGTGTGCCAGGAAGCGGGCTGTCCCAACATCTACGAGTGCTGGGAGGACCGCGAGGCGACGTTCCTCATCGGCGGCGACCAGTGCACCCGGCGCTGTGACTTCTGCCAGATCGACACCGGCAAGCCGCAGGCCCTGGACCGCGACGAGCCCCGCCGCGTGGCCGAATCCGTGCGGTCCATGGAGCTCAAGTACGCGACGATCACCGGTGTGGCCCGCGACGACCTGGAGGACGGCGGCGCCTGGCTGTACGCCGAGACCGTCCGCCAGATCCACGGCCTGATGCCGGACACCGGCGTCGAGCTGCTGATCCCCGACTTCAACGCCAAGCCCGACCAGCTGGCCGAGGTCTTCTCGTCCCGCCCCGAGGTGCTGGCGCACAACGTCGAGACGGTCCCCCGGATCTTCAAGCGGATCCGCCCCGGCTTCCGCTACGAGCGCTCGCTGGAGGTCATCACGAAGGCCCGCGAGGCCGGCCTGGTGACGAAGTCCAACCTGATCCTCGGCATGGGCGAGGACCGCGAGGAGATCACCCAGGCCCTCCGCGACCTCCACGAGGCGGGTTGCGAACTCATCACGATCACCCAGTACCTGCGCCCGTCGCCGCGCCACCACCCGGTGGAGCGGTGGGTGAAGCCGCAGGAGTTCGTGGAGCTCCAGCAGGAGGCCGAGGAGATCGGCTACGCCGGCGTGATGTCGGGCCCGCTGGTCCGCTCGTCGTACCGGGCGGGACGGCTGTACCGCCAGGCGATCGAGAAGCGGAACGAAGCGGCGGCGTAAGCGCGCCGCCGGCCCCCTTGTTCGTCCGACGCGGCCCGACCGGCCCCCCTTCCCACCCGGGAGGCCCCGGTCGGGCCGCGTCAACGTTTCATAGTCTTTGACCAGTCCGTCACGCGCCGGTAACACCGGTGGGTAACGATGTGCGCACGAACAGTCGTACACACATCAGACTTGTGCACGAGCACAACCGCGCACGAAAGCACCGCCCGCTCCCCCACCTCTCACCCTTCCGCCCACGAGAGGACACGACATGCAGGCCGCGCCCGCCCGCGCGACGACGGCGACCGCCGCACACGCCTTCTCCGCCCTGCCTTCCACGCTGGCCGTCCGGCCGCCCTCGGTGACGGGTGCGCTGCTGGCCCTGGAACGCCTGCTGCTGCGCGGCGGCCAGCGCACCGCCCGCCGCAACGCGTGGACCGCGGTCCTGGAGGACCGCCGCCGGGCCAAGGACCGGCGCGAGGCCCAGCACCTCCTGGAGACCGCGGTCCTGGAGGCCGCGGCGGCCCCCGGCCCGCAGGACACGTAAACTTCGCCATATGGCGAGGAAGGAAACATCCGAGAACCCCGGGCGACTGAAGCAGATCGCCCTGACCTACAAGATGACCAAGAAGGTCGATTCGAAGGTCGGTCTTGTCGTCGCGGGCGTGGGCATTGTCACCTTCGGTGTCCTCCTCGCCATCGGCTTCTTGATCGACCACCCGATCTACCTGGGCATCCTGGGCTTCCTGCTGGCCTTCCTCGCGATGGCGATCGTCTTCGGCCGCCGTGCCGAGCGTGCCGCCTTCGGGCAGATGGAGGGCCAGCCGGGCGCCGCGGCCGCGGTGCTGGACAACATCGGCCGCGGCTGGACGACGACGCCCGCGGTGGCGATGAACCGCAACCAGGACGTCGTCCACCGCTCGGTCGGCAAGGCCGGCATCGTCCTGGTCGGCGAGGGCAACCCGAACCGGCTGAAGGGCCTGCTGGCCGCCGAGAAGAAGCGGATGGCGCGCATCGTCGCGGACGTGCCGGTGCACGACGTCGTGGTGGGCAACGGCGAGGGCCAGGTGCCGCTGAAGAAGCTGCGCACCACCCTGCTGAAGCTGCCGCGGGTGCTGCCGGGCGCGCAGGTGACGGTCGTCAACGACCGGCTGCGGGCGCTGGGCGACCTGATGAGCAACATGCCGATCCCGAAGGGTCCGATGCCGAAGGGCATGCGGATGCCGAAGGGTCGCTGACGCCACTGACACGGCCGCAGCGAAAGGCGCGGACGGAGTGAGGGCGGGGCGGGACCGACACGGTCCCGCCCCGCCCTCGTTCCATTGTCACCTGCCGACCGTTCGGCTAGAACCGCACCTGAACGGCCTTGGCGAGCCGGTCGTGCAGCCCGCGGGTGTCCCGGTCCCAGATGACGGCCGGGATGACGATCACGAGGAGCACGCTGCGCAGCAGGGCCTTGGGGAACGTCAGCCGGTCACCGCTCTCCCCGATGACCCGGATGCGGAGCAGCCGCTTCCCGGGGGTGAAGCCGACCGTGCCGACGGTGAGCACGCTGAGCAGGAAGAAGACCAGCAGCGCCCAGTTGCCGGCCCGGTGGATCTCCCCCCGGGCGAAGAGGCCGTAGGCGATGAGCATGCTCAGGCCCCAGTCGATGAAGATGGCGGCGAACCGCCGTCCGAGCGGGGCGACGGAGCCCGGCCCGTGCTCCGGCAGCCCGAGTTGCTCCCCGCGATAGCCGAAGTCGATGCCCATCTGCTCCGCCGCCGCGCGGGGTCCGGAGAGCCACGAGCCGATTGCCTGCCTTTTGTCCACCCGTCCACGGTACTGGGGAGGCTTGCGATCACTGCGGGCCGGGTAGGCGTCGACGCGATTCGATGATCATTGCGCGGCGCTCCGGTTAACCTCGGCGAAACAAATGGGTCATGCTTGGGAAATCCGGTCTCTCTAGGGTCGGCCGCAGCACCACCGAAGCAATCCCCGACCGCTGGCGGCCGGGCTAGGAGGGTTGGATGTTCCAGAACGGCGACGACGCCAAGAAGTTCATCAAGGACGAGGACGTCAAGTTCGTCGATGTCCGTTTCTGTGACCTGCCGGGTGTGATGCAGCACTTCACCATTCCGGCGGCGGCGTTCGACCCCGAGGAGGAGCTGGCCTTCGACGGCTCGTCGATCCGCGGCTTCCAGGCCATCCACGAGTCCGACATGGCCCTGCGCGCCGACCTCTCCACCGCGCGCGTGGACCCGTTCCGCCGGGACAAGACCCTCAACATCAACTTCTTCATCCACGACCCGATCACCGGCGAGCAGTACAGCCGCGACCCGCGGAACGTGGCGAAGAAGGCCGAGGCGTACCTCGCGTCCACCGGTATCGCGGACACCGCGTTCTTCGGCCCCGAGGCCGAGTTCTACGTCTTCGACAACGTCCGTTTCGAGACGTCGGCGAACCAGTCCTTCTACCACATCGACTCCGAGGCGGGCGCCTGGAACACCGGTGCGGTGGAGAACAACCGCGGTTACAAGGTCCGCTACAAGGGCGGCTACTTCCCGGCCCCGCCGGTCGACCACTTCGCCGACCTCCGTGCCGAGATCTCCCTGGAGCTGGACAAGGCCGGCCTCCAGGTCGAGCGCCAGCACCACGAGGTGGGCACCGCCGGCCAGGCGGAGATCAACTACAAGTTCAACACCCTCCTCGCCGCCGCCGACGACCTGATGCTCTTCAAGTACATCGTGAAGAACGTCGCCTGGCGCAACGGCAAGACCGCCACCTTCATGCCCAAGCCGATCTTCGGCGACAACGGCTCCGGCATGCACGTCCACCAGTCCCTGTGGACCGGCGGCGAGCCCCTCTTCTACGACGAGCAGGGCTACGCGGGCCTCTCCGACACCGCCCGCTACTACATCGGCGGCATCCTCAAGCACGCCCCGTCGCTGCTGGCCTTCACCAACCCGACGGTGAACTCCTACCACCGCCTGGTCCCCGGCTTCGAGGCCCCGGTCAACCTGGTCTACTCGCAGCGCAACCGCTCCGCCGCGATGCGCATCCCGATCACGGGCTCCAACCCGAAGGCCAAGCGCGTCGAGTTCCGCGCCCCGGACCCGTCCTCCAACCCGTACCTCGCCTTCTCGGCCCTCCTCCTGGCCGGCCTCGACGGCGTCAAGAACAAGATCGAGCCCGCCGAGCCGATCGACAAGGACCTCTACGAGCTCGCCCCCGACGAGCACGCCAACGTCCCCCAGGTCCCCACCTCCCTCCCCGCCGTCCTCGAGGCCCTCGAGGCCGACAACGAGTACCTCCAGGCCGGCGGCGTCTTCACGTCCGACCTGATCGAGACCTGGATCGACTACAAGCGCACCAACGAAATCGCCCCGATGCAGCTGCGGCCGCACCCGCACGAGTTCGAGCTGTACTTCGACCTCTAAGAGGCGGGGCCGGGCGCGCACCGCCCGGCTCCTTTCTTGGCGCAAGGCCACTGCGAGGGCCGCTACCCGATAGCCGGGTAGCGGCCCTCGGCCGGTTATCGGTACAGCGGTCGGCTTCCCGCCCGGGGCGGCACGGGTCGAGCGGGCCTTTCGTCGAGCAGGCCCTGTTCGGCAAGGTCTCATCGGTGGGCTGCCGCTGATGTCGCCAAGGTGAAGGCCGACCGGCGCGACGACGACATCGGGGCCACCCCCGCCCGAGGGCCATGCTTGTCGCACGCGCGCCTCGTACAGCTCGTCGCTGCGGCCCGATCAGCACTCGGTGTTCACGATCGGCACAGCACCCGATGTCAGAGCCTTCTGGTATCCCTAGAGGCAATGGATCACTTGTTCGATGCTCGGGGCGTGCTTGTGAGCCCGCCAGGCGGCATCGCCACCATGGAGGTCAGTCACTTCGGACCGGACCGCTCTCTGGGGACGGACGCATGAGCTCAGGGCTCGGCTCCTGCCGACGGCACACCATGTTCGCCGGAATGCGCCGAGCCAGGCAGGGAAGCGTGATTCCACTGGTCAGAAGGCTCTGCCGCCTCAACCTCTAGGGAGCGAGGCAGCGCTCTGAGCGCGCGACGAGGGCCGCTTCCCGTGGTCGGGGAGCGGCCCTTCGTCGTTGGTGCGGTGGGGCGGGACGGTCAGACCGGTTCCGGTGCGGGCTGGGGTTCTGCGCGCTGGGGTTCCGCCACGGGTTTCGGGTCCGGGAGGGGGGTGAGGGGGTTCGCGTCCCACTGTCGGGTGGTGCGGAGGTAGGCGTAGATGACCGAGAGGGTGGCCAGGATGAGGAGGGGGCCGAAGAGCCAGGGGGTTTCGGCCATCTCCAGCGGGAGGAAGCGGTAGGCCAGGAGGAACGCGGTGAAGACCGTCGTGCCGTAGGCGATCAGCAGGATGCCCGAGCGGTCCGGGCCGCGGTCGTAGAGGCGCATGCCCGCTTCGATGGTGAGGGCGAAGACCACGCCGGCGATGACGTCCGAGCCGTAGTGGTAGCCGAAGCCCAGGGTGGCGCTGATGGTGGCGACCAGCCAGAACGCGCCGCCGTACCGCACCCAGCGGGGGCCCTTGCGGGAGTGGATGAAGATCGCGGTGGCCCAGGCCGTGTGCAGGCTGGGCATGCAGTTGCGCGGGGTGAGGTCGTCGTACGTGAAGGCGTGCGGGATGCCGATCACCGGCGGGGTGTGCGGCCAGATGTTGGCCGTCGCCCACTCCACGCCGCCGGTGCCGGAGGCGCCCGGGCCGTAGGCGAACACCGGGCCGACCACGGGGAAGAGCATGTAGAAGGCCGGGCCGACGAGGCCGATCACCAGGAAGGTGCGGACCAGGTGGTGGCGCGGGAAGCGGCGCTCGGCGGCCACGTTGCGGAGCTGGTACAGCGCGAAGACGATCGCGGCCACGGCGAGGTGCGCGTAGACGAGGTCGAGGATGTGCGGGCCGATCGGCTCCGTGGCCTTGAGGATGCGGCCCGCCGCCCACGACGGGTTGCCGAGGGCGTGGTCGGCGGTCGCCACGTACTGGTCGAGCACCTTCGGGCGGGTCTTCCAGGTGATCATGAGCCAGGAGTCGCCGACCTTGCGGCCGGCCACCAGCAGCAGGCCCAGTCCGACGCCCTTGAGCAGCAGGGTGCGTTCCCGGCCGGTGCGGCGTGTGAACGCGATGACCGCGACGCCCAGCATCACCCACAGCGCGCCGTTGCCGAAGTAGCGGCCGTCGGTCACCTTGACGTCGGCCGCCCACCGCCCCAGGACGAAGACGAGGTCGATGCCGATCGCCCAGGCCGCCGCGATGAGCCGTTGCCGCCAGGTGAGCACCACCATCGTCAGCGCCAGACCGGCGTACAGCGGGCCCGGCTTGGGCGGGAAGACGAGCTCCTTCGCCTGGGTGACCAGCGGGCCCGGCTCGCCGCCTACGCGGCGCGCGACGATCTCCAGCACGATGAAGAACGCGAGCGTCGCCACGCCCGCCACGGTCCACAGGATCACCCGTGGTTGCCGCCACGCGGCGAGCTTGTCTCTGCTGCTTATTCGCGCGAACACTCAGGACACTATAGACGTCAACTGTTGCGATGATTTGTTCGGATCTGTGACGTTCTGGCGCGGTCGGCCACTCTCCGTGACGGGGGGTGCGTGACCTCGGCCGATGACGGGCACGTCGGGTGGACGCGCCGGAGGGCGGCGGCACCGAAAACCGGATGCCGCCGCCCTCCGGCGGTGCGTTTTTCGCTCTCCGTCAGTACGCGGAGTTGACGTTGTCCATCGAGCCGTACTTGTCGGCCGCGTAGTTGCAGGACGCGACGATGTTGGCCACCGGGTCGTAGATGTCCCAGGACGTGCCCTCGACGTGGTACGCCTTGAACGTCGGGTCGATGATCTGCAGCAGACCCTTCGACGGCACACCGTTGACCGCGTTGACGTCCCAGTCGTTGATCGCACGCGGGTTACCCGTCGACTCGCGCATGATGTTGCGCTTGACGCCGTCGTAAGAGGCCGGGATGCCCTTGGCCTTCATGATGTCCAGAGCCTGCGAGATCCAGCCCTCCAGGTCGTTCCCGTACGCCTTCGGCGCCGGAGCGGCCGGGGCCGCGGCGGGCTTCTCCACGGGCTTCCGCAGCGGCTCGCGGGCGGTGGAACGGTTCGCGGCCTGCTTCGCGGCCCGCTCCTTGTCCGCCTTGACCTTCGCCGCGGCGTCGGCCTTCGCCTGCTCGGCGGCCTTGTCGGCGGCGTCCGCCCGCTCGGCACCCTGCGTCTGGGCGAGGCTCTTCGCGTTCCAGGCCACCGGCTTGACCGGCGCCGGGGCGGCCTCGGCGTGCGAGGCGGCACCGAACGCCAGGGCGGCGGCACCGGCGGCGGTCAGCGCCGCGGCGGAGAACTTGTGGGCCTTGGTCAGACGGGTATAGCCGGAGTGAGTGGAACGCATGAGGAAGCTGAACCCTTTCGGATCGGGAAACCGCACAGGCCAGGACCGGCGCAAAGAAAAGCGCCGTTCTCGGTCGGACGGCGCCGTGCGGTCCAGCAATTGTTAGCGGCCCGGAAAACCCCCGACAAGCACTGTGACCTACTCCCCCGCATCGTTCATCCCGCCTCGAAACGCCGGGAATCCCCGGGAAATCGGGAACGCACAGCACTAAAGAAACCCGTATGTGATCGAGGCCCTATGCGCGGCCTCACAGCAGCCGCTCCGCGCCGTCACCGTCCCCTCACTCAGAGGGGAGCGCGGAAAGCGGGTGCGGCGCGGAGGCGGGCGCGTCAGGATGGCGGGCGTCGTCCGAGGGAGGGGTTTCCATGGGTCTGGCGGGTGTCTGATTCTTTCCGGGCTGCCCGGGGCCGGGAAGTCGAGCGTGGGGCGGGAGGTGGCCGGGAGGCTGGAGCGGTCGGCGTTGGTGTCCGGGGACGCGGTGGCGGACATGATCGTTCGCGGGCGGGTGAGCGTCGTGCGGCTTCCGGAGCCCGAGACGCGACGGCAGCTCCTGCTGCGGGCCCGGAACATCTGCTCTCTCGCCGGGAACTTCGCCGACGCGGGCTTCACGGCGGTCGTCGACCACGTCGTCCCCGACCGGGAGGTGCTGGACCTCATGATCGGGCTGCTCCGTCCGCGGCCGGTGTGGTACGTCGTGCTCGCTCCGCCGGTGGAGGTCTGCCGGGCGCGCAACGCCGCACGCCCGGAGCGGGAGCGGGTGGACTACGACGTGGCCCCGCTCGACCGGTCGATGCGGCAGCGGCTGGCCGGTGCCGGCTGGTGGCTGGACACGGCCGGGATGACCGTGGCGGAGACGGCCGAGCTCGTCCTGGAGCGGGCGGGCGAGCTGGGCGTCGTGTCCGAGGGGTGACACGTCCGGGAGGTGTCCGAGGGGTGACGTCCGGGAGGCGGGTCCCGCGGGTGATGTCCCGGAGACGGGCCGGCGAGCGGCGTCCGGGGGACGCCGGGGACGCCAAGGCCGCTGGAGACGCCAACGCCGCCGGGCCCTCTTCCCGGAGCGGCCCCGCCCTCCACCCCGTCAGTCCATCACCAAGACGAGCTTCCCCGCCCTCCCCCCGCTCTCACCGGCCGCATGGGCCGCCGCGGCCTCGGACAGCGGGTAGGTGCCGGCGACCACCGGGCGGAGGCGGCCGGACGATGCCAGGTCGGCCAGCGCGTTCATGCCTGTGTGGTCCGCCTCCACGATCATCACCTCGCCCCGGACCCCCGCGGCACGGGCCGCCGCGGCCAGTTCCTCCGTGCCGTGGGGCTGGAGGGAGACGAGGGTGCCGCCGGGGCGGAGGAGGGAGCGGGTGCGGTAGTCGCCGCCTATGGGGTCGAGGACGACGTCGAACCCGGCCGGCCCGGCCGCCGCGAAGTCCGTCCGCCGGTAGTCGATCAGTTCGTCCGCGCCCAGTTCGCGCAGGAGGGCGTGGTGGGCGCCGCCTGCCGTGCCGGTCACGTGGGCGCCGCGGGCCTTGGCGATCTGGACGGCCAGGTGGCCTACGCCCCCGGCGGCCGCGTGGACCAGCACCCGGTCGCCGGGGCCGACGCCGGCGACGTCCACCAGCGCCTGCCAGGCGGTGAGCCCCGCGAGGGGGAGGGCGGCCGCGTGGACGTGGTCCAGGGCCGCCGGTTTGCGGGCGAACGCGCGGGTCGGACCGACCGCGTACTCGGCGTGCGCCCCCACGCCGTACGGGTGCGGCAGCATGCCGAAGACCTCGTCGCCGGGCCGGAACAGGGTGACGCCGAGGCCGGTCGCCACGACCGTCCCGGAGACGTCCCAGCCCAGGACGAAGGGCGGGTCGCCGAGGAAGGCCGGGGCCGCGCGGTGCTTCCAGTCGGTGGGGTTGAGGCCCGACGCCCGCACCCGGAGCAGGATCCGGCCGGGGCCCGGCGCCGGGACGGGCAGCCGGACCTCCTTCAGGACCTCCGGGCCGCCGAAGGCGTCCTGGCTGATCGCCCGCATGGTGGCGGGGAGGGCGCTCGTGGCACTTGTGTTCATTCCGGCCCCCTCAGCGCTGCGGGAGCGAGCCGACGAGGCCGCCGTCGACGATCAGGTCCTGGCCGGTGATGTACGAGGCGTCGTCCGACGCGAGGAAGGCCACCGCCGCCGCGATGTCCTCCGGCCGCCCCAGGGTGCCGAGCGGGACGTCGGCGGTGTTGCGGGCGTGCTGGGCCGGGTCGGTGACGGACTCCCGGTACATCTCGGTGTCGATGTAGCCGGCGCTGACGGAGTTGACGCGGATGCCGCGCGGCGCGAAGTCGGCGCCGAGGGTGCGGGCCAGGTTGTGCACGGCCGCCTTGCCGGCGGAGTAGACGGAGGCCACGGCCATGCCGCGGTGCAGGGTCCAGGAGGCGTTGAGGACCACCGCGCCGCCCCTCCGCAGCAGCGGCAGTGCTTTCCGCACGGTGTGGAAGACGCCCTTGACGTTGACGTCCAGCATCCGGTCGACGTCGTCCTCGGTGAGCTCCGCGGCGGGCTTGAAGACGCCGATGCCCGCGTTGGCGAAGACCACGTCCAGGCCGCCGCGCCAGGACTCCACGCGGCGCATCAGCGCGTCGAGGTCGGCCGGGGAGGCGGCGTCGGCGCGGACGGCCAGGACGCGGTCCGGGTCACCGCCGAGCGCCTCGCCGAGGTCCTCGACCGCGGCCTTGAGGCGGGCGTCGTCCCGGCCGGTGATGGCCACGTACGCGCCCTCCTCCAGGAGGCGGCGGGCGGTGGCGAGACCGATGCCGCTGGTGCCGCCGGTGATCAGGACCGTCTTGTCGGTGAAACGATTCATGCGTCTCATCGTGTGATCGCGGGCAAGGGGGTGGGGAGCGTGTGCCGACCCTGTTGTCGACACCACCACGCTCGTCCTCTCACGACCACCCGCCCGGGCCGCCGGGCCTGGAACCTTCCCCCTTCCCGGGGTCGTCTCCAGTGCCCGAGGCGCTCGCACAGGATGAAGGGATCCCAGCGGTGACCGCACGTTCTTCGAGGACCGGCGTGAGCCGCGGGCGCGGCGTCCGTGCCGGGGTCCCGGCCGTCCGTGCCGGGGTCCCGGCCGGAGCCGCCCTGCTCGGGCTCGTCGTGGAGGCGGTGCTCGTGCTCCGGCACGGCAAAGGCGGGTTCCCGGTCGACGTGGACGTCCGTGCCTGGGCGCTCGCCCACCGGCCGGCCGTCGGGGTCGCCGCCGCCCGGGCGGTCACCGCCACCGGCACCGGCCCCTTCCCCTATCTCCTGGCCCTCCTCGCCGGATGGCTCGCCGTGCGCGGCGGGCGGCGGAAGCTGTGGGCGGCGGGCGCGGCGGTGGCCGTCCTGGCCTGCGGGCAGGCCGTCCGGTACGCGGTGCTGGAGTCGGTCGCCCGGCCCCGGCCGCCCGTCGACGGCTGGGCGACGCACGCCGACGGCTGGTCGTTCCCGTCCGGGCACACCTCCACCTCGGCCATCGCCGCCGGACTGATCGCCGCCGCCGTCCTGCTCCGCTCCCGCCGGGCCGCCGGGCCCGTGGTCGCGGTGGCCGGGTGCTGGGCGGTGGCGGTGGGGCTGAGCCGCGCGTACCTCGGCGTGCACTGGTTCACCGACGTCGTCGGCGGCTGGCTGTTCGCCACGGCCTGGCTGGGCGCCTGCGCGTGCGCCGCCCTCCGCTTCCTCCCCGGTACGCGGTACGGGTCCGTGCTGCTGGACGGCCGGAGGGGCGGGGACGGGGACGGGGGAACTCCGAAGCGCACCGCCCCCACCCGCCCCTAAGGTGACCCGCATGCGCCCCCAGTACCCGTCGAAGCCCCGCCCCGGTGACCGTGTCGCCGTCGTGTCCCCCTCGTCCGGGCTGCCCGGTCTCCTCCCCCTCCCCTTCGAGCTCGGACTGCGGCGGCTGCGGGAGGAGTTCGGGCTGGTGCCGGTGGAGTATCCGGCGACCAGGAAGATGGGGGCGTCGCCGCGCGAGCGGGCGGACGATCTGCACGCCGCCTTCGCGGATCCGGACGTCACCGCGGTGTTCAGCAGCATCGGCGGCGACGACCAGCTCACCGTCCTCCCCCACCTGGACCGGGACCTGATCAGGGCGCACCCCAAGCCCTTCTTCGGCTACAGCGACAACACCAACCTCCACGCGTGGCTGTGGAATTCCGGCATCGTGAGCTACCACGGCGCGAGCGTGATGGTGGAGCTGGGCCGGCCGGGGGCCCTGCACCCCGTGACCGCGGCCTCGCTGCGGGCGGCGTTGTTCGGCTCCGGGCCGTACGAGCTGGTCGAGGCGCGGGAGTTCAACGAGATCGACCGGCCCTGGGACGACCCCGAGACGTTCCGGAGCGCGCCCCTGATGCACCCCTGTCAGGGGTGGACCTGGCGGAACCCCGACCGGGTGGTGGAGGGCGTCTCCTGGGGCGGCAACATCGAGATCCTGTCCTGGCTGCTCATGGCCGACCGGGAGATCCGGGAGCCGGCGGCGTACGAGGGGTGCGTGTTCTTCTTCGAGACCTCGGAGGAGCAGCCGCGCCCCGCCGACGTGTACGGGATCCTGCGCTCCCTGGGCGAGCGCGGGGTGCTGCGCCGTTTCCCCGCCGTCCTGGTGGGCCGGGCGAAGGGCTGGTCGCTGGACCGGCGGCGCGACCCCGAGGAGGCGGACGGCTACCGGCAGGCGCTCCGGGCGGCGGTGGAGCGCGCGCTCGACGAGTACGCCCCCGATGTGCCGGCCGTCTTCGACGTCGGCTTCGGGCACACCGACCCGCAGCAGGTGATCCCGTACGGGGGCACGGTCCGGGTGGACGGGCCGGCGCGGCGGATCACGGTGACCTACTGACGCGGGGCGGAGAGGGGTGGGAGGGAGGTCCGTCCCTCACCACCCCCGCGTTCCTGGTCACATGCCCGGAACGGGCCTGCTCCCCCGCCCGCGGCCGTGCTTCAATAGGGGCATGGCCAGCCACCGGAACATCGCGAAGGGTCGCAGCGACCTTGAGCCCTTCTGGCCGTCCCGTCAGCACCACGACTTCGACCGAGTGTGTTGTCGCGCGTGTCCTTCCGCGCAGGCCCACTCCCCTCGCTGACCCTCGTCGAAGTCAGCCGCCGGCACCATTGCCGGCCAACGGCCCGCGCTCCAGCACGTCTTTTCGACGTCCACCGCGCGAAAGAGCTGAGCTCATGTCGAACCTCCGTACGCTGACCGCCGCTGCGACCCCGACCCCCTCTCCCCTCCGTCCCACCACCCACCCCGCTGCCTCCTCCCTCCCCGCCCAGCGCCACCGTCTCCGCGCCGTCGCTCCCGACGAGGCGCCGCCCGTCGCCGACCTGCTGCATCCGGGGGCGACCTGGCTGCCGGCGCCGCAGGAGGCGCTGCCGGTGCTGCCGGGCCGGCCGCCGATGGTCGGCTACCTGGTGCTCGTACCGGCCGACCGGCAGCCTGCCGGCGGTGTCGGCGCCGGCCAGGTGACCGCCGGCGAGCGGGGTGACGGTCTGCCCGCCTCCGGCCGGGGCGACAGCCTGGTGAGCATCGATCCCGACCAGCGCATCGCCCGCGTCGCGGGCCGGCCGCTGGACCTCACCTACCTGGAGTTCGAGCTGCTGGCCCACCTGGTCGCCCACCCCCACCGGGTGCACACCCGCGACCAGTTGGTGACCACCGTGTGGGGCTACGGGCACGTGGGCGACGGCCGTACGGTCGACGTCCACGTGGCCAGGCTCCGCCGCAAGATGGGGGCGGAGCACCGGTCGTCGATCGTCACCGTGCGCCGCGTCGGCTACAAATACGCGCCCCCGGCCACTGTCTGACGTCGCGTCAGCTCCTCGACGGGCGCGGCGTCCGCCAGCCGCGTTCGCCGAGGAGGGCCAGCACCGCCGGCAGCAGCACCATCCGCACCACCGTGGCGTCCAGCAGGACCGCGACCGCCAGGCCCACGCCCATCTGCTGCATGTCCTGCATCGACAGGGTGGCGAAGACCGCGAAGACGGCGACCATGATGGCGGCGGCGCCGGTGACGGCGCCGGCCGTCGCGCGGACGCCGTCCCGGATGGCGTCCGGTGCGGTGAGCCCGGACAGCCGGGCCTCGCGGATCCGCGAGACGACGAAGACGTGGTAGTCCATCGACAGCCCGAAGAGGACGACGAGCACGAACAGCGGCAGCCACGCCTCGACCGCGCCGGCGCTCTCCACGCCCAGCCACGACGCGCCCCAGCCGTGCTGGAAGACGGCGGTGAGCACCCCGTAGGCGGCGGCCACGGACAGCAGGTTGAGCAGGACCGTGGCCGCGGCGACGGGCCAGGACCGGAACGAGGCGAGCATCAGCAGGAACGTCACGCCGGTGATGAACAGGAAGACCGGCACGATGCCGTCGCCGAGCCGGTCGGTGAAGTCGGCGGAGGACGCGAGCGGGCCGGTGACCTTGGCCTCGCGGGCCACGGGCCCCAGGGTGCGCGGCACCAGGTCGTCCCGGAGCGTGTCCAGGGCGCGCCGGGCGGCCCGGTCCGTACCCCCGTCGCCACCCGGTCCCACGAGCGGTACCAGGATCTCCGTCACGTGCTGCCGCGGGTGCGGCGTGACGGTGACGTCCTTCCCGAACCGCCCGCTCTCCGCCGCCCGCCGCCTGAACTCGGCGACGGCCGCGGTGAACCGGGGCGAGGTCACGTCGTCCGCCCGGACCACGACCTTCGCGGGTGCGGGGCCGCCCGGGAAGGTGGCGGTGATCCGCTCGTACGAGGTGCGCAGCGGGGCGTCGGCCGGCATCTGCCGGTCCAGGCCGAGCTGTTCGGTCCGCATGCCGAGGGCGGGCAGGGCGAGGACGAGGAGGACGGCGGTCGCCGCGGCGGCCATCAGGCCGGGGCGGCCGAGGACGGGCCGGAGCACCGCGCCGGAGATCCGCCCGGCGGGACGCCGGCGGGCCCGCCTGCCGCGCGGCAGCGGCACCCGGCCCTTGCCGACCCGGTCGCCCAGCCAGGACAGCAGCGCGGGCAGGACGGTGACGGAGCCGGTCATCGCGATGAACACCACGAGGATGGTGGCGAGCGCGAACCCCTCGAACAGCATCAGCCCGGACAGGAACATCCCGGCCATGGCCACCATCACCGTGAGCCCGGAGACGAGGACGGCCCGGCCGCTGGTGGCGGCGGCGATGCGCAGCGCGGTCTCCGGGTCGCGGCCCGCGGCCCGTTCGTCGCGTTCGCGCCGCAGGTAGAAGAGGCAGTAGTCGACGCCGACGGCGAGGCCGATGAGCAGCATCACGGAGCCGGTCGTCGGTGACACGTGCAGCGCGTGGCTGGCGAGGGCGAGCAGGCCGTTGGCGGCGATGAACGCGGTGACGGCGAGGCCGACGGGCAGCAGGGCGGCGACCACCGCGCCGAAGACGACGAGCAGGATGCCGAGGGCGAGGGGGACGGCCGTCCACTCGGCGGTGGCGAAGTCGTCGCCGAGCACGTCGTCGAGCCACTTCCCGGCGACGGCCTCGCCGTACTCGTCGAAGACCAGGCCGGGGTGGGCCTTCCGGGCCGCCGCGACCGCGTCGGTGACGGGCCCCACCCGCTCCCCCGCCGTCGCCGGGTCGCCCTTGACGGCGAACCGGATCAGGCCGGCCCGGCCGTCGGCGGACGGCACCGGCGGCTTGCGGCCGGTGGTGACGCCGGTGGCGTCGAGGGCCCGGCCGAGGCCGTCGGCGGCGGCCCGCCAGTCGCCCGGCGCCAGCCCGGAGATCATGACGGTCTCGCCGGCGGGCTCCTCGATGCCCGCGTCGGCGAGGATCCGCTCGGCGCGGGCGGAGTCCCCGGCGCCCTGTTCGGCGGTGGTCATCTCGGCCGTGCCCGCCATGCCGCCGAGCACGGACGTCAGCACGACGAGCAGCAGCCAGCCGAGGACGGCGGTCCGGCGGTGCCGGGCGCTCCAAAGCCCCAGCCGGGCGGCCACGTTGAGACGCGGGGCGGGGCCGCGCGGGGGTGTGGGGAGGGGCGCCGACGGAGAGGCGGATACGGCCCGGGGCGCCGGCCCGGGGTTCGTGGGGATCGTCATGCCTCCGACGCTAGGAGCGGAAGCCGCGCCTCCCCAGCCGTCCCCCACCCCTGTCGCCGGGACCGAAGGCCAGGTGAGAGGGTGTTGCCAGGTACACCCCCGGTCCACCGCCCGCACCCCGTGACCGGGCGGCCGGCGGGGCGGCAGACTGGGGACCGGATCCGGGGGCGACCGCCCCGGACGGGGCCACGGAACGACGGGGGAACGACGAAATCATGAGGATCAGCAGAGCTTTCGGCGCCTTCGCGAGGTCCACGGGACTCGCGTGGTCGGGGGTGCTGGCGTCGACCCTCGTCTACACCTACGCGGTGGTGTCGCTCTGCCTGGTCCCCGTCGGGGTCGGCGTCCTCACCACCCCGCACGCCCTGCGGGTCCTGCGGGCGTACGCCGACCGGCGCCGGGCGCAGGCCCTGGAGTGGGCGGACGTCCACATCCCCAGCCCGTACCAGCCGCTGCCCACCCGCCGCGGCTTCCTGGGGCAGGCCGAGCGCACCCAGGCGCTGCTGCGCGACCCGGCCACCTGGCGCGACCTCCAGTGGCTGCTGGTCGACATGACCGCCGGCTTCTTCCTCGCCTTGCTGCCGTCCGCGCTCGTCCTCTACCTGCCGTGGGGCATCGTCCTGGCCGCCGGCGTGTGGAAGCCGATCGTCGAGGCCGGCGGCAACGTGTGGTTCACCTTCCTGCCTGTCGACGACCAGAACACGGCCGACATGGCCGCCGCCCTGGGCGCGGTCTACGCGGTCCTCGGCGTCGCCTTCGCCCCGTTCCTGCTGCGCGCCGACTTCCGGCTGGCCCGTACGCTCCTGCGGCCCACGCCGCAGCGGGAGATGGCGCTGCGCATCGAGCACCTGACGGAGACCCGGCACGACGCCGTGGACAGCTCCGCCGCCGAACTCCGGCGCATCGAACGGGATCTGCACGACGGCGCGCAGGCGCGGCTGGTCGCCATGGGCATGAGCCTGGGCACCGTCGAGGCGCTGATCGAGAAGGACCCGGAGCAGGCCAAGCGGCTGCTCGCCGCCGCCCGCGCGGACTCCGCCGAGGCCCTGACCGAGCTGCGCGACCTGGTCCGCGGCATCCACCCGCCGGTGCTGGCCGAACGCGGCCTCGGGGACGCCGTCCGGGCGCTGGCGCTGCGGCTGCCGCTGCCCGTCGAGACGGCGGTGGACCTGCCGGGCCGGGCGCCCGAACCGATCGAGTCGGCCGCGTACTTCGCGGTGAGCGAGCTGCTCACCAACGCCGTCAAGCACTCCGGCGCCCGCCTGATCCGGATCGACCTGTACCACGCCGACGGGATGCTGCGGGCCGCCGTCACCGACGACGGCCGCGGAGGCGCCGACCTCGCCGGCGGCACCGGGCTGCTGGGGGTCGAGCGGCGGCTCGGGGCGTTCGACGGGGTCCTGGCGGTCAGCAGCCCGCCGGGCGGGCCGACGATGGTCACGATCGAGATCCCGTGCGCCCTGACGGCGGCGGCCGGCTGAGGGGGCGGCTCGGGGTCGGCCGAAGGGGGTGGCTGAGAGCCGACTCGACGGATGGCTCGACGGTCGGCTGACCTCATTTACCCCTCCGGAAACGCCGGCCCCGCCCGTACCGCCGGCCTCACCGCCGGGCGGCGGCGGGGCCGGCGCGGTGGCACAGTGGACGCATGCCGGAGACCTCACCCCTGGTGGCCCTCTACGGACTGCGCCCGCACGAGGAAGGCGGCTGGTTCCGCGAGACCTGGCGCACCTCCCGGACCGCGGTGCCCGACGGCTACCCGGGGCCCCGGCCGTTCGCGACGGCGATCCTCTACCTGCTGCACCCGGGCGAGCGCTCCCGCCGGCACCGGGTGCGCTCCGACGAGCTGTGGCTGTGGCACCGCGGCGGGCCGCTGCGGATGCGCCTGGAAGGCACCGGTGACGACGGGGACGCCGAACGGCTCCTCGGGCCGGTGGCCGAGACCGGGCAGTGGCCGCAAGTGCTGGTCCCGGGCGGAGCGTGGCAGTCCGCCGAGCCCGCCGGCGACGAACCGGTGCTGGTCTCCTGCGTGGTGGCCCCCGGCTTCGACTACGCGGACTTCACCCTGGAGCGGTGACCGGAGCGGCGGGGGTGGCCCATGGGAGACCATGGTGACACCGGGCCCACGGGGGGCACGGGCCTGATCACCACCGTGGAGCCGTTGTGCGCGTCGTCATCGCCGAAGACCTCTTCCTGCTGCGTGACGGGCTGGTGAGGTTGCTGGAGGCATACGACTTCGAGGTCGTCGCCGCGGTGGAGAGCGGCCCCGAGCTGAGCCGGGCCCTGTCCGAGCTGCGGCCGGACGTGGCGGTGGTGGACGTCCGGCTGCCTCCGTCGTTCACCGACGAGGGCCTGCAGTGCGCGCTGGCCGCGCGCAGGGCCGTCCCGGGGCAGCCGGTGCTGGTGCTGTCGCAGCACGTGGAGCAGTTGTACGCGCAGGAGCTGCTGGCCGACGGCACCGGCGGGGTCGGCTACCTGCTCAAGGACCGGGTCTTCGACGCGGAGCAGTTCGTGGACGCGGTACGGCGGGTGGCGGGCGGCGGTACGGCGATGGATCCGCAGGTCATCTCCCAGCTGCTGAGCCGGCGTTCGCAGGACGCGCCGATGGCCCGGCTGACGCCGCGCGAGCGCGAGGTGATCGAGCTGATGGCCGAGGGCCGGTCGAACACGGCCATCGCGGAGCGGCTCGTCATCACCGAGCGGGCGGTGGCCAAGCACACCTCCAACATCTTCGGGAAGCTGGGGCTCTCCCCTTCCGACGACGACAACCGGCGGGTGCTGGCGGTGCTGGCGTACCTGGACCGGGGCTGAGGCGGAGGCGGAGGCGCCGGGGGCGTGGTGGGGCGGGGGCGCGCACTCCGCGCCCGGCCCGCGCGCGCCCCTCCCGCCGCGCCGAACCCCACACCGCGCGCCCCTCTGAGGCTTCCGAAACTCACTGTTGCCGGTGTGCATCCTGGTGCTATCGTCAACGGCGCTGCGCAGCAAGGGACTTCCACCCATAAAGAAGGAAGTCCTCCGCTTTTTCCGACCGTTACCCGACCCGCACGGCACGCACGGTCCCGCCGCCCCGGCGGCCGGTGACCCCTCGACCCGGTCCGTCCGCTTCTCTCCCCCCCCCCCGCCCACGCACCGGACGCGCCGCCGGCTCCAGGTCGGTTCCCTTCGCCCTGCCCTGCCCGACCGGCAGGAGTCAGACGTTCACGGATCAGGAGAGCACCCATCATGCGACTGTCCATGAAGACCGCCGTCATCACCTCCACCGCCCTGCTCGGCCTGGGCGCGGCCGCCCCCGCCATCGCGGCGCAGGAGTGCGCCGTCAAGCAGTCCGTCACGGCGCAGTACGACTGCGGCCAGTTCGGCGTGCTGAACATCAGCCTGGAGGGGTCCGCCGAGAACGGCGTCGGCTCCCTCTACCTCAGCAACGACCAGCACCTCTTCCCGGTGGACATCCCGGCCGACTCCACCTCCACGTCGCTCACCCTCCAGCGCCCCGACGGCACGACGGTGACCTTCTCGGGCACCTCGAACCCGGCCATCCCGGCCCATACGAAGGTGACCGTGGGCCCGCTGAAGGCCCAGGTCAAGGCGGGCGACAAGCTCGACTCGTACATCCCGGCGGCGGGCAGCCCCGACGTCTCGGCGAGACTGTCCATCCTGGGCGTCAACAACACCTGCAAGGCGGTCACCAAGCAGACGCCGGGCCCGTTCAGCTTCTGATCCCGAACAGCCCGAGCAGACTGAACAGCCCGAACAGGCGGCGAGACCGCGAACGCGTGGGGTGCGGGGCATCGTACGGCCCCGCACCCCGCGTCCGCCCTCTCCCACGGCCGTACGGAGTACGCGCGTACGGCCGGGAGGGGGCGTACGACTTTTCCCGAGCGCCCGGGCGCGGCTCCCGCGCCTCCTCCCGCCCTGCCAAAGCGCCCCTCGCACGGTGGTGCCGTCGCGGGCTCGGCTACGGTTCTCCACAATAAAAGTGGAAAGCGGAAAAACGCCCGCGACAGTGCCGAAGGCCGACAAGAGGGAGACGCGCGCATGCCGCAGTTCGACGCCTCGACCATCATCAACCTCCGCGACCTCGGCGGCATCGCGCTCGTGGGCAACTCCGCCGTCCGGCCCGGCCTGCTGCTGCGTTCCGGCCAGCTCGACCGGCACGACCCGGTCGCGGACCCGGCCGTCGCCGCGCTCGGCATCCGCACGGTGGTGGACCTCCGCAGCGAGAACGAGCGCCGCGAGCACCCGGACCGGCTGCCGCGCGGTGCCCGGCTGATCGTCGCCGACGTCCTCGCCGAGGGGACGCTCCCGGGCGGCGCCGCGATGCCGGCGCACATCGAGTCGGTGCTCGGCAGCCCGGCCGCCGCGGACGAACGCCTCGGCGGCGGCAAGGCGGAGAAGCTGATGTGCGAGTCGTACCGCGCGTTCGTCACCTCCGACGCCGCCTGCCGCGCCTACGGCCGGCTGCTCACCACCCTCGCCGAACCGGACTGCGGGCCGCTGCTGTTCCACTGCACGGCGGGCAAGGACCGCACCGGCTGGGCCGCGACCGTCCTCCTGCTGCTGCTCGGCGCCTCCCGGGAGACGGCGGAGGAGGAGTACCTGGCGGTCGCGCCCGCGGTGCGGAACGCCTTCGCCCCGATCACCGACCGCTTCGCCGCGGCCGGCGGCGACCCCGAGATCGCCTCCGCGGTCTTCGGCGTCCGCCCGGCCTACCTGGCGGCGGCGCTGGAGGAGGTACGGCGGCTGTACGGGACGGTCGAGGGGTACGTACGGGTCGGCCTGGGCGTCCCGGACGCGGCCGTGAACCGGATCCGCGCGCGGTACGTGGCGTAGGCGCGCGGGGCACGTCGGGCGCGGAGCCGTCAGGCGCGGGCGCGGGGGCGTTTGGACGAGGCCGACCGCACGGGCGCGGGCGCGCACGCCGACGCCGCCGACCAGGACCCCCGGCCCCGCGCAGCAGGGCACGAGCGCATCGGACGCGAGGAACGTCGGGCGCGCGGACGCATGGACGCCGACACGCATGGACGCCGACACGCACGGACGCCCGGGCACCCGGCCCTGGGAGCCCAGCGCCCCCCGGGCGCTCCGCTCACGAAAGCGCCGCCACATGCGGGCGCGCACGCCGCCGCCCAAGGCGTCGGGCCCCGCCACAGAGCGCGAGTGCGCCTGCCCCAGCCGGGTGGCGCACCCGTGCGCCGTCGCTCGCCGGGGTGAGGTGACCATCCCACCATTCACTCGTTCTACCGACGTGGAGCAGCAAGCGACAGCCCCCCGGCCCCCCGCCGGCACCGACGCCCCCGCCGGTCACCCCAGCACCCCCAGCACCCCCAGTGCCCTCAGTCCCCTCAGTCCCCTCGACATCGAGCAGGCCGAGGCCGCGATCGTCGAGCACTACCCCCGCCTGGTGCGGCTGGGCTACCTCGTACTCCCCGCCGGTCTCGGCCGCAACCGCAGGGTGCTCACGGCGCACGCGCTGGTGCAGCGGTCCCTGCCGCGCAACCGGGTGAGCCTCGTCGAGTGCGCCCCGGACGCCGTCCCGGGCCCGCGCGGGCCGGAGGCGCGGCGGAACGACGACCCCGGCTACGCGTACGTCCGGCTGCGGGTCCTGCGCGGCGCGCTGGCGGCGGGCCGGCCGCGCGGCCGGCTGTGGCCGCCGCGGCCCGGGCTGCTGCCGCCGCCGCTGCCGCAGGTATGGGGCCTGCGCCTGTTCCCCCGCTCGGGAGGCGCCGACGAACTGGCCCTGGACCAGGCGCTCGGCCGGCTCTCGCCGCCCGCCCGGGCCGCGTTCGTGCTGCGCGCCCTGGAGCTGCCGGCCGACCGGGAGGTGCGGGCGCTGCTGGCGGCGGCCGGGGTGGCCGATCCGGGCGCGGCCCTCTCCGAGGCCGCGGCCGCCCAAGTACCGGCCGGTTCCCGGGACGGTTCGCTGCTGAAGTCCGCGGAGTTCGACCCGTGCACGCTCCAGGCCCGTCCCACCGACCTGATGCGTCGCCGCCAGCACCTGCGCGCCGCGGCGGCGGCCCTCGCGGCGGCCGTCGTCTGCGGCGGGCTGCTCGCCGTACCGAGCGGCGGCTGGGGGCCCGACGGCGCCGCGGCCCCGGCGTACGCCCGGAACGCGGCCGCCGAACAGGCCGTGGATCCGGGCGGGTTGACCCGCGCTCCGGCCGACGCCTGGCGCCGCGCCGACCGCCCGGGCTTCGCCTCCTGGCCCGCCCGCGGCGACCGTACGGACGACGAGGCGCTGCTGCGCCGGGCGCTGTCCGTCTGGGCCCGCCCGGGGAGCACGGTCCAGGTGACCGCCACCCCCGGCACCCCGGCCGGGCCCGCGCCCGGCCCGCCGCAGCTGCTGTACGCGGGCGCGGTGGACTCGGCGGTGGTCGTCCTGCTCTACGACGGCCTGCGCGTCGTCCGGTACGCCGAGCCGAGGAACGGCGACGCCACGGCCGCCGCCCTGGACTTCGCGCGGACGGACGCGGCGGACGCCGACGCCGCGACGGCCGTCGTCCTCGGCCGCACGGACGGCAACGTCCGCTATCTGACGGCCCCTTGGGTCGCGTCGACGGCCGTCCGCGACCTCCTCGACCCGGCCGGGGCCGCCCAGTCGCTGCACCGGAGCGCGGACGGGGTGACGGACCCGACGGCCGGCCCCGCGGCGGCGGGCGACTGCCGGTCCTGGCCGGTGCTCCAGCTGGACGGGCGGCTGGCGACGGACCTCGGCGAGCTGGTCCCGGCGCGGCTCACGGGCGGGGCGCCCGCTTCCGGCCCGACGACCGGGGACACCGACGCGGGCGCGGCCGACCGCGCCGTCTGGGCGCACACCGTCTGCCTGCTGCCGAGCCTGCGCTCGCAGGGCGTACGGGCCGTCAACGCCTGGCGGTTCGCCCGCCAGCCGCTGCCCGGCGGGGCGGGCGTCGCGGAGTGGCTGTGCACCCGCACGGAGACCTGGCGCGGGGCGGGCGGCCGTGCGGTCGCCGGGTTCCTGACGCCCGGCGGCCGGCCCGGCGCCCAGGCCGCCGTCGTCGCCCGCGCGGAGGACTCCCCGGCCTGCGGCCCCCGCCAACCGCACGTCCTGGCGGGCGCGTTGTGGAAGTCGCCCGGCGGGAACTGGTACGCGCTGGCGGCGGGCAGCCCGGACGTCGTCTCGATCACCGCGACGGGCGGGGTCCACGGCACCGGGGCCGGCCCGGTCCTCGCCCTCCCGGCCGGACAGGGCGCGGTCGCCCGGCTGGCCGGGCGGACGCGGGACGGGAAGCGGGTGGCCGCGCTGAAGTGATGCGGGGTTCCCGAGGCGATGCCGCCTCTTGAAGTGACGCGGGTTATCGGCGTGATGCCGGTTCTTCGGGAGCGATGCCGGTTCAGAGGGCGGCCAGCGCCGTCGCCGCCTCCGTGAACGGGCCGTCCGCCGGCTCCTCGGCCACGATCCGGCGCAGGACGGCCGCCATCCCGTCGTCGTGCGCCGCGCCCACCGCCGTCAGCGCCACGAACGAGTGCACGAGCTGCGACTCCAGCTCCGCGCGCGGAATCCGGCGGCCGTCCGGCCACCACCGGGCGGCCGTCTCCGCGACCGAGATCCACGACCGCAGGACCACCTCCAGGCGGGGGCCCGGCGTCTCGACGCCCAGGTGCGCGAGCAGTTGGCCGTACGCCGCGTCCCGCACCTCGTCGATCAGGTCCGGGTGCGCGCGGAGCAGCGTGAAACGGCCGGAGCCGTGCGTCTCGACGAAGTCCAGGAACCGGCCGGCGACGGCCAGCAGCCCTTCACCGGGCGGGAGTTGGTCCGACGCCGTCAGGAGCTCCGTGAGATCGTCCGCCGCGCGGCGCAGGGCCGCCTCGTAGAGGCTCTGTTTGCCCGCGAAGTAGTGGTAGACGAGGGGGCGGGAGATGCCGGCCGCCACGGCGACGTCGTCGAGGGAGACGTCTTCGGGGGGCCGTTCGCTGAACAGGTCCAGGGCTACCGTGATCAGTTGCCGGCGGCGCTGTTCCACGTCCATTCTGCGGGGCGGCCGGGGGTTCATGGGGGCATCCTAAGCGGTCGGTTGGGGGTGGGGGCGGAGTGCCCCGGTCCCACCCCTTCGCCGATTCCCGGGGACAAGCCCCCCAGACCCCCCTTGTTCGCGGCTCCGCCGCTCGTCCTCAGACGCCGGACGGGCTGAAGTGCGCTCCAGGGGTCCGGGCCCTCACGCCCCCTCGAACGCCTCGACCACCGCCAGACTGTCCTCGTACATATGGTGCCGCGTGATCAGCCCACCCTCCACGCTCAGCCGCAGAGCGAACCGCATGGAGAAGCGACGGCCGGTCGACACGACCTGCTGGGAGCTCGAACCGATCAGTACGGCGTCGTCCCCGTCGACCATGAGGTGGTCGACGGACACCCGCCCCTCCGCCGGGACGCACAGCGCGCCGAACGAGCGGTGGTGGTCCGCGACATCGGCACGCGTGGCGCGGGGACGGATCCAGGGCACGGCCGGGTGATCGTCCACCGGCCAGCTGACCTGCCAGTCGACCGCGGGGGCGTAGAGCTCGGCGATGCGCTCGGGGTCCCCCTGGCCGCAGCGCCGCAGGTACTCGTCCACGACGGCCCGGGTCCCGGCCGGTTCCCCGTCGGCCGGCTTCCCATCGGCCGGGGGGCCGGTGAACTGGTAGTCGCGCAGGATGCGCCCGTCGTCGTCCAGCAGGACGAGGACGACCCCGTTCCAGGCGACCGCCCCGCCGCCGGCGGGAACCATGTGGGTGGTGAAGTGGACGGCGCCGTGGTGCGCGGAGGCGTCGCCGGCGGGGCGGAACACGAATCCGCCCCGCTCGACCAGTTCCTCGTGGGCCTGGGTGACGCGTTCCTCCAGGGCCCGGTGCCCGCGGAATTCGGCGGAGTCGAGGTACTCCACACCGTCCTCTGCCCACAGGGCGGTGATCTCCGCGCGGCGCCGCGCGGGATCCGGTTCGTTCCAGACGGCGACGTAGCGCCGGACGAAGGCGGCGATGTCGAAATCGGTATCGGTGCCGGTGTTCATGGGCGGGACGCTAACGACCGTCCCCTGACAGGGTGTGTCAGTGGTGTGCGCGAGAATCGAGCGGTGCGCGCGAGTCGTCTGGTGTCGATCCTCCTGCTGTTGCAGAGCCGGGAACGGATGACGGCGCGTGATCTCGCCGCCCGGCTCGGCGTTTCCGAGCGGACCGTGTACCGCGACGTCCAGGCGTTGGGAGCGGCGGGCGTCCCGGTCTACGGGGAGCCGGGCCACGACGGCGGGTACCGGCTGGTGGACGGGTACCGCACCCGCCTGACGGGGCTGACGGCCGACGAGGCCGAATCGCTGCTCCTCACCGGTCTGCCCACCGTCGCCGCCGATCTCGGGCTCGGCCGGGCCGCCGCGGAGGCGTGGCTCAAGCTGACGGCGGCGCTGCCGGCGGACCTGGGCGACCGGGCCGCACGGCTGCGGGACCGGTTCCATCTGGACGCCCTGGCCTGGTACGAGGAGGCGGATCCCGTTCCGCTGCTGTCGACGGCCGCCGCCGCGGTGTGGCAGCGGCGCCGGGTCCGGATGCGCTATCTGCGCTGGGAGGTTCCGCACGAGGTGACGCGGACGGTCGACCCGCACGGGCTGGTGCTCAAGGGAGGCCAGTGGTATCTCGTGGCCCGCCGGAAGGGCGGGTTCCGCACCTATCGCGTCTCCCGGATCCTCTCCGCGCGTCTGCTCGACGAGGAGTTCGACCGCGCGGCCGGCTTCGACCTCGCCGCCCACTGGCGCGCTCACCTCCGCGCGTTCGACGACCGCCGCCACGGGCGTCACGCCGTCCTGCGCCTGTCACCCACGGGCCTGCGGCGGCTGCCGTACCTGGCCGAACCGGCGGTCGCCCGGGCGGCCCGGGAGAGCGCCGAGCGGCAGCCGGACGGCTGGGTGCGCGTCACGGTCCCGGTCGAGTCCGACGAGCAGGCGGTGCGCGACATTCTGCGGCTGGGGCCCGACGCCGAGGTGCTGGCCCCGCCCGCCCTGCGGGCCCGCGTGGCCGACGCCCTGGCCGCGGCGGCCCGCCACTACGCCCGCTGAGGACCGGCGGGCCGCCTCAGCCGCAGCGCCGCGCCCCCGCGTGCGGCGCTCCCACGTGCAACGCCAGTGCCGTGTCCGCCGCCACGGACGCCGTGAACCGCCCGTCGCGCCCCACGCGCACCCGCCGTCCGCCCAGGACATCGCAGTAGTCACCGGCCGGGAGCGCCGTGGCGAAGGTGCGGGCGACGGCGGTGCGGCCGTGGTTGACGACGACGTAGCCCTTGGCGCCCCGGCCGAAGGCGACGGTGTCGGCGCCGTCGTCCCACCACCGCGTGACCCTCGTGCCCCGCACCGCGTCGCGGAAGGCGACCATGCGGGCGGTCTCGGGGAGCCGGTGCTCGTAGGTCCAGCCGTCGGCCGGTGCACCCGCGTCGCGGTCGGTGAAGGCGTACCCGGAGTGGACGTCGGGTGACCCGTAAGGCCAGGCCAGCATGGCGACGTTGGCGAGCGTGTAGGCGGGGCCCATGGTGCGGTTGAGGGTGCTGCCGTCGCGCTCCGTATCCCAGTTGTCGACGAAGACGGACGCCTTGCCACCGGGCGCCCACCCGCGCGCCTCGCCGAAGCTCCGCAGCTCGGCCAAGTGCCCCTGCCCCGGCGTCATGACGCGTTTGAGCTCGCGGGCGTAGCGGAACTCCTGCACGTCGCCCGTGCCGAGGTACTCCTCCGGCCGGACGGCCTCGCCCGCGCCGTAGATCGTCTCCTGCTTCCAGTAGACGTCCGGCTTGCTCAGCCGCGCCTTGACGGCCGCCAGGTCGGCGCTCGGGATGTGCTTGGCGGCGTCGATCCGGAAGCCGTCCGCGCCGAGTGAGAGCAGGTCGTCGAGGTGGCGGGCGAGGCGGTCACGGACCGCCTCGCGGCCCGTGTCCAGGTCGGCCAGGCCGACGAGTTCGCAGTTCTGGACGTCGTCCCGGCTGGTGTAGTCGGAGATGGGACGCCGGCAGCGGTGGAAGTCGGCGTCCCCGTACGTACCGGGGTAGTCGTACTTCGTGTACGCCGTGCCGCCGGTGCCCGTACCGGAGCCGGCGGACATGTGGTTGAGCACCGCGTCCACGACGACCTTCACCCCGGCCCGGTGGCAGGCGGACACCATGTGCGCGAAGGAGGCGCGGTCGCCGAGCCGGCCGGCGATGCGGTAGCCGACGGGCTGGTACGAGGTCCACCACTGCGGGCCCCGGATGTGCTCCTGGGGCGGCGACACCTGGACGTAGCCGTACCCGGCGGGCCCGAGGGCGGTGCCGCACTCGCGGGCCACGGCGTCGTACCGCCACTGGAACAGGACGGCGGTGACGTCCCGTCCGCCCGGCGCGGCGGCCCGCGCCTCGGGCGCGGGGACCGCGGCCCCGGCCAGCAGGGTGAGGACGGCGGCCAGGGCCCTCCGTACGACGGTACGCGGCATGACGGCTCCCGGGACGGCGGGTCGTGGAACGCACAAGGGGTGCGACACGCAAGGGATGCGGCGCGCAAGGGGTGCGACGCGGTTGCAAGGCGGCTGCAAGCCCGTTGCAAGAAAGGCGCAACCCCGCCGCGCCCCGAGACCGTACGAGCCCCACCGGCCTCGGTCAACCCCCTGGGACACAGCGCGGTAACGGCTCGGAAATCCCCGCCTTCCGCCCTTGCAAGGTCTTTCGCAAGAGATTGCAGCCTGTTAGCTTCCTCCTCAGCTCGGGCCGCCCGCTCCAGGATCGGCCCTCGTGATGAGGAGAACCGGATGCGAAGAGGCATATCGGTCGCCGCCGTCGTCGGTGTGCTGGCCCTGACCGTGACCGCCTGCGGCGGTGACGACGGCGGTGGGGGCGGGGGCGACGGCTCCAAGGCGGCCAAGGATCCGGGCAGTGTGAGCGGGACGGTCACCTGGTGGGACACGTCGGACGCGACCAACGAGGCACCGGCGTTCAAGAAGCTGGTGAAGGACTTCGAGGCCAAGTACCCGAAGATCAAGGTCGATTACGTCAACGTGCCGTTCGACCAGGCGCAGCAGAAGTTCAAGACGGCCGCGTCCACCGGCAAGGGCGCCCCGGACGTGCTCCGCTCGGACGTCGGCTGGACGCCGGGCTTCGCGCAGCTCGGCTACCTCAAGGACCTCACCGGCACCCCGGCCCTGGACAAGCGGGACGACTTCCTCGAAGGGCCGTTGAAGAACGCGGCGTACGAGGGCAAGACGTACGGCGTCCCGCAGGTCACCGACACCCTCGGACTCCTCTACAACAAGGACCTCTTCAAGAAGGCGGGCGTGGAGAAGCCGCCGGCCACCTGGCAGGAGGTCAAGGAGGCGGCGAAGAAGGTCAAGGAGAAGGCGGGCGCGGACGGCATCGGCCTCAGCCCGGACAGCTATTACTCGCTGCCGTTCCTCTACGGCGAGAAGAGCGACATGGTCGACGCGGCGGCCAAGAAGATCACCATCTCCGACGCGGCGTCCCGCAAGGGCATCGAGACCGCCGTGGACCTGGTGAAGTCCGGCGCGGCACCCAAGCCGGCGGGCACCGACGGGTACAACGCGCTGAAGACGGACTTCAAGAACGGCAAGCTGGCGATGCTGATCGACGGCCCCTGGGCGACCAAGGAGCTGTTCGGCGGCGAGGCGTTCAAGAACAGGGACAACCTGGGCATCGCGGCGGTGCCGGCGGGGTCGACCGGGGTGGCGGGGGCTCCGGTGGGCGGACACAACCTGGTGGTCTACGCCGGTTCGGGGAACTTCGACGCGTCGTACCTCTTCACCCGGTTCATGACGGACGCCGAGCGCCAGACCGAGATCTCCAAGGCGATCGGGCTGCTGCCGACGCGCAAGGCGGCCTATACGCCGGAGGTGCTGGCCGACCCGGTCCGCAAGTCCTTCCACGAGGCGCTGGCCACGGCGCACCCGCGCCCGCCGATCCCGCAGGGCGGCGACCTGTTCACCGTCTGGCTCCAGCACTACACCCGGATCCTGACGCTCAAGGAGGAGCCGCAGGCGGGTCTGGACGCCACGGCCAAGGAGTGGAAGTCCGCCCTCCTCAAGGACTACGCGGTCCAGGAGTAATGCCGTGACCGCTGCCGTGACCACGACCGCGCGCCCTCGCCTGGCGACACGCGCCCGCCGGTCCTTCGGCACCCACTGGTACGCCTGGGCGATGGTGCTGCCGGTGGTCGTCGTCCTCGCCGTCCTCGTCGGATATCCGCTGGGCCGGGGGATCTACCTCTCCCTCACCGACGCCAACGAGGCCAACATCGGCCGGACGATCGGCGTCAACCACATCCCGTCGACGTACGAGTTCGTCGGGCTGGACAACTACTGGAAGGTGCTCTCCGGCCAGGAGGGCCACTTCTACGGCCGGCTCGGCTGGACCGTCGTCTGGACGGCCGCCTGCGTCTTCCTGCACTACGCGATCGGCCTCGGCCTGGCCCTGCTGCTCAACCGCGGGATGCGCTTCCGGGCGCTGTACCGGGTGCTGCTGATCCTGCCGTGGGCGGTGCCGGCGTTCGTCGCCACCTTCTCGTGGCGGCTGATCTTCAACGAGAAGTACGGCGTGCTCAACGCGATGCTGGAGAAGCTGGGCGTGGGCGCGGTCGACTGGCTCGGCGACAGCACGCTGCAGAAGATGGCGGCCGTCGCGGTCAACGTGTGGCTGGGCGTGCCGTTCATGATGGTCGCGATTCTCGGCGGGCTGCAGTCCATCCCGGCCGAGCTGCACGAGGCGGCCGAGATGGACGGCGCCTCGCCCTGGCAGCGGTTCCGGCACGTCACCCTGCCGGGGCTGCGGCCGGTGAGCGGGACGGTGATCCTGCTGGGCACCATCTGGACGTTCAACATGTTCCAGGTCATCTACCTGCTGATCGGGCAGGGCGCGAGCTCCGAGAGCGAGATCCTCGTGACGTACTCCTACCGGCTGGCCTTCCAGGGCATCCGGGACTACGCGGGCTCCGCGACGTACGGAATCCTCATCCTCTCGCTGCTGCTGGTGTTCGCCGTGTTCTACCGCAGGCTGCTGGCGAGGCAGGAGGAGGCGCGATGACCCGGAAGGCGCGACCGCGCGGGGAACGCTCCCGGGGCGCGTCCGTCGCCCTGCACGCGACGCTGGTCGTGGCGTCGCTGGTCTCCCTCTTCCCCGTCCTCTTCATCGTCTTCGTCTCGCTGCGGGGGCGGGACGGCTGGCAGGAGCCCACCCGGTTCTCGGGGTTCGGGTTCGGGAACTACACCCACATCTTCGGCGAGACCAAGTTCCTGACCTGGTTCGGCAATTCGCTGATCGTGGCGCTGGGCGCGACCGTCGTCGGCGTGCTGATCGCGGCGACCGCCGGGTACGCGGTGTCGCGGCTGCGGTTCCCGGGCAGCCGGCCTCTGATGTGGACGTTCCTCGTGGTGCAGATGTTCCCGATGGCGGTGCTGATCGTGCCGCTCTACAACATCCTCGGGCAGTTGAAGCTGCTGGACTCCTACGGCGGGCTGATCCTCACCTACTGCTCGATCTCCGTGCCGTTCTGCGCCTGGATGCTCAAGGGCTACTTCGACTCCATACCCGCCGAGATCGACGAGGCCGGGCGGGTCGACGGGCTCACCCCCTTCGGTACGTTCTGGCGGCTCATCCTGCCGCTGGCCCGGCCCGGCCTCGCCGTCACCGGCTTCTACTCCTTCATCACCGCCTGGGGTGAAGTGGCGTTCGCCAGCCAGTTCATGAGCAGCGAGGAGCACTACACCCTGGCGGTGGGGCTTCAGACGTTCGTGGGGCAGCAGAAGGCGGAGTGGGGGCTGATGACGGCGGCGGCCGTGCTCATCACCGTGCCGGCGGGGCTGGCGTTCTTCTTCGCCCAGCGGCACCTCGTCGCCGGGCTGACGGCCGGCGGCACGAAGGGGTAGCCCTCCGGGGGTGGTTGCCCCGGTCCCGCCCTTTCTCCGTTTCCTGGGGCTGCGCCCAGACCCCCTTTTCGCGGCTCCGCCGCTCGTCCTCAAACTCCCCCAGAGGGGGCACCCCCAACGGGCTGAAAGATCAGCCCGTCCGGCGTTTGAGGACAGCGCCCGCAGGGCGCTTCGGGGGTCCGGGGGCTGGCCCCCGGGAATCGGCGAAGGGGCGGGACCGGGGCACCGCCCGCCGCAGGCGCCCCCCGCACCCTCCACGACCACTACCCGATAGGACCTCCATGCCCCACCACCTCGCCCCCTCTCCCCACCACGCCACCTCCCCGTCCGGCACGGACGAGTGGTGGCGCCAAGCCGTCATCTACCAGATCTACGTCCGCTCCTTCGCCGACAGCGACGGCGACGGCATCGGTGACCTCCGCGGCATCCGCGAGCGGCTGCCGTACCTGGCGGAGCTGGGCGTGGACGCGGTGTGGCTGACGCCGTTCTACGCGTCGCCGCAGGCGGACGGCGGGTACGACGTGGCGGACTACCGGGCGGTCGACCCGCTGTTCGGCGACCTCCAGGACGCGGACGACCTCGTTCGCGAAGCCCACCGCCTCGGTCTCCGGATCATCGTGGACATCGTGCCGAACCACACCTCGGACCGGCACGCGTGGTTCCGGGAGGCGCTGGCGGCGGCGCCGGACAGCCCGGCACGGGCGCGCTACCACTTCCGCCCCGGCCGCGGAGAGGCCGGCGAGCTGCCGCCGAACGACTGGGAGTCGGTCTTCGGCGGCCCCGCCTGGACGCGCACCGAGAACCCCGACGGCACGCCCGGCGAGTGGTACCTCCACCTGTTCGCCCCCGAGCAGCCGGACCTCAACTGGGACGACCCCGAGGTGCGCACGGAGTTCGAGTCCGTGCTCCGCTTCTGGCTCGACCTCGGCGTGGACGGCTTCCGCGTCGACGTGGCGCACGGCATGGTCAAGGCCCCCGGCCTGCCCGACATCGGGCGAAAAGAACAGGCCAAACTCATCGGCGCCCAGGTGCTGCCGTTCTTCGACCAGGACGGCGTCCACGAGATCCACCGTTCCTGGCGCCGGCTGCTGGACTCCTACCCGGGGGACCGGATCGGCGTGGCGGAGGCGTGGGCACCGACGTCCGAGCGGCTGGCCCTGTACGTCCGCCCGGACGAGCTGCACCAGGCGTTCAACTTCCAGTTCCTGACCTGCGCGTGGGGCGCGGAGCCGATGCGCGAGGTGATCGACGCGTCACTCGCCGCCACCCACTCCGTCGGCGCGCCCACCACCTGGGTGCTCTCCAACCACGACGTGGTGCGGCACACGACCCGTTACGGCGGCGGCGAGCGGGGGGCCCGCCGCGCCCGGGCCGCCGCGCTGCTGATGCTGGCGCTGCCGGGGTCCGCCTACGTCTACCAGGGCGAGGAGCTGGGGCTGCCGGAGGTCGTGGACCTGCCGGACGAGGTGCGCCAGGACCCGGCGTTCTTCCGGGGGGACGGCCAGGACGGCACCCGCGACGGCTGCCGGGTGCCGCTGCCGTGGTCGGGCGACGACGCCCCCTTCGGTTTCGGACCGGGCTCCGGGCCGGAGGGCAGCTGGCTGCCGCAGCCCGGGGAGTGGCGGACGCTGTCGGTGGAGGCGCAGTCCGGCGACCCCCGCTCGACGCTGGAGCTCTACCGCTCCGCGCTCGCCCTGCGGCGGTCCCTGCCCGGGCTCGGGGCCGGGGAGATGACGTGGCTGTCGGCGCCGGAGGGCGTGCTGGCGTTCTCCCGGCCGGGGTTCGTCTGCACCCTCAACACCCTCCCGGAAGAGGTGGAACTGACGGTTCCGGGGCGTCCGGTGCTCGCCACCGCCGCCCTGGAATTCCACGGCGGAGCCGCCCGGCTGCCCGCGGAATCCTGCGTCTGGTGGGAAGTCTGAGATGGCGTCCGGTGGGAAGTCCGGGAAGCGACCGGTACAGTCACCTCCCGTGACCGCACGGCTGGCCGATATCGCAGCCCAGGCGGGTGTCAGCGAAGCAACCGTCAGCCGCGTCCTCAACGGCAAGCCGGGGGTGGCCGCCTCCACCCGCCAGTCCGTGCTGGCCGCGCTCGACGTGCTCGGCTACGAACGGCCGGTGCGGCTGCGGCAGCGCAGCGCCGGCCTGGTCGGCCTGATCACGCCCGAGCTGGAGAACCCCATCTTCCCGGCCTTCGCCCAGGTGATAGGGCAGGCCCTGACGCGTCAGGGCTACACGCCCGTGCTCGCCACCCAGACCCCCGGCGGCTCCACCGAGGACGAGCTGACCGAGATGCTGGTGGAGCGCGGGGTCGCCGGGATCATCTTCGTCTCCGGCCTGCACGCCGACACCTCCGCCGACATGCAGCGCTACGAGCGGCTGCGCGCCCAGGGCGTGCCGTTCGTCCTGATCAACGGATTCTCGGCGCAGGTCAGGGCGCCGTTCGTGTCCCCCGACGACCGGGCCGCCATGCGGCTCGCCATCACCCATTTGGCGGAGCTCGGCCACCGCAGGATCGGCCTGGCCCTGGGACCGCGCCGGTACGTGCCGGTCCAGCGGAAGATCGAGGGCTTCCTGCGGGGCATGGAGGACCAGCTCGGGCTGGCGGCGGACGACGCGGCGGAGTGGGTCGAGCACTCCCTGTTCACCCTGGAGGGTGGACAGGCGGCCGCCGCCGCGCTCCTCGAACGCGGCTGTACGGCCGTGGTGTGCGCCAGCGACATGATGGCCCTGGGCGCCGTCCGCGCGGCCCGCAGGGCGGGCCTGGAGGTCCCCCGCGACGTCTCCGTCGTCGGCTTCGACGACTCCCCGCTGATCGCCTTCACCGACCCGCCGCTGACCACGATCCGCCAGCCCGTGCGGCCCATGGGCCAGGCGGCGGTGCGGGCCCTGCTGGAGGAGATCGGCGGGACGCCCGCGCCGCACAGCGAGTTCGTGTTCCTGCCGGAGCTGGTCGTCCGCGGCTCGACGGCCTCGGCGCCGGCCGCGCGAAGCGGCGCCCCGGGCACCCGTACGACGTCCGCGCACCCGGCCGAAAGCGCGCCAAACCCGACTTGAGATCGATCTGCGCTCCTGCGGACTCTGGCACACTGTGGGCCTATGGGTGAAGCGACAGCAAGGACCCTGGAAGGCCGCACGGCCTCCCCGCCGCCCAACGGGGAACGCGGGGACAGGCCGCCGGCGGACCGGCCGTCGCGGCGCGGGCCGCGGACGCCGCGCCGCCCGCGGCTGTGGTTCGAGGTGCTGCTCATCGCCGTCGGTTACTGGACCTACTCCCTGGTCCGCAACGCCGTCCCGGAACAGCGGGCCGACGCGCAGCGCAACGCCGACTGGATCTGGTCCACCGAGCAGACGCTCCACATCGCCGTGGAGCACACCGTCAACAAGGCGGTGAACTCGGTGACGTGGCTCATCGTCGGCATGAACTACTACTACGCCACCCTGCACTTCGTGCTCACCATCGGCGTCCTCGTCTGGCTCTACCGCCGGCACCCCGGCCGCTACGGCGCCGCCCGCCTCGCCCTCTTCGCCACCACCGGCGTCGCCCTCCTCGGCTACTACCTGTACCCGCTCGCACCCCCACGGCTCATGGACGACGGCCCCGGCTTCGTCGACACCGTCCTCCAGCACCACACCTGGGGTTCCATGGCCTCCGGCAACCTCGCCGACGTCTCCAACCAGTACGCGGCGATGCCGTCCATGCACATCGGGTGGTCGGTGTGGTGCGGTGTCACCATCGCGCTGTTGGCGCGGTGGGTGTGGGTGCGGGTGCTGGGCGCCCTGTATCCGGTGGCGACGCTTGCCGTGATCGTGTCGACGGCGAACCACTTCTGGCTGGACGCGGTCGGGGGGCTGCTGTGCCTCGCGTTCGGGTTCGGGGTGTCGTACGCGTGGTACCGGGCGTTTCCTTACCGGCTGGCGCGGCAGGTGGCCGCACGGAGTCAGTGACCTGGCTCTGAGACGTGTGACCAGTAGCGACAGATGCGGTCGAGAGTCCGGTCGAGGGTCCCGGTTCATTTGAGGGAACCGGATCGTCGTCCCAGGCCTTGAACCAGTTCTGGGTACGCCTTACGCCGAGGGAGCGGAACGCTCCGTGCTGGAGGCAGCTCCGTTCCAGAGCGCCTGAACCGCGACCTTACGCCGGCCCGGCGGTCGCTCTCGTCCGGGAAGCCACAGAATCCCGCACCCCGAGGCTGGGCCGTCGGCCTGGTGCCCCCTTGCCGCCGTTCGCGGTGAGACCAGGGATACTCCATGTGCCCTCGCAAGAGCGCACGGTATTGTCCTGCGTCAGGAGGAACCGGTGTGCTGACATTGCGTGAAGAATTAACGGCGTTGTATGTGGGTGAAGTTGAGCCGGCG